>NZ_JBHVSA010000001.1:1948069-2442888 GCF_042885355.1 Nocardia sp. NPDC058058 | reverse complement strand
GCGTTGGGGTGTGCGTGGCCGTGCTCAGTTTTTAGGAGTTTTTGGCGGTGGTTTTTTGGGAAGCGTTGGGGCGAACCCTTTTTGTGGGGGGGGGGGGGGGTGGGCGGCTCGGCGAACCCCCCCCCCGCCACGGCCACGGGAGTCACCGGCGGTGACTGCACCTGTGTCCTGCGCAGCAGTGCGAACGCCACCGCACCGAATACCAGGCCGACCACGCCCGCCACGGTGAAGGCGGTGTCCAGTCCGTCCACGAATCGTCCGGGTGGAGTCGGCCGAGCATCCCCCGCGCCACTGCGGAATACGGTGCCCAGCACCGCGACTCCCAATGCCAGCCCGAGCTGGCGGGCGGTGTTCACCGCACCCGCGGCGGTGCCGCTCTGCCGCGGCGGCACCGCCGCCATGCCGGTCGACACCAGTGCCGGCGCGTTGATACCCGCTCCCGCGCCGATCACCACCAGGCCGGGAATCAAAGCGGTCCAGGAGGATCCGCTGTCGACCAGGGTGAGCAATCCCGCGCCGATACCGATCACGATCAGGCCCGCGCCGATGGTCCACTGCGCGGCGGCGTCGTGCAGGAAGCGCCCGGTCGCACCGGCCACCACGAAAGCCGTTACGGCCATGGGAAGCAATGCCAGGCCGGTGCGCAGCGGGCTCATATGCAGCTGCTGCTGCAACCACAGCGAGATGAGCGGCGAGGCGGCGAAGGCCGCGAAGGTCTGCCCGGACGCGCCGAGCAGGGTTCCGGCGAAGGTGCGGTTGCCGAGCAGGCGCAGCGGCAACATCGGTGCCGCACTGCGGGATTCGACGAGCACGAAGAGCGCGGCGGCGGCAATGCCCAATAGCAGGGTGGTCAGCGCGCCGCCGTCATCCCAGCCGTGCTCGCCGCCGCGAATGATGCCGAAGGTGATCCCGGTCGCGGCCACCGTGAACGCCAGCATGCCGGGCAGATCCACGCGATGACCCGAATTGCGTTGTGAGGCAGGGAAAACGACGATCGACATCGCGATGGTGACCGCGGCGATCGGCAGATTGACGAAGAAGATCCAGCGCCAGGACAGCAGATCGGTGAGCACACCGCCCAGCACCACGCCGAGCGCGGCCGCCGCACCGCTCACCGCGCCCCACGCGCCGAAGGCGATACCGCGATCGCGGCCGGTATAGGTGGCGTGCAGCAGCGAGAGCGTGGTCGCGAACATGGCCGCGCCGCCGATGCCCTGGAATACCCGGGCGAGCACGAGAATCGAAGTGTCCCCGGCCATTCCGCACGCCAGGGACGACACCGCGAAGAGGGCGAGCCCCGCCAGGTAGACGGGTTTCGCGCCCAGCCGGTCGGCGAGCGAGCCGAGTACCAGCAGTAGCGCGGCCAGGGCGAGCGCGTAGCCGTCCACGATCCATTGCAGGCCGGACAGTCCGGTGTCGAGGTCGGCAGCCATATCGGGCAGGGCGACGTTCACGATGGTGACGTCGATGAGCAGCATGAGCGTGCCCAGGCACGCGGCGAAAAGGGGGAGCCATTTTCGCATGAGGGAGCCTCCACGGAAAGAACGAACGATTTATGCGTTCAGAGTCGCCTGTGGCCCGGATTTCGCACACTCACAGCGGCATTTCCGTTAGATTCTTCCTATGGCTGACGAATCCACTCAGGAATCTGCCATTCTCGATGACCTCGATAGGCGAATCATCCACGGGCTGGTGGTGGACGCCCGCATCCCCTTCGCCAAACTCGCGGCGGTACTGGATGTTTCGGAGCAGACCGTGGCCCGGCGATATCGATCGCTGTTGCAGCGCGGCATTATTCACGTCTCCGGGCAGGTCAATGTCGTACCCCTCGGCTACGCGCGCTGGATCCTGCGCATCCGATCGACGCCGAACGCGGCCCTGCGGCTCGGCGAGGCGCTGGCGCGACTGCCCGAACTGAGCTGGGTCTCGCTGCTCTCCACCGGTTCGGAGGTGATGTGCGTCAGCCGGGCGCGCACCGCCGAGCGGCGAGATGCCTTGCTACTGAAGATAATTCCGAACGCGCCGCAGGTCACTGGATTGATCGCGTACGAGGTCATGCACGGCTTCGAACAGGATGAGGACTGGCCGCGCTTCAGCCGGTTGTTCACCGCCGAGCAACTGCGGGCGCTGGGTCCGGCCAAACCGGTACGGGACGCGGCGGTACTCGACGAACCGGTCGCGCTGACCCGCGAGGACGAGGCGATGCTGGCGATTCTGGCCCGCGACGGGCGCGCGCCCTACGCACAACTGGCGACGGCCACCGGCTGGAGCGCGCCCCGGGTCGCGCGGCGCATGAGTGAGCTCGTCGAATCCGGTGTGCTGTATTTCGATCTCGACTTCGCGCTCGAACGCATGGGTTACGCGGTGCGCGCGGCGATCTGGATGCGGGTGCGGCCCGCCGATCTCACCGCGGTCGGGTCCGCGCTGGCCACCTACGCGGAGGTCACCTACGTCGCGGCGACCACCGGGCCGACCACGCTGACCGCGGCGGTGGTGTGCCGCGATATCGCGCATCTGTACCGGTTCGTCACCGAGCGGCTGGGCGCGCTCGACGGGATCGTGGATGTGGAGGTGACACCGTCGCTGCGGACCTTCAAGCAGGCGCAGGCGCTCATGGATACCGACCGGATCTCGCTGATCCGCTGATTCCGGGATCGGAAAATATCCGTCCCGCGTGTCGGCGGGCGTGGTGTTTGCCTCGAACAGGTGTTCGTTTAAGCTCGTCGTCGGAACTTGTCGGTGCCGCCCTCTAACGTGAGCGCCAACCACAGCACGAAGACAACCCGCCGAAAAGGGGAACCAGACGATGGCACCACAGGCTTTTGACCGCGATAAGGCGCTGGAACTCGCGCTCGCCCAGATCGAGAAGGGCTTCGGCAAGGGCGCGGTCATGCGCCTCGGCGAAGAGGTGCGTCAGCCCATTTCGGTGATTCCGACCGGTTCCATCTCGCTGGATGTCGCGCTCGGTATCGGCGGTCTGCCGCGTGGTCGCGTCGTCGAGATCTACGGTCCGGAATCCTCCGGTAAGACCACCGTCGCCCTGCACGCGGTCGCCAATGCGCAGGCCCTGGGCGGCGTGGCCGCGTTCATCGACGCGGAGCACGCGCTCGATCCCGATTACGCCCGCAAGCTCGGCGTCGACACCGACGCGCTGCTGGTCTCGCAGCCCGACACCGGTGAGCAGGCCCTGGAAATCGCCGACATGCTGGTGCGCTCCGGCGCCATCGACATCATCGTCATCGACTCCGTCGCCGCCCTGGTGCCGCGCGCGGAAATCGAAGGCGAAATGGGTGACAGCCACGTCGGTCTGCAGGCCCGCCTGATGAGCCAGGCGCTGCGCAAGATGACGGGCGCCCTGAACAATTCGGGCACCACCGCGATCTTCATCAACCAGCTGCGCGAGAAGATCGGCGTCATGTTCGGCTCGCCCGAGACCACCACCGGTGGTAAGGCGCTCAAGTTCTACGCCTCGGTGCGCCTGGATGTGCGCCGCATCGAAACCCTCAAGGACGGTTCCGACGCGGTCGGTAACCGCACCCGCGTCAAGGTCGTCAAGAACAAGGTCTCGCCGCCGTTCAAGCAGGCCGAGTTCGACATCCTCTACGGCGTCGGCATCTCCAAGGAAGGCTCGATCATCGATATGGGTGTCGAGCACGGCTTCATCCGCAAGTCCGGCTCCTGGTACACCTACGAGGGCGACCAGCTCGGCCAGGGCAAGGAGAACGCCCGCAAGTTCCTGCTGGAGAACACCGATGTCCGCGACGAGATCGAGAAGAAGATCAAGGAGAAGCTCGGCATCGGCGCGGACGTCACCGCCGAAGAGGCTCCCGCCGACTTCTAACCTCCCATGACAGACCGGACCACCCCCGAGCCCCGGCCCACCCGGCCGGGGCCCGAGGACTCCCGCCTCGACGCCGTAGAACGCCTCCGCCGCCAACTCGACGCCCTCGAATCCCGCAGCGCCAAGCGCGCGGCGCGGGCGGGCGGCGCGTCCGGCTCCGGCGGCTCCGGTTCGGGAAGTGCCAGGACTCGAAACGGCTCCGGCGCAGGCGGTTCCTCCGGTCGTGGCGCTTGGGATGCCCCCAGCAAGTGGGATGACAGCGGTGCCTCCGCCGCCCCCTCCCGCTGGGAGGAATCCGCCTCGAGTGACCCGTGGTCCGGTGCGGCCGATACTTCGCAACTCTGGTCCGAATCCGATTCCGGCACCGGCGGCTGGACCCAATCCTCCACCCGCCGCACCGCTTCCACGCGCGCCCGCCGTGATGACACGGAACCCTCTGGCGACGAGCCGAATAGCCGCCGTGCCCGGCGTGACAATGCCGACCCTGACTCCGCCGATGGCGAGTCGGATGGCCGCCGTGCTCGTTCGCGCGATGCCGACTCCGCCGATGGTGAGTCGGATGGCCGCCATGGTCGTTCGCGTGGTGCCGACTTTGCCGATGGTGAGTCGGATGGTCGGCGTTCGCGTGATGCCGACTCCGCCGACGGCGAGTTCAACGGTCGGCGTCGCCGACGCCGGGGTGATGGGGAATCCTTTGGGGGCGAGTCGGATTCGAGGCGGTCCGGGACAGACTCAGGCTCGGACGGGGGATCCGGTCGGGGGCGGCGTTCTCAGCGGGGGCGTCGTCCGGGGCAGCCGGTGGAGCCGCTGCCCGACGGTGGTAAACCGGCGCAGGCCAAGGAGATTTGCCTGCGGCTGCTCACCGATCGTGCGCGCAGTCGATTCGAATTGGCGGATAAGCTTGCCGCCCGCGGCTTCTCGACCGCGGTGTCCGATCAGGTGCTGGATCGCCTCACCGAAGTCGGCCTCGTCGATGACGCGGCCTTTGCCCAGCAGTGGGTCTACTCGCGCCACACCTACTCCGGCAAGGGCAAGAAGGCGCTCGCGGAGGAACTCCGCCGCAAGGGCATAGCGCAGGAAGTCGCCGACGAGGCACTCTCCACCATCACCTCCGATGACGAACTCGCCCGCGCCGCCGACCTGGTGCGTCGCAAACTCCGCACCTTCCCGGAGGACATGGAGCGCCAAAAGGCGATCACCCGCCTGGTCGGAATGCTCGCCCGCCGCGGCTACAACCCCGGCACCGCCTTCGCGGTGGTGGCCCCCGAGGTAGCGGCCGCCGGTCTCACCGACACCCGCAAACCCCCACCCCAGCCTTCCCGCCGCACCCCTCCCGATCAGTCGGATGAGGCGTCGACAGAATCACCCGGCGGCCTCACCCGATCACGCATCGGAACCCGCGGGGCCGCCGCCGAAGACGCGGATCTCAGCCCGGACGACTCGGCCTCACCCCGCCTGTCGAAGGCACCCAAACTCGCCAAATCCACACCGGCCCACAATCGCCCGACCTACAAATTCGGCAAAGCCATCATCGCCGACGACCCGGAGGATTCCGCATCGGAAGAGACGGACTCCGACCCGGCCGTCGACCTGGTCCGCCGCAAACTCCGCACCTTCCCCCCGAACCTGGACCGCCAAAAGGCAATAACCCGCCTCGTAGGCATGCTCGCCCGCCGCGGCTACAACCAATCCACCGCCTACACCATCGTCAAAGCCGAACTGGCCGCCGCCGACCCCGACCGCCGCTGACCCTCTGGTCCCGGGGCCTCCGTAGCGGACTACCCGCGAATCTTCCTTCCAACGGGGTTCGGCAGATGGCCAAGAATTTTCGGCTCGTCCGCCGTACCCGGCTCGAGCCACCGGTTGGCAACGCAATTCCCGCTACCGGCCTGGCTGGCAGGTGATGGTTACCCCTCGCGACACACAACCTTGGGCACCTCTTGTCCAGGCGCTTTTGCCTTTTATGTCTTGGTCTTTGAGCTGCACCTGATGCGAGGATCGGTAGGTGGCGGATTCGGTTGAGATTGCCCTGGCGGCTGTAGCTCAGGCGTTCGCGGCGTATCCGCGCAGAGCGGTCCTCGACCGCTGCCCGCACTGCGGTCCACCGGTTCGAGTCGAGGACGCGGATCTGTACTGGCTCGCAATCAAACTCGGCAATACCGTCGGTGACCGTGCTGACGTGAAATCCCTTGTGCCGCTCTTGCTGGCGCGACTGGTCACCTCTGATGAGCTCGATCCGGAGATCGTGCTGGGGAAGCTGACACAGGAGCACTGGCGTAGTTGGCCGCGTGCCGAGCAGTCCGCGATCGAGGAGTTTCTGGAAAGCGTGTGGGCTGCGGTGCTGGCTGAATTTCCCGCCGGGGTGGGGGCATTCACGAGCGCGGCCGAGTTCCTGCGCGGCATCGGAGTGATTGGGTTCGACCCTGCGCCATATCTGGTGGCCTGGGAATCGACCTCGGGAATTGCCGCTGATCGGCATCTCGCGGAAATCGTGCGGGATGTGATGTATCGACCCGATCGGATGGACCGTGTGACTGCGTGGCTGCGGCGGGAGGAGGTGCGGGACAGGCTGTTTCGGGCTTTCGAAAGAGACCATGCCGCCGAATGGGCCGGGGAGTTCGCGCGAGCCTACGATCTGGCCGCGATGCTGGTCAGTTGAGGACTCGGCCGTGTTGGCGGGGGCCGCGGCGGGGGCGGCGGGAGTCGGCTCGGGGGGTTGGGCGGGGGCTTGCCGAGCGGGGGTTGGTTCTCGGGGTGGGGAGGGGGGTTGGGGGGTTGAGGCGTTTGCGGGCGTCTGCGAGCAGGAGGGCGCCCAGGGCTGCGGCCAGGGCGGTGCAGACGGCGGCAATCGGGGTGGCGAGGGCGAGCAGGAGCAGGCCGAGACGGAATTGTCTTCGGGCGCTGTCGGCTTCGCTCATATCAGCAGTATGCGAGGTGGGGGCGGTTGTTGTCCGAGGCTCGGGCACATTGGCCCGAAGTCGGGATCTGACCCCGGGTCAGGTTTATCCGCCCCGGGGTCAGCCGCGGGCGTCAGGTGAGGCTCATACCGGGGGCCGCGGTGGTGGTGTTGGCGGGCAGGGCCGTTCGGCTGCCGCGCTTGCGGGTGCGGAGCCAGCGTTCCAGGCGGGTGGCGATCACGCTGAGGGTGTAGTTGAGGGCGATCATGATCACCGCGATCACCAGCAGGGCGGGGATGGTGTTCTGTTCGGCCGCACCGAGTTGCTTACCGGCGCGGACGACTTCGACATAGGTGATCTGGTAGCCCAGGGCCGAATCCTTCAGCGCCACCACCATTTGCGAGACCAGGGCGGGCAGCATGGCGGTGATCGCCTGGGGGAGCAGCACCAGGCGCATGACCTGGTTCTTACGCAGGCCCAGGGCCACGGCGGCCTCGGATTGGCCGCGCGGCAGGGACCGGATACCCGAGCGCACGATTTCCGCGATCACCGATCCGTTGTAGACGGTCAGCGCGGTCACCACGGCGGCCAGCGCCAATTGATCCGACGGGAACACATTGTTCTGCGAGAAGATCGCGAACAGGAAGATCATCAGGATCAGCACCGGGATGGCCCGCGCCACCTCCACGACCGTTCCCGCGAAGATCCGCACGCTGCGATGATCGGATAGCCGCAGGATGCCGAACACCATGCCGATCACCAGCGCGAACACGATCGAGAGCCCGGCCGCCTCGATGGTTCCGCGCAGACCCGGCAGCAGATACGTGGACCAGATGTCCCCTTCCAGGAAGGGCTTCCACTTGGCCGCCTCGAACTGCCCCTTGCTGTCGAACGCGTCGTAGACGAACCACAGCACCGCCGCCGCGATCACCACGACCACGCCACCGTAGATCCGGTAGCGCAGCCGCGCGCGGGGGCCCGGCGCGTCGTAGAGAACCGATGCCGAGCTCATCGCGCCACCTCATATCGTTTGGCCAGCCAGCCGAACAGCAGACCGGCCGGCAGGGTCAGCACCACGAAGCCGAGCGCGAAGATCGCGCCGATGGCCAGTGGTGCGGCCTCGTTCTCGTTCATGGTGTCCATCAGCAGCGCGGCCTCGCCGACGCCGATCACCGAGGCGACGGTGGAATTCTTGGTCAGTGCGATGAACACACTCCCGAGCGGGCCGATAATGGCGCGAAATGCCTGCGGCAGCACCACGAGTCGCAGATTCTGCAGGAAGGTCAGCCCCAGCGAGCGACCCGCCTCGGACTGCCCCAGCGGCACCGTATTGATGCCCGCCCGCAGCGATTCGCACACGAAAGCCGCCGTGTACACACCCAATCCGAGCACCGCGAAGCGGAAATTGTTCTCCGCCAGGTCATTCGGCCCCGCCGCGGCGAGTTTGACACCGAGCGTCGAATACAACCCGATCGAGCAGAAAATGACGATCAGCGTAAGTGGCGTATTACGAAAGACATTGACGTAGGCCGTGCCGAGTAACCGCGCGATCGGCACCGGCGCCACCCGCATTCCGGCCACGATCGTGCCCAGAACCAGTGCCAGCACAGCCGAATACAGCGTCAGTTTGATGGTCACCCAGAACGCGTCCAGCAGCTGGGTGTGGTAGTCCGAGATCAAGTTGAACACGGCGCCCGAGCCCCTCCGTTCGAAATAGAAAGCGTGCCGGGCGAATTCACCGCCCGGCACGCCTGCTCAACTCAGTACCGGTCGACCTGCGGCGGCGCCGGGATCTCGAAACCGGTTCCGGCGAAGTTCTTCTCCAGTGCCGCCTTCCAGGCGCCGCTGGTGATCATGGCCTCGATGGCGTCATTGACCTTGCCGCGGAATTCGGCATCGCCCTTCTTGACGCCGATGCCGTACTTCTCGGTGGTGAACGGCGCGCCGACCACCTTCAGCGCACCCGGCGACTGCGCCGCGTAACCGCGCAGAATGATGTCATCGGTGGTGACCGCGTCGACCGACCCGGACTTGAGCGCCTCGACGCACAGCGAGTACGTGTCGTACTCCTGCAGCTGAACGTCCTTGGCGTACTTGTCCTTCACGTTCTGTGCCGGGGTGGAACCCTTCACCGAGCACAGCTTCTTATTGCCGTTGAGCGAATCCGCGCCGGTGATATCGGTGTTGTCCGAGCGCACCAGCAGCGACTGCCCGGTCAGGTAGTACGGCCCCGCGAAATCGACCTTCTCCTTGCGCTTATCGGTGATCGAGTAGGTCGCGGCGATGAAATCGACCTGACCGTTCTGGATCAGCGTTTCGCGCTGCGCCGACGGCGCTTCCTTGAAGGTGATGTTCTCCGGCTTCACGCCCAGCTTATCGGCCACGTACTTGGCCACATCCACATCGAAACCGCTGAACGAGCCGTCCTTGTTGTGCAGGCCCAGACCCGGCTGGTCGTACTTGATGCCCACGGTCAGCTTGCCGCTCGCCGCGTTCTGCTGCGCCGATTTATCACTGCCGCCACCACAACCGGCGGCGACGACCGTTAGCGCCAGCGCGCCGACCGCGACCTTGAGTACCTGGTTGAACCTCATCGAGAGTCCTTCTCTGTAGGGAAACGTCTGTAGGGAAACGTCAGTGGCTCAGGATCTTGCCGAGGAAGTCCTTGGCGCGATCGGATTTGGGTGCGGTGAAGAACGAGTCCGGATCGGTGTCCTCGACGATCTGCCCGTCGGCCATGAACAGCACGCGATTGCCCGCGCGGCGCGCGAATCCCATCTCGTGCGTGACCACGACCATGGTCATACCGTCCTTGGCCAGCTGCACCATCACCTCGAGCACCTCGGACACCATTTCCGGGTCCAGCGCGGAGGTGGGCTCGTCGAACAGCATGACCTTGGGATTCATGGCGAGCGCACGCGCGATCGCCACGCGCTGCTGCTGTCCGCCGGACAGCTGCGCCGGATACTTGTCCGCCTGATTGGCGATCCCGACCCGTTCCAGCAATTCCATGGCGTGCGTGCGGGCCTGCGCCTTGTCGGTGCCGCGCACCTTCACGGGCGCGAGCATGACGTTCTCCAGAATCGTCTTGTGCGCGAACAGATTGAAGGACTGGAACACCATGCCGACGTCGGCGCGGAGTTTGGCCAGCGCCTTACCCTCCTCGGGCAGTTTCACCCCGTCGACGGCGATTTCACCGGAGTCGATGGTCTCGAGTCGGTTGATGGTGCGGCACAGGGTCGACTTGCCGGAACCCGAAGGTCCCACCACGATCACGACCTGCCCGGTGGGCACCTCGAGATTGATGTCACGCAGCACGTGCAGCGAGCCGAAGTGCTTGTCCACACTCCGCATCGAGATCATCGGCGCGGACTTGCTGATGGAAACAGGCGCGTCGGTCATGACCTGTGACCTTAGAGGCACTGTGCCCGAAATGCTCGTCTTCGGTGGGAACACCGGTACTGTGCCTTGACTCGACACCCTCCCGTAACCCGGGTTTGATACCCCGGTGATCGCGGAGACGCAGGTCACCAGCATCGGACGGGGTTTATGGCCCCGAGAGCCCAGCCATTACCCTGATTGGGTGAATTCGTTGGCGCAGGTTTCAGCACATGACGCGGTTGCCGAGCAGGATGCGCGCACCTACGAGGTGCGCACCTACGGCTGCCAGATGAATGTGCACGACTCCGAACGACTTTCGGGCCTGCTCGAAGACGCGGGATACGTCAAGGCAAGTACCGGCGATACCGCCGACCTGGTCGTGTTCAATACCTGCGCGGTCCGCGAGAACGCTGATAACAAGCTGTACGGCACGCTCAGCCACCTCGCGCCGATCAAGGCCGAGCGCCCGGGCATGCAGATCGCCGTCGGCGGCTGCCTCGCGCAGAAGGACCGCGACACCGTGGTCAAGAAGGCGCCGTACGTGGACGTGGTGTTCGGCACTCACAACATCGGCTCGCTGCCGGTGCTGCTGGAGCGGGCCCGCCACAATCAGCAGGCCCAGGTCGAGATCATCGAATCGCTGGAGGCGTTCCCGTCCACGCTGCCCGCCAAGCGCGAATCCGCGTACGCCGGCTGGGTGTCGATCTCGGTGGGCTGCAATAACACCTGCACGTTCTGCATCGTGCCCGCGCTGCGCGGTAAAGAGGTCGACCGCCGCCCCGGCGATGTGCTCGCCGAGGTGCAGGCGCTGGTCGATCAGGGCGTCATGGAGGTGACGCTGCTCGGGCAGAACGTGAACGCCTACGGCGTCTCCTTCGCCGATCCGACCGAGGAGCGCGATCGCGGCGCGTTCGCCAAACTGCTGCGCGCCTGCGGCAGCATCGAGGGCCTGGAGCGGGTGCGCTTCACCTCCCCGCATCCGGCCGAATTCACCGATGACGTGATCGAGGCGATGGCCGAGACCCCGAATGTGTGCCCGCAGCTGCATATGCCGTTGCAGTCGGGTTCGGATCGCGTGCTCAGGGCCATGAAGCGGTCATACCGCAGCGCGAAATTCCTCGGCATCATCGAGAAGGTGCGCGCGGCCATGCCGCACGCGGCGATCACCACCGACATCATCGTCGGCTTCCCGGGCGAGACCGAGGAAGATTTCCAGGCGACCCTGGATGTGGTGCGGCAGGCGCGTTTCACCAGCGCCTTCACCTTCCAGTACTCGATCCGCCCCGGCACGCCCGCCGCGGAGATGCCCGATCAGCTTCCCAAAGAGGTGGTGCAGGAGCGCTATATGCGACTCATCGCCCTACAGGAGGAGGTGTCCCTCGAGGCCAATCGCGAATTGATCGGCACCACGGTCGAACTGCTGGTCGCCGAGGGCGCGGGCAAGAAGAACGCCGCCACCGCCCGCATGAGCGGTCGCGCCCGGGACGGCCGCCTGGTCCACTTCCGCCCGACCGCCGACCTGCCCGCGGGTTCGGAAATCCGCCCCGGCGATATCGTCACCGTCGCGATCACCGAAGCGGCCCCCCACCACCTCATCGCCGACGCCCCGATCCAATCCCACCGCCGCACGGCGGCGGGCGACGCCCACGAGCGTGGCATCACCCCCAAGACCGCGCCCATCGGCGTCGGCCTGGGCCTGCCCGGCATCGGCAAGCCGCTCGTCGTCGCGGCCGCCGCCTCCGGCTGCGGCACCGAATGCGGTGCCTGATCGCGTCCTGATTCCGACACCGCGTAGTAGTCGGAATCCGGGGCGGGGCATGATGGGTCGACCCCACTCCCGCATGACTCAGGATCACCACAGATGACCGAGCAGCAGCCGAACGGCCCCGACCACAGTTCCGCGCATGCCGGAAAAGGTCATGATGAACCGCGTCCGGAACATGGCGACGATGCCGCCGCGCTCGATCATGATGGCGGCGCGCCGGGTACGGATGCAGGGCACGGCCCTGCGGATGCGGCGGAAGACTCAGCGGCACAATCAGATTCGGCGCGTGCGGATGCGCCCGAGGCGAATGAGGAGACCATGAAGTCGGCGGAGAACAGTCAGGACTTCGAGCAGTTCCGCGCGGATCTGGAGGCCGTCGAGCGCAAGATCGCGGGGGAGATCGACCCGGGCGTACGCGCGATGGTGGTCGCGGGTGCGGTGTTCCTGCTGCTGTTCTCGCTGGTGCTGCCGCATGCCGGACAGGCGCGCGGCTTCGATGTGATCCTCTACGACGCGGCGGCCAAGGCCGAGCACATCGGCCTGCCGTCACGGGTCTTCGAATGGTTCGTGGTCGTCTTCGGTATCGGCTTCTCCCTGCTGGCCCTGGCCACCCGCCGCTGGGCGCTGGCGTGGATCGCGGTCGCGGGCTCGGCCATCGGCAGCGTCTTCGGCGTCTTCTCCATCTGGCATCGCAACACCCCCGGCCTCGGCAACTATCACGGCGCGGGCCCCGGCATCGGCCTGATCCTGTCCACCATCGTGATCATGGTGCTGACCTTCCACTGGATTCGCGTGGTCTGGAGCCGCACCACGGTGCACCTGGCCGCCGAGGAACAGCGCCGCATCGCCGCCGCCGAAGCCGAGGAACGCGACCACCGCCGCCTCTTCGGCGATAAGTAGTCCTCACCGATCCGGTCGGTAGGCCAGGCCCGCGAACATCGCGGCGATGCCCACGACCGTCATGAAGAGCCAGCCCGCGCGGAATTCACCGAGGGTGTGGTGTGCGCCCGCACCCAGGATCGCGGTCAGAATGGCAACGCCCAGTGCGGAACTGGTCTGCCGCGCCATCATGAGCGTGCCCGAGCCGAGCGAGGTCTCCGCGGCGGGCAGCAGCGCCGCCGAACCGAACAGCGGCGGTTGCAGCAGCGCCGTGCTGGCTCCGGCGAGTATCCCGCCGGGCAGGATGATCAGCGCGTAGGAGTCGGTGAATCCGCTGACCACCGCCCACCACGCGGCACCGGCCGCCAGGCACGCACCACCCAGTGCCGCCGAGGCGCGAGCACCGAAGCGCGCGATGAACCTGCCCGAGAACGGCGACAGCAGTAGGCAACTGATCGGCAGGGGAGCCACACCGAGACTGGCCGCGAGCACCGAATAGTGCAGTCGTTCGGTGAGGAACAGCGTGATCTCCAGGATCATGGCCGCGAAAGCCAGGTAGTAGCAGAACACTCCGAGCGCGGCGATCCGGAATAGCTTGTGCCGCAGCACAACCGGGCTCACCACCGGATCGGGGTGCTGTCGGATGTGCACGGCGAACCACACGGCCAGGCCGATTGCGGCGACGAGCATGCCGAGGGTCGCCACCCCCGTGTAACCCCAGGTGTCCGCCTGCACGAACACCGTGGTGAATCCCGCCGTCGCGCCCAGAATGAGCAGTGCACCAAGGGGATCCAGCCGCCGTCGCACACCCGGTGCGATATCGGGCAGCACCCGCAGGCCCAGCACGAACGCCACCACCGTGAACGGCACGTTCAGCAAGAAGATCCACCGCCACCCGGCCTGCAACAGCAGTCCACCCAGCACCGGCGCGCTGGCCCCGCCGGCGGCCGCGATGGCGGTCCAGATGCCCATGACCGTCGCATGCTCCCGGCGCGGGAAGCTGGGCAGCACCAGTCCCAGTCCGGTCGGCACCAGCAGCGCCGCCGCTGCCGCCTGTGTGATGCGCGCGACGAGCAGTACGGCCAGATTCGGCGCGGTCCCGCACGCGATCGACGCCAGCCCGAAAAGCGCTATGCCGATGAGGAATCCGCGCTTGCGCCCGGTATCGTCGGCCAGCCGCCCGGCGGGAACCAGCAGCGCCGCCATCACGATCGTGTACGCGTTCAAGGTCCACGACACCGCACCGGTCGAGCTGTCGAACGATTCCCGCAGCGCCGGAAACGCGACGGTGACCGCGAAAAGATCGAGTATTGCGAGAAATTGGGCGATACCGGCGATGGCGAGCATTCGGTACCGCCCCGCGAGCGGCGTCTCGGACCGCTGAGCTGCTTCGTCTTCGGTCGTCGTTGTCATGAATTCGACTATCCGAGACAGTCATTCCGGCAACCAGTGGCAGGAATGCCATGATGCGCTAGATTTCTGACAGCGCTCGGGTTTACCGTGGAAATATGGAGCCGCACAACCCCGGCACACTCGACAAACCCGGCACGCTCGATGACCCCGGGACCCTCAACGATCCCGGAACGCTCAAAGAACCCGGAACCCTCGCCGTCGCCGTGGCTCCCGGCATGCCGGTCTTCGAGGTCGCCATCCCGTATCAGGTCTTCCACGAACCGCCCCTGGGCGTCGACCCGCACCGCTGGTACCGCTTCCAACTCTGCGGCCCCCGCGACGCCGCCACCGCCACGCTGCGAGATCCGTTCGTGGCGTTGACGGCTCATGACTACGACGATCTGATCCGCGCCGATACGGTGGTCATCCCGTCCACGCCGAACGTGCGCGAGGCCCCGCCCCGCGATCTGGTCGAGGCCGTGCGCACCGCGCACGAGGCAGGCGCGCGCATCGTCTCGCTCTGCACCGGCGCGTTCGTACTCGCCGAGGCGGGTCTGCTCGACGGCCGTCGCATGACCACGCACTGGCGGCATATCGACGCCATGCGCGAGCGCTATCCGCACCTGGACATCGATCCCGCCGTGCTCTACATCGATGACGGCCGCATCCTCACCAGCGCGGGCACCATGGCCGGAATGGACCTGTGCATCCACCTGATTCGCAAGGATCTGGGCTCGGGCGCGGCCAATGCCGCCGCCCGCCACCTGGTGGTGTCACCGCATCGGGCCGGGGGACAGGCCCAATACCTGCAATCCCCGGTCCCCGCCTATCCCGCCGATTCCGGCCTGTCCGCAACCCTGCAATGGGCCATCCACCACCTGGATCAGCCCCTCACCGTCACCGACCTGGCCCGCCACGCCAATACCAGCGAACGCACCCTGGCCCGCCGCTTCCACGCCGAAATCGGCGGCACCCCACTGCAATGGCTGCTCACCCAGCGCGTCATCCGCGCCCGGGAACTGTTGGAACGCACCGACTTACCGGTGGATGTGGTAGCCGACCGCTGCGGTCTCGGCAGCGCCGCCAACCTGCGCACCCATTTCGGGCGCGAGGTAGGCGTCTCCCCGAGCGAATACCGCCGCTCCCACCGCATCACCCGCCACGAGATCATCACCGGCTGAGGCCTCGTCATCCCGGCGTCCGACTTCTCGTCATCCCGGCGTCCGACTTCTCGTCATCCCGGCGCGCTTTTGGCCGGGATCCACCAAACCTGTTGTGACGCTGCCAGTGTGGATCCTGGCCAAAAGCATGCCGGGATGACGGGGTCGGGTGTGTAGCTATGGGCGGCTGGTGAGGATGTATTCGCCGAGCAGGTCGTATTCCTCTTCGTCGATGCCGTCGTCTAGCGGAACGGCGACCGCGACCGTGCCCTCCTCCTCACCGACGAAGAGCGCCGGGTCATTGCAGTCGGCGAAGCCGATGGCGTCGATTCCGGCGTAGGCCGCGCCGCCGCACCAACCGTGGTCGGCGACAACGAGATCCGGGCGCGCCTCGCCCGCCTTCTCGAGTGCGGCCAGTACCAGGCGGATCGGCCGATCCGAATGCGTGTGCACCGGGCCGACCGAGTCTCCGATGGTCGCGACGCCGAGGAAGAAGTCGACCTCCAGGCGCTGCCAGCCGCGCCGGGTGTACCCGTCGTAGCCGGCGCCCGCGCCCGCCCGGACGATCGTCCCGCCCGCCTCGGTCAGCGCGGCCGCAAGGTGTTGATAGAGGCGGGCCAGGGTGCGTGGATGTCCGGTGGCGAACAACACCCGTTGCCGTTCGCGCACCGCCTGTTGGAATCGTTCCGCGTATCGATCCAGCGCGGACGCGGTGAGTTCGGGATCGATGGTGTCGACGCCCCGGTGAAACTGCGGGCGCGGATCCACTCCGACCTTGCGCGCCATCAATTCCAGGATCTCGGCCGGATCCTCCCAGCGCGGCCCCGGATTCAATCCGAACATATAGTCCGGATCCCGGTAGGCCAGCCGCTGGTAGTGATCCAGATTGTTCTCCCGGGGCGTCGCCACCTGCCCCGCCATACCGGTCGCCATCAGATGCGCGACCAGTGTTTCCCGCGTCGGTCCCATCCTGCGAGCCTAACCGGACCTCGGTCCCGACCTCGATCTATTTGCGCCCCAAGGTAATCCGCCGAGTCAGTCGGCGAGCGTGATCACCGGCCGGGTCGGGACGGCCGCTGTGCGCGAGACAAACGAACCGGTTTGCGGTGTGCGCGCCCGGGCATCCGTCACTACGGTGGTTCGGGCAAGCGGAGACCAGGTATCGGTGGAGGCAGCATGTCAGTGGGAGTCGAGCGGCTCGCGGACACGAACAGTGTGGTGCCGGAGCGGCGCACGATTCCCGCGGCGGTGGTGTGCGCCTTCGCGGTGCTCGGCCTACTCGCCGGGTGGCGCTACCTCGAACAGGTGGCCGTCAATACGCAGATGATGACGCATCTGATGGATCTGGGCACCTATCAGATCGCGGCGCAACGCGTGGTGGACGGGGTGTCGGTCTATGACAGTCCGCTGCGGGGGAGTACCCGCGGGGTGTGGGAATTCGTCTACACGCCGTTCTCGGCGCTGCTGTTCGTCCCGCTGGTGGCGTTGCACGGCACCGTGTTCACCTGGGTCGGACAGTTGGGCAATTTCGCGATTCTCGCCGCGTCGGGATGGGTGGCCCTGTCGATGCTCGGCTACCGGCGTGATCGCCGGATGGCGCTGCTGGCGCTGTCGAGCGCGGCAATCCTGCTGTGGTGTGAGCCGATTCGCGAATCCATGGCATTCGGTCAGATCAATATCCTGCTGTTGCTCATCGTGCTGGCGGATATGAGCCTGCCCGATTCCTCCCGCTGGAAGGGTGTGCTGACCGGTATCGCGGCCGGAATCAAGCTCACCCCACTGTTTTTCGTGCTCTACCTGCTGGTGACGCGCCGATTCCGGGCCGCCGCCACCGCGATCGGCGCCTTGGTCGCCACCATGATCGTGGGATTGGCTGTGCTGCCCAAGGATTCGTGGACCTTCTGGAGCGGTGCGTTCGCCGATCCGGCCCGGGTGGGCGTACCGGCGAATCCGCAGAACGAGACGCTGCGCGGCTTGATCGCGCGCAGCCTGGGCTCGGGTGCCGGACTCCAATTGCTGTGGCTCGCAGGCGCTCTCGCCATTGTCGCGGTATGCCTGTGGTTGGCCCGCCGGTTCTCGGCGACCGGCCGGGAGTTGCCCGCCGTGGTGCTCTGCGGGCTGACCAGCACCGCGGTATCCCCGTTCAGCTGGATACACCACTGGGTTTGGCTGGCCCCGCTGCTGATCTACCTGGCCGATCTCGCACTGCGCCGGGGCGGCCTGTTCGCGCCGGCGGTACTGCTGGTGGTCTTCGCGGTCTCCTCCGGCGGCGTCTTGGACCTGCTGGGCCTGCGCCTGGGCAGCGTCTTCGATATGCCGGCGCACGGCCGCTACGCGATCCTGTCCCATAACGCCTATATCTGGCTCACCCTCGCGCTGTTCGCCGTCGCGGCCGCATGGCTGCACAGCGAAACGAAAACGGCCCGGGGGCAACAGGATCGATTGCCCTCGGACCGTTCACGCGAAAGTCTCAGCGCTGGCTGACCGCGCCCTCGGCGGCTTCGGCCCATTCCTGCCACTGCTTGGCCTGTTCCAGTGCCTTCTCCGCATCGCGGGTCTTACCGGCCGCCTGTGCCTTGGCGGCCTGCTCCTCGAATTGCGCCACCCGCTCCCGGAATTGCGCCGCGCGGGCCATGGCCTCGGGGTCGCTGCGCCGCCACTGCGCGTCCACGGCATCGCGCACCCGCTTCTCCACCGCGCGCAGTCGCGCCTCCAGATCGTGGATGCGCTCGCGCGGCACCTTGCCGATGGCGTCCCACTTCTCCTGCAGATCGCGCAGCGCGGCGCGAGCGGAGTCGAGGTTGGTCTCCGGATTCAGGTTCTCGTAGTGCAGCAGCAGCTCTTCCTTGGAGTGCGCGTTCTCCTCGAATTCGGCGTCCCGCTCCGAGGCGGCCGAATTGCGGGCCGCGAAGAACACGTCCTGCGCGGATTTGAAGCGCTTCCAGAGCTGTTCATCGGCTTCGCGCGGGGCGCGGCCCGCGGCTTTCCATTCGGCGAGCAGATCGCGGAAGACCGCGGCGGTGCCCGCCCAATCGGTGGAGTTGGCCAATTCCTCGGCCCGCACGCACAGTTCTTCCTTATGCGTCTTGGCCGAGGCGCGTTCGCGATCCAGTTCCGCGAAGTGTGCGCCGCGCCGGCGGTTGAATGCCTCGCGTGCCTTGGAGAAGCGTCGCCACAGTGCGTCGTCGACCTTGCGATCGACCCCGCGAATGGTCTTCCACTCGTCCAGGATCTCGCGCAGCCGATCGCCCGCGACCTTCCACTGGGTGGATTCCGCGGCGATCTGCTCGGCCTCGGCGGCCAGGGCTTCCTTGCGCTCGGTCTGTTCGTGCCGGGAGCGTTCCTTCTCCTCCTTGGCGTGCGCGGCGGCCTCGTCGGAGTGTTCGATGATCGCGCGCAGCCGCTGGGTGAGCCCGTCGATATCGCCGATGACGGCGGCACCGGGCAATGTCTCGGCAAGCGCGGTGGCCGCGGTCTTGGTCTTGCGGGCGTCGGTACCGGCGGCCAGGCGGGCTTCGAGCAATGCCACTTCGGTGGCCAGATCGTCGAAGCGGCGGCCGAAGTGGGCCAGGCCCTCGGCGGTGTCGCCGGCCTGCCAAGATCCGATGACGCGTTCGCCGTCGGTGGTCTTGACCCACGCGGTGCCGTCCTCGTCGACGCGGCCCCACTGGCTGGGATCGCTCACGCTCGGCACCACGACCGGATGCGGATGCGGGGTCGCCGGGCCGGGAGAGGGCTTGACGGCGTGGGGCTTCGGGGCTTCCGGTTTACGCGGCGCTGGTCCCGGGCGGGGACCGGCGGCGGTGGCCGGAGACGGACGCTGGGCGGCGCCGGGCTGGGGCGTCGAGGTCGGTTCCGACTGGGTAGCCTTCTCGTTTCCGCTGTTGTCGCTCATTGCTCCTCGTCCCTGCCGCGCGTCACGGCTGCCTGGTTACGCCCTAGCTCATTGTCCAACTCTCCCCATTCAACCAGGCTGAGATGCGAAATGCTGTCTTTGAGGCCACCTCCGTGGCGCGGCGATCAGGTGGGGTGGGGCTGGTGAGGCGCGGTAGCGCTACGGTTGACCGCGTGTTCTGTGTTGCGTCGCTGGTCCCCTCGCCACCCGCCCTGATACCCGAGCTGGGTGGTGCGGCAGGCGCGGCGGCCGACGGTGCGGTCGCGCAATTGCGCGGCGCGGTGTTCGAGGCCGCCGGAGAGCTGGCTGGCCAGGCCAAACGCTGGATTGTGGTGGGCGTGGCGGATTCGGACAATGTGTACGACTCGGAGACCGCGGGCACCTTCCGGGGCTACGGAGTGGATGTCCGGGTCGGTTTGTCGGCGACCGCGACTACCGGGAATCCGGATCCCGAATTGCCGTTGGCGGTCTTGATCGGTGGCTGGTTGCGCGAGCGGGTGGCCCCGGACGCGATCGCCGTGGCGCGCTTGGTGGCGTCCGACACACCTGCCGCCGAGTGCCTGGCGTATGGCGAGCGGCTGCGCGCCGAACTGGATTCAGCGACTGACCGGTATGGGGTGTTGGTCGTCGGCGACGGTGCGGCAACCCTGTCGCTCAAGGCCCCGCGCTACCTCGACCCGCGCGCCGAAGCGGCGCAGGCCGAGATCGATCACGCCCTCGCGACCGGTGATCGGTCCGCACTGGCCGGGCTCGATGTGGGCCTGTGCGCCGAACTCGATGTCGCGGGCCGCCCGGCCTTCCAGGTGCTGGCCGGCCTCTTCGCCGCCGACGCCGCCGACCCCCGGGTCGAAACCTTCTATGCCGCAGCCCCGTTCGGCATCGCCTACCACGCGAGCAGCTGGCTTCCGGGTGATGCCGCATGATTCGGCCCATTGCCGTCGTCGGCCCGACCGCCACCGGAAAATCCGATCTGGCCCTGGATCTGGCCGAACGACTACACGGCGAGATCGTCAATATCGACGCCATGCAGCTCTATCGCGGCATGGATGTCGGCACCGCGAAACTCCCGCTCGCCGAACGCCGCGGCATCACGCATCACCAACTCGATGTTCTCGATGTCACCGAGACCGCGACCGTCGCGGTGTATCAAACCGCGGCCCGGGCCGATGTCGAGGCCATCATGGCGCGCGGTCACACCCCCGTCATCGTCGGCGGTTCGATGATGTACGTCCAAGCGCTGCTTGATGATTGGGACTTCCCGGCCACCGATCCGGAGATCCGCGCCAAATGGGAGACCCTGCTCGAGGAACGCGGCGTGGTCATCGTGCACGAGGCGCTGCGCGCCGCCGATCCGGTGGCCGCCGACACCATCCTGCCCACCGACGGTCGCCGTATGGTCCGCGCCCTCGAGGTGGTCGAGCTGACCGGTAAGCCGTTCGCCGCCTCCGCCCCGCAGATCGGCGAACCCCGCTGGGGCACAGTCATTATCGGCGTCGACCGGGACACCGCCGCACTGGACGCCCGCATCGAACTGCGTACCGCGAAGATGTTCGACTCCGGTCTGGTGGACGAGGTGCGCACCCTGATCGGCCGGGGCCTGCGCGACGGCCAGACCGCCCGCCGCGCAATCGGATACGCACAAGTCCTGGACTACCTGGACAACGAATACGACCTGAACGAAGCGCAGGAGCGCACCTTCATCGGCACCAGGCGCTATGTCCGGCGACAGCGATCCTGGTTCCGCCGCGATCAACGGGTGCACTGGGTGGACGGCGCGGATCCGCGGCTGGCGGAGACGGCGCTGACGCTCGTCAACTCCTCGACGGCGAAGGACGAACAGGAAGTCAGCTGAGTGACGCGTCGCGCGAATGCCCGCAATGCCTCGGTCCAGGTGTGGCAGGCATATCTGAACAGTCGGGCCAGTCGCCTGCGCGACAATAGATTCCTGGTGCACGGTCAGCGTCCCATCGCCCGCGCGCTCGAATGTCATTGGCCCCTGGAGACTCTCGTCTATCGCCTGGGTGCGCCGGAGCCGTCCGGCTGGGCGCGCCAGGTTCTCGAATCCAGCGGGGTGCCCAGCATCGGGCTGGTTCCCGAGGTGATGGCCGAGCTGGCCGAACCGTCGGAATCGGTGCCGGAATTGGTCGCGGTGGCGGTCTCGCGCCGTATGGAACTCGATGATTTCGCCCCGGGTACGCCGGAGCAGCCGCCCACCGTGGTGGTCATCGACCGCCCGGGTTCACCGGTCCGCCTGGGATCGCTGATCCGCTCGGCGGCGGCGTTCGGTGCGAGCGGGGTGATCGTGACCGGTTCCGGCGCGGACCATTACGACCCGCAGAGCGTGACCGCCTCCGACGGCGCGCTCTTCGCGGTCCCCGTCCTGCGCGCCTCCGGACCCGCGCAACTGACCGCGTTCCGGGACCGGCAGCTGGCGCGGGGGATCCGCACCCGTATCGTCGGCAGTGACGATCACGGCGGTATCGCCCTCGACGAGTTCGAGTTCGGTGCCGCCACCGTGCTGGTCATCGGTGATGAAAGCGAAACGCTCGCCCCCGCCTGGCGGCAGGTGTGCGATGAGCTGGTGTGCGTCCCGTCCGACGGTTCCCTGGGAGCCCCGTCGGCGGCGGCGGTGGCCCTGTACGAAATTTCCCGGCAGCGCCGGGCGTTGCGGTGACAACTCGGGTGTTGGGTGAGGACGAATGGTGAACGAGAACGCGGCTGATATCGACTTCGGCAAAGGACACGGCACGCAGAACGATTTCGTCGTGCTGCCGGACCCCGATGCCTGGCTGGAGCTGACCGAATCACGCGTGGCCGCACTGTGCGATCGTCAGCGCGGTATCGGCGCGGACGGTGTGCTGCGCGTGGCCCGCGCGGGCGCGCTCATCGAAAACGGCACTCTCCCAGTGCTTCCCGAAGGCGTGAGCCTGGAGGACTGGTTCATGGACTACCGCAACGCGGACGGTTCGATCGCCGAGATGTGCGGTAACGGCGTGCGCGTGTTCGCGCACTACCTGGTCGCCACCGGCCTGGAATCCGCCACCGAATTCGTGGTCGGCAGTCGCGCCGGAGCCCGCCCGGTGATCGTCCATCACGCCGATCCGGTGCACGGTGAGGTCACCGTCGCCATGGGCCGGGTGCGCACCCTGGGCGAGTCCACCGCCACCCTCGCCGGTCGCGAATTCACCGGTCTCGGCATCGACGTCGGCAATCCGCACCTGGCGTGTGTCGACCCCGAACTCACCCATCGGGACCTGCTCGATCTGGACCTGACCCATGCCCCCTCCTTCGACCACACCGTCTTCCCGAATGGCGTGAACGTCGAAATCCTGACCGCGCTCGGTGTCGCCTCGGACGGCAATCGCGGTGTCGATATGCGCGTCTACGAACGCGGTGTGGGCGAAACCCGTTCCTGCGGAACGGGAACCGTCGCCGCGGCCGCGGCCGCTCTCGCTCGCGACGGTTTCGATCTGGCCGAGGACACCGGCCATATCCAGGTCCACATCCCCGGCGGCACCGTCACCGTCGGTATCGACCACGGCGCCGCGACCCTGCGCGGTCCGTCGGTGCTGGTGGCCACCGGCAGGATCGCCGCCAAGTGGTGGCAGGACGCCTAGGACACGCCTGTCCTGTCGCCCGGAAATAACCGAATGCGCTGTTCCGTTGGTCCGTGGGATTATGGAGGCGTATGAGTAAACAAGAGACGTACGAGTTCACTCCCGCTGAGGAGAACACCGACGACGCCGCGACCGGCTGGTCCACGTCGCCGACCGCGGGTGACTCCGCGTCGCCGACGGTCGGTGAATTGCAGCTCGATGAACGTGCCGCCCTGCGCCGCACGGCCGGTCTGTCCACCGAGCTCGAGGATGTCACCGAGGTCGAATACCGGCAGCTGCGCCTGGAGCGCGTGGTGCTGGCCGGCGTCTGGACCGAGGGCACCACCGCGCAGGTCGAATCGAGAATGGCCGAATTGGCCGCGCTCGCCGAGACCGCCGGTTCCGAGGTGCTCGATTCGCTGATCCAGCGCCGCGACAAACCGGATAAGGCCACCTACATCGGTTCGGGCAAGACCGAGGAATTGCGTGCCATGGTCCTCGAGACCGGCGCCGATACGGTCATCCTCGACGGTGAATTGAGTCCCGCGCAGCTGACCGCGCTGGAGAAGATCGTCAAGGTGAAGGTCATCGACCGCACCGCGCTGATTCTGGATATCTTCGCCCAGCACGCCACCTCACGTGAGGGCAAGGCGCAGGTCGCGCTCGCGCAGATGCAGTACATGATGCCGCGACTGCGCGGCTGGGGTGAGTCCATGTCCCGGCAGGCCGGTGGTCGTGCGGGCGCCAATGGTGGCGTGGGTACCCGTGGTCCCGGTGAAACCAAGATCGAGACCGATCGTCAGCGCATTCGTGAGCGCATGGCCAAGCTGCGCCGCGAGATCCGGGAGATGAAGACCGCCCGCGATACCAAGCGGCATCGGCGCGTATCCAGCGGTATCCCGCAGGTGGCGATCGTCGGTTATACGAACGCGGGCAAGTCGAGCCTGATGAACGCGCTCACCGGTGCGGGCATCCTGGTGCAGGACGCGCTGTTCGCGACGCTGGATCCGACCACCCGCAAGGCCGCGCTGGAGGATGGCCGCGAGGTCGTCTTCACCGATACCGTCGGTTTCGTCCGGCACCTGCCGACCCAGTTGGTCGAGGCGTTCCGCTCCACCCTCGAAGAGGTCACCGGCGCGGATCTGCTCTTGCACGTGGTGGATGGTTCGGACGCGCTGCCGGGCGAGCAGATCAAGGCGGTCCGCGAGGTCGTCACCGATGTGCTGCGCGAGACCAAGACCGCGGCTCCGCCGGAGTTGCTGGTGGTCAACAAGATCGATGCCCTGGATCCGATGGAGCTGACCCAGCTGCGCGGCTGGCTGCCCGAGGCGGTGTTCGTCTCGGCGGCCACCGGTCAGGGTCTGGACGAACTGCGTGAGCGCCTGGACAAGGTGCTCGGCGGTCTGGTGGAGGTCAGCGTGCTGCTGCCCTACACCCGCGGTGATCTGCTCGCCCGCATTCACGCGGACGGCCGCATCCTCACCTCGGATCATGTGGCCGATGGCACGCTGGTGCGCGCCAAGGTTCCCGCCTCCCTCGCGGGCATCCTGAGCGAGTTCGCACATGCGGGCGTCGACGTCAACGCCGAGACCGCCGCCGAAGTCGAGGCCGAGGCCGAGTAGTCGGACTCGCCTCGCCCGAGGGCCCACTCGGGAGCGGGGTGGATTCCCTCCCTTACAGGGTATTTCGTTAGCATGCCGCTATCGGAATCTCTGCAGGGAGGGATGTCTTGTCTTCAAATGACAATCAATTGACCGAGTCACGGGGGCTCACCGACGGTGCGCCGTTGCACGTCGAGTTGACCGATACCGATCGCCGGGTCATCGAACTGATCACCGCGCCCTCGCGCGCCTGGTTCAGTCCGCGTTTCTACGGGCTGGAGAATTTCCCGCTGGACGGCCCGGTGTTGCTGGTCGGCAATCACACGCTGGCGGGCGGGACCGATGCCCCGCTGCTGGCGGCGGAGATTCTGGCCAAACATGACCGGCTGGTGCGGGGTCTGGCCGAGAACATCCTCATCGATGTGCCGGTTTTGCGAGATGGCTTGCACCGCTTGGGAGTTGTGCGCGGTAACCGGCACAACTGCACCACGCTGCTGGAGCAGGGTGAGGCGGTGGCGGTGTTCCCGGGCGGTGGCCGGGAAGCCATGCGCGGCAAGGGCCAGAAGTATCAGCTGCTGTGGGAGGGCCGAACGGGCTTCGCGCACATGGCGATTGCGACCGGGGCTCCGATCGTGCCGATCGCCATGGTCGGTGGCGATGATATCTACGACATCGTCTTCGATGGTGATCATCCGGTCATGCGCCCGCTGCGCATGGCGGTCACCGGTCTGGGTTTGCGGGCGAATCTGACCCCGCCGCTGATTCGCGGGCTCGGCCCGACCCTGGTGCCCAAGCCGGAGCGTTTCTATTTCGCGCTCGGCACGCCGATCGACACCAGTCCGTGGCGTGATGCCACCGACGCCGAGGCGGCCGCGCTGGAATTGCAGGCCGTGACGCGTAAGGCGCTGGAGGAGGAGATCGGTTTCCTGCTCACCGAACGGGACCGTGATCGCGGCCGTTCACTGCTGGGCCGGACCCTCTCCGCGGTCGGTCTCTGATTCCGTAGGTTTACCGGGGTTCAGCTGCTTCGATCTGCCTTGTCAATGGCGACAGGCGCAGTTCGGACCACTTTTCCGGGGTTCGAAGTTAACCCTGATTCGACTTTCGAGTACCGTATGGGCAGAGGCGATGTGCCGATGTGGTCACTCAGGAGGTTGGCGTGGAACGCACTATTTTCGAACCCGAGCACGATCTGTTCCGGGAGTCGTTCCGAAAGTTTCTGGATCAGCATGTGGCCGCGCACCACGAGCAGTGGGAGCACGACGGCATCGTCGATCGCGCGGTCTGGCTGGAAGCGGGCAAACAGGGCTTCCTCGGTATGGCGGTGCCGGAGGAGTACGGCGGCGGTGGCGTCAAGGATTTCCGCTACAACGCTGTGGTCACCGAAGAGGTCACCTACGCGCAGTATTCGGGCCTGGGTTTCGGCCTGCACAATGACGTGATCGCCCCCTACCTGCTGGAGTTGGCGAACGAGGAGCAGAAGCAGCGTTGGCTGCCGGGCTTCTGCTCGGGCGAGATCATCACCGCCATCGCCATGACCGAACCCGGCACCGGTTCGGACTTGCAGGGCATCAAGACTCGCGCGGTCAAGGACGGCGACGACTGGATCCTCAACGGCTCCAAGACCTTCATCACCAATGGCATCAACGCCGATATCGTCATCGTGGTCGCCCAGACCGATCCGGAGAAGGGCGCGATGGGCTTCTCGCTGCTGGTCGTCGAGCGCGGTATGCCCGGTTTCGAGCGCGGCCGCAACCTCGACAAGATCGGCCTCAAGGCGCAGGACACCGCCGAGCTCTCCTTCCAGGATGTTCGCGTGCCCGGTAAGAACCTGCTCGGCACCGAGGGTCAGGGCTTCATCCACCTGATGCAGAACCTGCCGCAGGAGCGCCTGTCCATCGCCGTCATGGCCGCCGCCGCCATGGAAGGCTCGCTGAAGAACACCATCCAGTACGTGCGTGATCGCAAGGCGTTCGGCAAACCGATTGGCGCGCAACAGAACACGCGTTTCGTGCTGGCCGAGCTCGCCACCAAGACCACCGCCGTCCGCGTCTTCGTGGACCGCTGCATCGAACTGCTGAATGTCGAGAAGCTCACCGTGGAAGAGGCCGCCATGGCCAAGTACTGGAGCACCGAGGAGCAGCTCGACCTCATCACCAAATGCCTGCAGCTGCACGGCGGCTACGGCTACATGCGCGAATACCCGATCGCCAAGGCGTACATGGACGCTCGCGTGCAGACCATCTACGGCGGCACCACCGAGATCATGAAGGAGATCATCGGCCGTTCCCTGAAACTCGCCTGATCCCAACGGTTTTCAACGCTTCGGCACCAGCCGGTCGGTAGGCTGCCGGTATGGCAATCACTTTGGGATCGATCACACGGAGCGTCAACGGCGCGGTTGTCGCGCTGACGGGGATGCCGGTGATCGGCGGCCTCATGCGGCGCGGCTTCGTCGAGGTCACCTATGTCGGGCGACGTTCCGGCAAGACGTTCAGCACCCCGGTGTTCTATTCGCGCAAGGGCGAGACGATCACCATCGGCGTCGCCATGCCGGACAACAAGAAGTGGTGGCGGAACTTCCTGGGCGAGGGCGGCCCGATCTCCCTGCACCTCGACGGTATCGACCGCGGCGGATATGCCACGGCCCGCCGGGATGAGAAGGGCCGGGTCAGCGTCCGGGTGCTGCTGGATCAGCCGAGCTGATCGGGCAATATCCTTCGGCCCCCGGTGTTTTCGGGCAGCTGTAGGGCGGTATCGGCCTGTCGCTTCGTCGGGGGTCCGCGACCCGGACGCGCCGTGCGGACCGGGGTTCCCGCCGGGCACGGGACGGGTGCTGCCACCATGGAGCGATGGTGACTAATCGGATTCGTCAGCGTTCCGCCTGCACCGCATTCGCCCTCGCCGCTCTGGGCGCGGGCCTGATTTCCACCGCTCCCGCCGCGTTGGCGGCCAATTCCATCGAGATCAAGGGGGCCGACACCACGGTTGTCGGGGTCCTGTACTCCTGCGACGCCGGTGCCGGTGTCGCGGGGCTCAAGGTCCTGGTCGGCGACCCCAATGCCGACCGTCCGTCCGCGCAGGGCACCCTGACCGCCCCCACCTGCGATGGCAGCTCGCAGCAGGCGACGGTGACGCTGACCGCCGCCCCCGGTGCGGTGGCGCTGGCCTCGGGCCAATCGGTCCAGGTGCGCGCCGCCCTGGTCGACAAGAGCGATACCGTCATCACCGGTACGGCCGCGGTGCTCCCGTTGGACTAGACCCGCCGTCTCGGTCTCGGTTTCGGCCCGCACGCCGCGCTGCGTGCGGGCCTTTCCCGTATCGCCCTGTCGCCCAGGCGATTACGGACCTAGGCGATAACCGTGCGCAGTAGCGTCACACCCGCGGTGAGTGCCGCGCCCGCGGCGGTCCAGCTCATATCGGCCGGTTGGGTGGTCAGCACCACCACGGCGTAGCGCAGCGGTCCGCCCGGGGTGGCGGCGACCAATCCGGTGGTATCGAGGGTGGTGGAGTCCTCCAGTGCCATCCAGCCCTGTTTGACGGCCCAGGAGTCCCCGGTGAGCCCGTCCGGAATGCCGAAGTACTGATCGGTGCCGTCGGCGGAGATCTGGGTGGCCCCGCGCATGGCGGACAGGATGAGCGTGCGTGCGGGCAGCGGCACGGTGTCGTTCAGGTAGTCGAGGAGTTTCACCACATCCTGTGGGGTGGTGAGGGTTTCGCCCCACTGCGCGTTGTCCGCGGGCGCCTGGGTGCCGGGCAGGCCGATGAGATCGGCCATGCGGGTGACGATATCGCCGCCGCCGTCGGCGTCCCAGAGCGCATCGGCGATATCGTCATCGCTGGTGGCGAGCATCTGGGTCAGTTCGGCCGAAGTATCCGAATCCGCCTGCCAGTTCTGGCTTTTCAGATCGTCGAGGGCGATGAGCAGTTTCACCACCGAGGCGGTGTAGAACTGCTGATCGGCATTGAGGTCGGCCAGTACCGCGCCTGAGCCGATGTCGACGACGTCGATGCCGACCGTGCTGCCGGGCGAGGCCGCCTGGATCGCGGTCTGCATCTGCTGCGCGATCATGGCGGGCGTCTGCTGCGGCGTCGTCGGCGGGGCCACCTGTACGGGCGTCTCCACCGGTTGGGTGGTGCTGATCGGGTGTTGCCCGGGGGCGCCGGTGTCGCGTGCCGCGGCGACCGCGCTGGGCACGCTCAGCGCCACCGCGATCACGGCGACCAGGCAGCCGAGGGCGAGCCATACCCACCGCGTCCGCGGCGATCGTGAAATTTTCCGAGCCATGGTCAATTAATCGCCGCGAAGCTGCGCGGGTTTCGTGAACCAGCTGGCAGTTGGCTGTCAATGTGCGAATACGCCGTCGCAGGTAGAAGACCTTTTGGTCTCTTTTGTATTGCACTTATCCGTGGCTATCTCATAGCGAACTAGCATCGCTGTTAGGTCGGGGTCGACCGTTGGAGGCAGTGATGCATTCACGCCGCGAAACACTGAGATATGCCCTGGTGAGGTTGCTCGCCCTCGCCGGATTAGGTACCGCGTTCGCGCTCAATCCCTTCACCGCACCGATTGCCGCCGCGGATGCCGATTACGGCGGCGGTTGCGTCCTGTACAACGGCGATCGTGCGGCAACCATTGACTCACTGCGTTTTCGGTGTTCGCCGGCGCAGCAGGACGATATCTTCCGCGATGCCGATCAGGGCGCGGTGCCGATGGGCGTCAAGAACGGCTGGGTCATCAGACCGGTGGATATGCAGGCGTGGACGCCCCTGGTCTGGATCGGCAAGACCTTCTACACCGGACCCAATGGCGGCTATCTGGAGAACCGCATCACCGGCGCCGGCATCGAGGGGTGGCGCGCGGATGTGTACAGCGCGCCCGCCATTCTGGACGGCCGCCCGACCTGGGCGCTGAATTATGCCCCCTCGCCGACCCCGCAGATCTACGACGAGATTCGTGAGATCACCCCGGGCGTCTGGTTCGGCTACTCCTGGTCGCGCGGGGGCGGTGGTGCGGCGGCGCTGCTGACCTTCGCCCTCACCTGACCGCAAACGCCTGCGGCGCAAGGGTAATCGCGCCGCAGGCGTAGGTGGTGGGCGACTCCGGTGCTGGGTGGCGGACCGCCTCGGGCACCGGGCGGCCCGAGTTCAGTTGTGCCGGTGCGTGATCCGCTGGTGTGCCGCCATCAGGCGGGGCACCACCACGTACACCGCGCTGGGCACCACGACCGCGGTCAGTGCCAGCGCCCGCAGCGCGGGCGGCCAGGTCGCGGTGAACGGGGCCATCAGGGTCATGCCGAGGGCGACCATCGGGAAGATCGCCAGCCAGGTGATCGCGGCGCGAACGTGCACCGAGGGGGCGGTGGTGGGGGCTGTGACAGTCATTTCAGACTCCGTTCGAAACTCCAACCGTTTGGTTGCAGATGTGAGTAGACCACTTCCGCGCCGCATTTGCAACTGTTTGGTTGGAGATTTCGTACGTGCTGGTCGCAGGCGTGCTCGGGAGCCGAAATCGCACGGCGTCAGTGTGTTTCGGCCCCGGCGGCATCACACCAGGCGACCGCCGCCATCCACATGCAGGGTGGTTCCGGTGAGGAACGAATTGGTCAGGGCCAGTAGCGCGGCGGCGGAGATATCGGCCGGGGTGCCGATGCGCCGGGCCGGATTCCGGGACGCGACCGATTCGAAGAACGCGTCCTTGGCGGGTCCGTCCCACGCGCCGGAATCGATGATGCCGGGGGAGAGGGCATTGACCCGCAGCGGCGCGAGCTCCACGGCCAGCGCCTCGGCGAGGGTGGCGGCCGCCGCGTTCGTCGCGGCCATGACGCTGCGGCCGGGTGCCGGACGCCAGGCGGCCACACCGGAGAAGAGCAGCATCGCGCCGCCCGGCCGAAAGCGCGGGGCGAAATGCTTGGCCAGCAGGATCGGGCCGATGACCTTGGCGTCGAAGGCGCGGTGCACGGCCTCGCGATCCAGCTCGGTGACGGGTCCGTTGGCGTGGTCGGCGGCGAGGGTGATCAGGTAGTCGAGTTCGCCGACGCGTGCGGCCAGGGCTCGAATGGAGTTCTCATCGGTGAGGTCGACCTCCGGGCGGCCGGTCGAAATCACCTGTGCGCCTTGTTCGGTCGCATCGGCGGCAATGCGGGCGGCGATGCCGGAGCTCGCGCCGATGATCACCAGGGTCTTGTTCTCGAGTGCTGTCATATTCGGATCAGCGCGTCGCGCCGGGCGAATCATCCCGTCGCGATCTGAAGGTTTTCGATCGCTGCCATAGAATCTCCGAATGCCTACCCTGCGTGCGCTGGAATGCCTGATCGCGGTCGTGGACGCCGGATCGATCACCGAGGCGGCGGCGCGACTGCATATGTCCCAACCCGCGCTGTCGCATCAGCTGGCCGCATTGGAGCGGGAGATCGGCGCGCCCGTGGTGGAGCGGCTACCCCGGGGCGTGCGCCCGACGGCGGTGGGGGACAGCGTGATCGGGGAGGCGCGCACAGCCCTCGCGGCCGTCGATCGCGCCATGGACGGCGGTCGCGCCACCGCGCGCGGCGAGGGCGGATCGCTGCGCCTGGCCTGCGCGGAGAGTATGACGGCCGGACTGCTCGCACCCGTGCTGCGCGGCTGGCTGCGTCGCAATCCCCTGGTGCGCCTGGCGCTCACCGAGGCCACCAGCGCGGATGAGCTTGCCCGCCTGGTCGATTCGGGCGCGGCAGCCCTGGCCATCGGTCCTCGGCCCAGTCGCTGGACCGGCGCTGCCGAGGTCATCGGCACCGAGGAGATCATCGCGGTACTCCCGCCCGGCCACCCCCTGGCCGATCGCCCACACCTCACCCTGCGGCACCTGCGCGACGAACCCCTCATCCACTATCACCCCGATAACGGCCTCGCGGGTTGGCTGGACGCACAGGCCACCCGCCAAGGAGCGGAGTTCACCGTCGCCATGCGCACCCGTCAGGCCGCCACCGCCGCACAGCTGGCCGCCGCCGGTGTGGGTATCGCCCTGGTCCCCACCACCGCGCTTCCCGCCGGACTCCCGGCGGCGCTGCGCCGCATCCGCCCCACCGTCAGCCGCGAAATCGTTTGTCTACAAGGGACTCCCGGCGATGTACTGGCGCGTGCCTTCACCGCGGCGGTACTGCGTCGCGGCATCCCGGTCGCTGCCGCGATCACCGCGAAGCTGGACAGCTGACGCGAACATCGCGGTGGTGGAAGGCAATCCCACCTCGGCGCGGCACGGTGTCGCGGGCGCTGGGCGCGGATGGTCGCGCCCAGCTCGAACTTCCGATCGGGCCTTCGCGGAGTTCGTGACCGGCGACCGAATCCGGGTCTCACTTCCCCGGTGCGGCGTCACCGAGGATGCGGCGGGCCTCCAGGGCCAGCTGGATCTCGGTGGCGGCGCGCGGTTCGGTGAGTCTGCGCCCGGTCAGTTCGGCCACCCGGTTTATTCGGAATCGCACCGTATTGCGGTGGCAGAACAGCGCCGCGGCGACCGCGGAGACCTCGCCGTCCTGTTCGAACCAGGTGCGCATGGTTTCCAGCAGCACCTCCCGATCGTGTTCGGGCAGTGCCAGCACCGGTCCGAGTACGCTGCGCGCCAGCGCGCCCGCGGCCTCCGGCGAGCCCGCGAGCAGCACCGGAATCAGCGCGTCGTCATAGCGCAGCACCTGGTGAGAGCCGGGCTGCGCTGCGGCACAGGCCAATTCGGCCTGTCGCAGCGCGGCCGCGGCCTCGGTGAGCGCGGTGAACACCGAGCTGATCCCGGCCCGCCCGACACTGCGCTCGGCCAGTAGCGCGCGCAGTCGAGGTTCGGTGAAACGTGCTGTGAGAGTGATGATTCCGATATGACTGTGCGCCCGCACCCGCCATGCCGAGGCCACGCCCAGCATGGACAGCCCCCGGTCCACCCCGGGCAGCGCCTCGGCGGCGGCGGTGCCGGTGGTGGCCGCCACCACCACGTACGACCCCTGCGCGGGTAGTCCGAGCGCGCGGGCGCACTCCCATAGTCGAGCCCCGTCGACCTGCCCGGTGAGCAGTGCCTCCAGTGCCGCGTCGTGGGCGCGGGCATCGCGGCGCAGCTGTTCGGCCACGGTCTCCTGATACCCGTCGGTGAGCGCCTGCGAGTAGTCGTCGACCAGTTTCCAGACGTGCGAGGCGATGCCGAGCAGTTCGCGGCTGGCCTCGGGATCGTCTCCGGCCATGGCGAGCAGTTCGTCCCACACCACACCGGAGCCGATGCGGTAGGCGCGCAGCACCGCGGGTAGCGGGACTCCGGTCTCCGCGCGGCGGTGGCCGGTGCTGCGCGGTGCGGCGATGCCGATCTCGCGGCGTCCGGCCAGATGTCCCAGGATGGCTTCGAGGTTGGCGCGGTTGGCGCGCCGCAGGTCCTCCGGCGTCACCGCGCGCAGATTTCCGTAAACCGGTTCGGCTCGTTCGATTTCCGCTGCTACCCGGTCGACCACATCGTCGATGCGCTCCAGCAGTGTGGTGCTGGCGCGTGCCACGAACCCTCCGGGCAGGGTGTTCGAGGTGTTCATGGCAATTGATCGTACCGTCCAGAATTGTTGCCGTGCACAGTACTGAGAGAGTCGAACGATCGATTTGGCCCGATTAGTGCGGTATTCGAGCGTGCTCGGGCATGGTTGAGCCAATTGGGCTGTGCGCGAGCACAGTTCCCGGTCGTGGGAACAATTGGTGTGCCGAAGGGCCGATTGGTAGGACCACAGGACCGGGGATTTCCCTCTCGCATGTCGTCATTGCGCGTGTTCCCAAGGCATAGCGCACAATTGAGATGTTTCGCGGTGGGATTCGAGGATTGTTATGAACGCGTACAGGACCCTGCTGACCGCTCTGCTGACCCTCGGGGTCGCGGCGGGATGCGCCACCCATCCGGCAAACCATGTGGCACAGGTGATTTCGGGACCACCCGCCAAACAGCAGAATGTGACGGTGCCGGTCGGCCCCGGCCCGGTGCAGTACACGGTGCAGGCCCAGCCCGCGCCCGGTACCTGCCACTTCGGCAAAACCGCTGACGGACAACCGCTTCCGGATCCGCTCTGTACACCCGGCGCGACCAATCCGAAGGTGACCGCGGCGAATCTGGCCGACACCATCTGTAAATCCGGCTATACCGCATCGATTCGGCCGAACTCGAATATCACCGGCCGCGAGAAGGAAGCCAATATCAAGTCCTACGCCTTCACCGGTGATCCGAAGGACGCCGAATACGACCATCTCATCTCGCTCGAGCTCGGCGGCGACCCGAACGATCCACGCAATCTCTGGGTGGAACCGCCGTCCCCGGATCACAAGCCGGGGGCCGGAATCGCCAATCCGAAGGACAAGGTGGAGAACCAGCTGCACAGTCTGGTCTGCACCGGCAAGGTCGCGCTCACCGACGCGCAGGGCGCCATCGCGGCGGACTGGACCACCGCGCTCGCCGTGGTCGGCCACCCCAACGGCAACTGAACTGCGAATTCGGGTCTGCCCGCCGATATCCGGGCCTACCATCGACGGATGTCAGCCCCGCGGGGCGGCTCGATGATGATCGAAGGTCGGGTCGTCCACAAACTGTCCAATGCCCTGCAGGTCACGTTCCAGTCCGGGCCGGGGGATCCGCTGGCCGACGGCGTGCAGGGGGCAGGTGACGGTTTCGGCGGCAAGATGGCCATGCTCTTCGGTTTCAAGAACGGCGGTACCGGCAAGCATCGCATCACCTACGCCGACGGTTCGGTCGTCTGGGTGCAGTCCAGGGAGGCCGCGCCGACCGTGCTGAGCCGCGCGGACGGCAGCGCCATCGGCACCATCAACCGCGCGGACACCTCGACGGCCGTGGGTTCGACCGCCGGGACGCTGCTGCATTTCGTCCCCGCGGACGAGCCGAAATCGCCAGAGTTGTTCCGGCTGCGGATTCTCGACCGCATGGGCGAGGAGTTCGGCCGCCTCGATGTGGTGCGCACCGCCGGCGGCTGGACGCTGGGCCGGATCGCGAACGATCTGTACGACACCTACATCTGGTGGGATCGGGCCGGACAGCCGCTGCCCACACCGATTCTGGGGACCAGGCTGCTACTGCAACGCGCCCCCGACCCCACCGAGCGTGATGTCCTGCTCGGGGCATGCGTGGACATTACGCTCGGCCTGCGGCCCTACATCACCGCCATGCGGTGAAATCGGTTCCGGCGCGGCCTAATCCGCGACCTTGATGCTCAGCTTGCCGAGGTTCTTCCCGGTGAGCAGTCCCTGGAACGCGGCGACCGCGTTGTCCAGGCCGTCCACCACATCCTCGAGGTAGGTGAGCCGCCCGTCGGCGAGCCAGCCGGTGGCATCGGGGTAGAACTCGTCGAATTGATGCAGGAATTCGGTCTGGATGAAGCCGCGCAGGGACAGGCTCTTGCGCAGTATGTGCCCCATGAGCTGGCCCATGCGATCCGGGCCCGGCGGCAGTTCGGTGTCGTTGTACGAGGCGATCAGGCCGCATACGGGGATGCGCGCGAACTTGTTCAGCCGCGGCAGCACCGCGTCGAAGACCGCACCGCCGACATTCTCGAAGTAGACGTCGATGCCGTCGGGGGTGGCGGCGGCCAGCTGTTCGGCGAAATCCGGTGCGCGGTGGTCGATGGCGGCGTCGAAGCCGAACTTCTCCCGCAGCAGCGCGACCTTGCGCGGTCCGCCCGCGATGCCGACCGCGCGAGCGCCCTTTATCTTGGCGATCTGCCCGACCGTCGCGCCGACCGGACCGGTGGCGGCGGCCACCACCACGGTCTCGCCTGGCTTGGGCTGTCCGATGGTGAGCAGGCCGGAATAGGCGGTGAAGCCCGGCATTCCGAGCACGCCGAGCGCGGTGGTGAGCGGTGCGGCGGCCGGATCGAGCTTGCGCAGGTACTGCGTGTACTCGATCGAATGCGTCTGCCACCCGCCGTAGCCCAGCACCACGTCGCCGGGCAGCAAGGCCGGATCGCTCGATTCGACGACCCGGGAAACCGTTGCCCCGCACATGGTTTCGCCGACCTCGACCGGCGGTGCGTACGACGGCGCGTCGCTCATGCGCCCGCGCATATACGGATCGAGTGACAGGTACAGCGTCTGCAACAGCGCCTGTCCCGGTGCGGGCGGCTCCAATTCCACCGTCTCGGTGCGGAAGTTCTCCGGCTGCGGCATCCCCGTCGGACGGGAAGCCAGCACGATACGGGTGCTCTTCATCGGCAGGACCTTTCGATGGACGACGCCCCATTCTGAAACACCCACACCCCGATCACCGCCGATTCAGGTAGGTGTCCCGGTCACCGGGCCTCGTCAGCGGCGGGTGGTCGCCGCGCCCCTGCGTCCGCGGCTCTGTGGGAGCGGCTGCGGGAGAAGGGCTTCCAGTGCCCGGCGCAGTTGCGCGCGAGCCTCGTCGGTATCGATCTCACCGGAGAGCCAGCGGGAGGACAGACCCTCGGTGAGTGCGGTGGCGATACCGCCGAGGTGGTCGGCATCGAGTGCGCCGGAGATTTCGCCGAGCGCCTGGGCGACCCGGATGGTGTCGGCGATCTCGCCGCTCCAGCGGCGTGAGGTGCGGGTGAGCGGTTCGCGCAGGGCCTCCTCGTAGACGGCGCAGGCGCGTAACTCGTTCCAGGCCAAGGAGTTCTCGCGAACCTCGGCCCGATCCTGGATCTCGTCGAGGATCTGGTGTATGAGCCGCTCCCGCGCGGAATCACCCGCACCCGCGGCCGTGCGATAGGAGCGGGCGCGGTCATTGATGTAGGTGAGCGCCGCCGCGAGCAGGCCGTCCCGATCCTTGAAGTGGTAATAGAGCAGTCCGGGTGAAACCCCGGCCACCTCGGCCACATCGCTGACCCGCAGGCCGCGCACGCCGCGCGAGGCGATAGCGGTGGCGCTTGCCTGCAGGATCGCCTCCCGGCGGTTCGGCCCGCTGCTGTCCTTCACCGTCTCAACCTCACCCTTCGAATGTGCGGCCATGCTAGCCCCGAGCCCGGGCCGGCCGCCGTCCCGGGCTCCCACTGTTCATTACCCCCGCGGTCGCGGTTCCACGCTCGCGGCTTACGGGCTTGTCCGCGAAGCGGTTTCCGCGGGCACGGTCGGTCAGGACGCGACCACGCCGTACGGCCGACCGGTGTCGACCGGGGCGGTGAGCCGGGTGTAGGTGTCCGGGCGGCGGGTGGTCAGGAAGGGGAACAGGTCCAGCCAGTCGGCGCACTGGGCCAGGTCCAGATCGGCGACCAGGACCGCGGCGGCATCGCGCGGGGCCTGCACCAGAATCCGCCCGTACGGGTCGGAGATGAAGGACGAGCCGTAGAAGTTCACGCCGCCCTCATCGCCGAATCGATTGGGCACCACCATGAATGTGCCCGCGGTGATGCCGTTGCCGACGATCACGTGCTGCCAGATGGGCTGGGTGTCGAAGCTGGGCATGGACGGTTCGGAGCCGATGGCGGTCGGGTACACCAGGATTTCCGCACCGCCGAGCGAATAGTTGCGCGCCAGTTCCGGGAACCACTGATCCCAGCAGGTCGGCAGGCCCAGCGCCGCGCCGTCGAGGGCGGCGGGCCGGTACACCGGATGCGGATCGCCCGCGGGCGGTCCCTGCCGGAAGTAGGTGTCCTCGTAGTATCCGGCGCTGATCGGGATATGCAGTTTCCTTGTGCGCCCGAGCAATTCGCCCTCGGGGGAGACCAGAATCGCGGTGTTGAAGCCGAGGCCGTCGGCGCCGTCGGCGCGCTCGTACAGCGAAGCGTGCACCAGTACGCCGTGCTCGCGGGCGGCCGCCGCGGCGAAGGTGAAGGTGGGCCCGGTCAGCAGTTCCTCCGCGGTCGCGCCCGGATTCTCGGCCGCGGGCACATCGGCGGGATAGCGCGAGAGCGTGAGTTCGGGCAGGAAGACCGCGCGAGCGCCCTGCGCCGCCGCGAGCCCGATGCCCGCGCTCAACTGAGCGCGCAATTCGTCCGGATCGGCCAGCCATCGATGCTGTACCAACCCGACGCGCAGCGGCGCGCGATCGGTATCGCTCATCCGGGCATACGACGGCGGCGGGGTGAGGGCGGTGCTGAGGACGAAATCGCTCTGACTCATGCGGCCAGTCTCCAACTGAAAACTCAGTCAGTCAAGTGTGCCGGTAGAAGCGCTGAAATACGCATAATGCGTGTAAAAACTGAATATCGACTCAGCGGATCAGAGTTGAGAACGTCTATTCGTGCGGGAGTGGACGGTCCCGGCTACTTGGCGCTGCCCGCGACCCATTCGTCCCAGGGCATGCCCCAGTCGCCGTTCTGCCAGACCTCGAGGGGTGCGCCGCCGGTATTGCGTACTTCCACCACATCGCCCGGGAGCGCGTAGTCGAAGAACCAGCGCGCGTTGTCGGAGCTGAGGTTGAGACAGCCGTGCGAGACGTCCTGACTGCCCTGCGCCCAGATGGTGGAGTCCAGGGCGTGCAGGTAGATGCCGTCGGTGCTGATCCGGGTGGCCCAGCCGATGGCCTCCTTGTAGCCGAGCCGGGAATTGATCGGCAGACCGTAGGTGGAGGAGTCCATGATCACCGGATTGGCCTTGTCCATGACGGTGTAGACGCCAGGCTGGGTCCAGAAGGTGATGGTGCGCCCGGCGATGGTCTCGCTGCCGCCGCGACCCATGGAGGTGGGCATGGAGCGGATCAGATTGCCGTTCTCGAACACATCGACCATATGGGTGTTGTCATCGGCGATGGAGACGTGCGCGGCCCCGATGACGAAGTTGACCCTGCTGTCTTCCTGTCCGAACAGTCCCGGTCCCACCTGTACACCATAGATATTCGCGGCCACGCTGATCTTGGTGCCGGGCGCGTAGTAGTCCTTGGGCCGCCAGTGCGCGTTGCGGTTGTCCATCCAGTACCAGACCCCGTCGACCTTCGGGGTCGTGGTGACGATCAGCCGCTTCTGCGCCGCCGCGCGATCGGTGATGTCCTCGTCGAAATGCGCGACTATGACGGTGCCGACGCCATAGGTGCCGCCCTCGGCGAGCGCCTCCCCGCCGGTGGTGTTCAGATACACCTTCGTCTGATTCGCGGGCTGAATGGTGGTGAAGGTCGAGGTCACCGGCCCGGTCGCACCGGTGACGGTCATACCCTCGGCCTTCAGCGTGTAGGTCCGCCCGTAGCCGAGCTGGACGTTCGGCTTCCACGCCGTCTGATCGGGCGTGAAGGTGCCGTCGATGGTCCGGCCTTCGTCATTGGTCAGGGTGACCGCGGTCAGCACGCCGCGCGATGTGCTGACCTCGACGGGTGCGGACGGATCCACATTGCCCGCACCCTCCGCGGGACTGAGCGTGATGGCCTGTGTCACGGGCGAATCCGGCCCGGGCGTGCCATTGGGTGTGGAAGCCGACGAACATGCTGCTATCACCACGATCAGAACCGCCAATATGCCGGTGGCGGCGGAAGATCGAAAACGGTGGAGTGGCATGGGACTCCCTCCATCTTGTTACTGCTCAGCCTAGTAGACCATCTTGCGTTTGCATTCGTTCCGCAGCGCCCCGGCGAGACGCGGAACGGCACAAAGTCATCGACTTGTTACCTCACTTCAGCGTTTGGTCCTTGATCGCCAGCATCTGCTGCCCTTTTTGATAGGTGACCTCTCTGATTCCGAGGGCGTCGTGCAGCTTGCCCGCGGGCAGCGTCACCGGTTTCGGGGCGGGACCGTCGCCGGGTTTGGGCAGCGGATAGGCGGTGGTGGTGCCGCTGTAGAAGGTGATGTTGCCTTCGGTCTTGGTGAACAGCTGGTGCACATGACCGTTCAGACAGGTGACCGAGCTGAACCGGCGCAGATAGCTCAGGGCCTGGGTGGCATCGTCTGTGCCCCAGCCCCATTGGGGATACATGGCGAACAGCGGAATGTGGCTGAACACGATGATCGGTGTGTCACTGGACAATCCGGCGACATCCTTGCGAACGAACTCCAGCTGATCGACGCCGAGATGCCCAAGGGCTTGCAGGTTCAGGGTGTTGACCAGGCCGATCACGTGCACGCCCGCGATATCGAAGCTGTACCAGCCGTCGCCCCGGGTGCCCCGCCCGAAGGTGTCGCGATACCGCTGCCCGCCGTCATCGCTCGAATCGTGTTCGCCGGGAACGGTGAATACGTGCGGGGTGCTCAGCCCGCCCAGCATCTGATGCACCTGATCGAACTGTTCGGGTGTCGCCAGGTGGGTGAGATCGCCGGTGTGGATCACGAAGTCCGGGGTGTACCCGAGCGAATTCACCTGTCCGATGGCCTCATTGAAGGTTTCGGTGACATTGCCGTTGGCGGTGCCGGTGAAACCGATATGGCTGTCACTGAGCTGGGCGAAGCGCAGCGTGGGTCGTCCGGTGGCGGCCTGCGCGGTGCCCGCGATATGCGAGACCACCTCACCGCCCACCACCGCCAGGCCCACCGCCGAACCGAACCAGGCGCTGTGCCGCAGCAATTGGCGGCGGGTCATGCCCTGGGGATCGTCCTCGGTCACGGCGTCACCACCACCGTCGCGTGCATGAACGGGTGGATCGCGCAGATGTAGGCGAAGCTGCCCGCCTTGGTGAAGGTGAAGGTATACCTCGCTCCCGCACCGAGATTCGGCGAATGGAAGCCGCCGTCGCTCGCCGCCACATTGTGCGGTTCCTCATCGCGGTTGGTCCAGGTGACCGTGGTGCCGACCGGAACGGTCAGGGTGGCCGGGGCGAAGGCGAAATTATCGATGGTGACGGCGTTCGGACCGGCCTTCGCATCCGCCGGCGCCGTTGCCGTGCTGGACGTGCCCTGCATGCCGGGCATGGCCGGTCCGCTGCCACCCGGCACCATCCCGGGAGTATCGGTGCCGGAAGCGAAAACCGGTGTGGGAGAGGGATTGTCCGTGGCCTTGTCGCCTCCGCCGCCGCATGCGCTCAGCGTGAGCGCGGTCGCGACGGCGGCGACGGCCAGGGCCGTGCGCCGACGGCTGCGGATAAGTCTCATGAGTCCGGGCCTCCCTATCGGATCCATCACCCGCGGGTGCGGGATCTGTCACCTACAGATAGGGCGGCGGGTTACACGGTCGGCCCGAAAATCTCTATCGCGCCGTTGTTTTCGCGAACCTGAAGGTGCGGCAGCGGTGCCGGGGCGATCTTCAGCTGATGGGTGAGCACCACGCCGTCGGTGGAGAACGAGGTGGAATGACAGGGGCAGCGCAACCGGTCGGCCGGGGCGTCCAGCCACAGTTTGCAGCCCTGATGCGTGCACACCCCCGATACCGCGACCGGAATTCCGTTGGCACGCCGCACGAATCCGCTCACCGTCCCGATATCGAAGGCGATGGTGCCACCCTCGGGCAGGTCCGCGCCCGCCGCGATCGGCCGCCACGACCCGTTATTGGGTTCCAGGGTCGTCTGTGCCGCGGGCTGTTCCGGCTCCGCGGGGTGCAGCAGGGTCCGATCCACCACGGCCCCTGCGGCTCCCACGGCGGCCGCCGCGGCTGCCGCCGAGGTGCCGATCAACACCTGTCGCCGCCGCGTCCCGGTCTCGGGCGGCGAATCCTGTTCCTCCCCATCGATTTCCGCCGCCAACCGGCGTTGCAGGCTCGCCAGGAAATCCTCGCTCGGGGTATCGCTCCCGTGCCGCGCGGCCCGCAACTCGATGGCCGCCCGCATCTGCTCGGCTTCCTCGTCATCGGGCCGGAATCCCCGGGGCGCCCGCCCGGCCAGCAACTCCTCCATGTACCGCCGCACATCCCGCCCGCTCATCGCGCACCTCCCTCGTCCAACCGCGCAGCCAGCTGTAAAGCCCGATGCTGCAACACTTTCGCATTCGCCACCGTCACCCCGAGATCATTCGCCGCATCCCGCACCGACAGCCCCTGTAGAAATCGCAATTCCAGAATCCGCCGATAGTTGTCCGGCAGCCGTTCGAGCACCTTGCGCGCCTGCGCCTCCGCGCGTCCGTCGGTACCGGTCTGCTGCGGTGGATCATCCACGATGTCGATATCGATGGTGGTGATCTCCCGCCCCATCCGAGCCTTCCAATATCCGGCCAGCACGGTTCGGGCGGTCGCCCGCAGATAGGCACGCACCTCGGGCACCGACGCCTCGATCCGCAATGGTTTGAGCGCGGTACTGAACACCTCGGCCGTCAGATCCTCCGCATCGGGCCGGTTCCCGACCTTCCCGAACATCAGCGAGTACACCCACCCCACATTGTCCCGGTAGAGGGCTTCCCATCCCGAATAGTGCTCACCGTCCACGAGCCGCAACCCCCGGCCGGGCGCACTCCCCGCACCCTCGACCCCCCGATCGCGTCCAGCAGTCGTCCGCCGCATCATGAACAGCCACTCCCAGGCTCCGCCAACGACGCATAACCACGCCTTCCAGTAGATAGCGTCGCGGGTTACAGCGGCACCCGATTCCCGGGATTCGGCCTCAGCGGGCGGGGCGCAGCAGGTTGCCGTACAGCGAGTCGTGCACGGTGCGGGCGGCCACCACGGCCCAGGCGGCCACCAGGAGTGCGAACAGGGCCACCGCGACCACGGCGAACAGGGTCGCGCCGGTGTGGGCGTACAGGACGGTGCTGCCGGTGACGCAGGTGCCCAGGGGGAAGGTGAAGCCCCACCAGGTCATGTTGAAGGACATGGACTTTCGGGCGTGCCAGGTGACCGCGATGGCCAGGCCCAGCCACAGCATGGCGAAGCCCCAGGTGGGCACGCCGAACAGCAGGGCGAAGACATCGAGTCCGGCAGCCTCGCGGGCGGGCAGGGCGGTGGGCGCGACGGTGGCGAGTTGGCCTGCGGCGGTGACGGATTGGCCCAGGGGTCCGAGCACCAGCCAGACGGTGGCGACCATGCCCGCGGCGGGAAGACCGTGGTGCAGCAGCCGGGACCAGATCATGGTGATGGTGAGGAAGGCGGCCATCAGGCTCAGGCCGAACATGGCCAGGCAGGCGAACAGCAGGGTCATGCGGGGCTGGCCCGCGGGGAGATGGGGGATGAGCAGCGCGCCCGCGGCGGCGGAGACCATCGGGGGCACCACGGGCATGAGCCAGCCGCCGAACGCGGCGTCGCCGTCGAAGCTGTGCCGGGTGATCATGCGAAAGGGGATGGCGCAGGCGGAGATCAGACCCAATACGGTGCCCGCGCTCCACAGCACCCAGTCGATGGTGACCGCGGCGGACATGCCGATCACATCGCTGCCGAGCAGCAGGGTGCCCAGGCCGATGGTCATCAGGGCCATGGGAGGAGCGCCGTAGAACTGCATCATGACGGGGTTCGCGCCGTGCGATCGGGCGATCTCGGGGTGGCGTCGCCAGTGCGCGATCCAGGCGATCGACAGCACGGCAAGCAGTCCGGCGGCCACCGCCCAGACGAGGGTGGCGACGCCGCGCAGACCCGGGAATTGCAGGGGGAGGGTGGCGGCGGCATTGGCGATGATGCCGGTGCCCATCACCACCGCGAACCAGTTGGGGGCCAGCGCGCGCAGCGCGTCACCGGGTTCGCGGCCGACCGCGCGCTCGACGGCGGTGCGCGCCGGAGCGGACGCCTTCGCAACAGCTGACGTGGTGTCGGAACTGGGGCGGAAGGTCAGTGTGGTCATGCATTCAGCATCGGCCAGCGGCAAACTCCCCGGTACCGCCCGCATTCCGATGGATGCATAGAACGGTTCTATGCCCACCCCACGGCCGGTTCTATGCCCGTGTGCGATCGAGTGGCGTGTTCAGCTGACGACGGAGAACCGCCGCGTCGGCGGATTGGCGCGCAGCTGCCGGACCAGACCCAGATCCGTCGGCTGGGCGCGGTGATTGTCGAAGCGCTCGAACGCCGTGGCGAGCTCGGGCGACCAGCGGGCGAACTCCGCCCGCACCGGCCCCTCGGCCTCCAGCTGCGCGAGCACGCCCATGGCCGTGAGCAGCGCCCGCGCGAACGGCGTCACATACGCCGGGATGGTCATCTGCCGATGCGCGTTGCTCAGCCGCGGATCCATCACATGCCGCACCCGATGCCGCAGCCATTCGGTGGTGAACCGGAAGGTGCTCTCCGCCAGCGGTTCGCTGACCACCGCGATGCCCTCGGCGATGGCCGCCACATCGTAGGCCCGGTTCGGCTCCACGAAGCCGTGCCGCCGCAGCGCGACGTCCAGATCGGCGATGGTGCCGTTCAACGCCGAATCGACCAGCTCGCCGACCAATTCGGTGAACCCGTCCTGCGGCCACGACACGCACGCCCCGAAATCGACCACGCCGAGCCGCCCGTCCGGCAGCACCCGGAAATTCCCGGGATGCGGATCGCAGTACAGCAGTCCGGTGCGCACCCAGGACGAGAGTAGGAATCGCAGGATCAGCATGCCGACCCGGCTGCGCTCCTCGGGCGCACCGGATTCGATGATCCGGGTGACCGGTGTACCGTGCAGCCATTCGCTGACCACCACATTGCCGCGCTGGGTAATCACCTTGGGCACAACGATATCCGGGTCGTCGGCGAAGACCTCGGCGAATATCCGCTGATGTTCGGCCTCGGCCGCGTAGTCGAGTTCGCCCGCCACGCTGGTGCAGATGGCCTCGGTCACCGCGGGCACATCGGCTCCCGGTGCGAACACGGTGGCCAGGATGGACAGTCGCCGCAGCTGTTCCAGATCCCCGAGCACCGCCTGATGCGCGCCCGGGTACATGACCTTCACCGCGACCTGGCGGCCGTCCCGCCACACCGCGCGATGCACCTGCCCGATCGAGGCCCCGGCGGCGCGCCGGTCATCGAATTCCAGGAAGTTCCAGCGCCAGCTCTCGCCCAGCTCGTCCGCCATGGCGGCGTGCACGGTCACGGGCAGCATGGCGGGCGCGGAATCGTGCAGTTGCGCCAGCGCGGTCCGATACGGTTCGGCCAGTTCCGGTGGCAGCGCCAGCTCGTACAGCGCGAGCAGCTGTCCGAGTTTGGTGGCGCAGCCCTTCAGCTCGCCCAGCACCTCGAAAATGTGCTGGGCCGTGCGCAATTGGATTTCCTGATTGACCTCGGCGGCGGATCTGCCGCGGGCGCGCTTGGCGACCCCGGCCGCTTGGCGACCGGCGTAGGCGATGGGCAGCGACGCGATTTTGGCATTGCGAACCGCGGTCCGAACCGGCGGCGTGCCGCCGGTACCCCTTGAACGACTGCTGGTTCGCCGCTCCGTCATATGCTCACCTCATTGTGTGCGCGGCGCGCGACTGTTCAGGTGCGCGCACGTGCAGTTTGGCACATAGGAGCATAAACTGTCTGGGACGTATCCGATAGTTGTCGAAAGGTGACAGGATGGGTGCCCAGACGGTCGTCGCCGATGTCGCCGACGAACTCGCTCGCCGGGTCGCCACGGGGGTGTACGCACCCGGTGATCTCATGCCTTCGGTCCGCCAGGTCGCCGATGAGTTCGAAATGAACCGCGCCACCGCGCAATTGGTGCTCGGCAGGCTGGAGTCCTACGGTTTCGTGGACGCGCATCGGGGTCGCGGTTTCACCGTGCGGGATGTGCGGCACACCGGTGGCCTGGACGTTTATCGTCGTCTGTTCCGGCTCTCCATGCACGAACCGGAGTTGGCGGCCGATATCTTCCGCAATATCGTCGCCACCGAACGGGTCATCGTGCTCGAGGCGTTGCTCGATTACACCGAGGCCGAGAGCGGTCTGGATCCGAGCGTGCTGCGCGCGGCGATCGATGAGCTCGAAATCGAGGCGCGCGCCGACGATCCCGACGCGGTTCGCATGCTGGCGATCGAGATCGGCCTGATCAGGGCACTTCTCACCGAACTCGGCCACAGTATGCAACGCGCCGTGCTGAATTCGGTGGGCGAGATGCTGTTCGAGGTGCCGGCGGCGGTGCAGGCGTACTTCGCGGCCTCACCGGATCTGCACGTGCTGGTGTGGCGCGCGCTGCTGGCGGTGTGGGAGTCCGGCAGCGGCCCGTCCGAGGCGCAGCTGGCGCTGTTCGAGGATCTGTTCGCGATGTTCCACGAGAAGGTGGTGGCGCATTTCGACGAACTGGTCGGCCTGGATGCCGAGAGCGCCGAAAGTGGTGCGCGGCACGCTGTTTGACCAACCGTCTGAGACAATCTAATCTTCGATTCGTGCCCCGGGGGCACAGTGCTATCCCACTCGCGCACGCGGGTAACGGCGATACGAATCGAGGCACCCGATGGCGGGCAAGAGAAGAACCGGTCTGGCACGATCGGCCAAGATCGCGGCACTGCCGATGGGCATCGTGGCGCGGCGCATGACCGCGACCGGTAAGGCGATCATGACCGGAGCGGATCGCGGCGCCATCGACGACGCGCTGATCGAGAAGGCCGCCGATGAGGTGTTCCGGGTCCTGGGGGAGCTCAAGGGCGGTGCGATGAAACTGGGCCAGGCGCTCAGTGTCGCGGAGGCCGCGGTACCCGCCCGGTTCGCGGACCGGTATCGAGAGGCGCTGGCGCGCCTGCAGAATCAGGCGCCGCCCATGCCGACGGCCCAGGCGCACCGCATGCTGGACGAACAATTGGGCACCCGCTGGCGCGAGCGCTTCACCTCGTTCGAGGACACCCCGGTGGCCGCGGCCAGTATCGGGCAGGTGCACCGCGCCGTCTGGCGGGACGGCCGCACCGTGGCGGTGAAGATCCAGTACCCGGGCGCGGATGTCGCGCTAATGTCCGATTTGAAACTGCTGCAAATGCTTTCGGGCACCTTCGGCGTCTTCATGCCGGGCGTGGACGTGAAGGCGCTGATCGAGGAATTCGTCGCGCGCACCGAGGATGAGCTGGACTACCGCATCGAGGCCGATCATCAGCGTCGTTTCGCCAAGGCCTATGCCGAGGATCCGAACTTCTTCGTACCGCGCGTGATCGCCAGCTCGCCGAAGGTCATGATCACCGAGTGGATGGATGCCATTCCACTGTCCGAGGTCATCGCCGAGGGCACCCCGGCGCAGCGTGATCGCGCCGGTCAGCTGCTGGTCGAATTCGGTTTGAGCTCACCGAAACTCGTCGGTCACCTGCACTGCGATCCGCATCCGGGCAACTATCAACTGCTCGCGGACGGGCGGCTGGGCATTCTCGATTTCGGCGCGACCATCGCGCTGCCGGACGGTCTGCCGCCGGTGGTGGGCGAACTGGCCCGCTTGGCCGTCGCCGAAGACTACGACGCACTGCTGGCGGCATTGCACACCAACGGTTTCGTACGCCCGGGACATCATCTGGACGCCGATCCGATCCTGCGTGTGGTGGCCCCGGTGGTCGCCGAATTCCAGGGTGATCGCCTGCGCATCACCAGGGAGCTGTTGCAGGGACACATGTTGCGCGCCATGGATATGCGGAACATATCGATGAACAACACCATGGCCGTGCGCACTCCGCCCGAATTGCCGGATCTGGTCATGCTCGGCCGGGTGCTGGGCGGCATCATCGCCGTCTGCGCCCAACTCGATGCCGAGGGTCCGTATCTCGGACTGGTCGAACGCTGGCTGCCGGGCTATGTCGCCGAGGGCGAAGCGGCCTGAGCCGAGGGCGAATCGGCCCGACTCGGGCTCAGGCTCCGACCAGCGCGCTCACCGTGACCAGCGCGGCGATCACGGTGAGCGCCATGGCGACGACGATCACCAGATTTCTGCGGGTGGGCGGTTCGGCCGGGGTGGACGGGCGTTCTTCCATGCTTCATCTCCTCAATGGAATGGGCGGTGGTGGCGGATCATCGTATTCCGGTGGTTCCCAATAGGTTTGCAGACCCGGTCGCTGCGGCATGAGTTCGGCCGCCTCGCGGGCGATGCCGACGAAGCCCGGATGGTCGATGACGAAGCGCACCGCGCGCTCCACCTCGGGTCCGGTGCCCACCCGCATGAGTGCCCGGGTGAAGTTGGGGAAGGCGCGGGTGAACAGGTGAATCAGCCGTGATTCCAGGCGAAGTGGCAGCATGGCGCGATTCGCGGCGGCTGCCTCGACGATCTTGCGCCCGGCCTTGTCCGGATGCATGCCGAGCAGGGTCATGCCCTTCACCACGATCTGCCGGGTGATGGCGACCTGTTCGGTGCTCAGGGTGGCCAGCGAGGCGGTGGCGGCCAGATTGGTGGCGATCAGTCCGGGGCACACCACGGTGACTCCAATACCGAGCGGTGCCATTTCAACTCGAAGCGTTTCGCTCAGATGCTTCACCCCGGCGGCGGTGAAGGCGTAGGGCGTGCCCAGCCGCATGGCCGCGAAGGCCGCGACCGAGGAGACGTTCACCAATTGCCCACCGGTGCCGCGCTCGGCCATCTGGGCGCCGAAGAGCCGGCACCCCTGCACGACGGCGGTCAGATTCACATCCACGATTCGTTGCAGGTCGGCCGGTCGGATGTCGAAGAATGGTCCGCCGACCACTATTCCGGCATTGTTGACCACCACATCGGGTACGCCGTGCGCGGCGCGCACGTAGTCGGCCAGCCCCTCCATGGAGACCGGATCGGCCACGTCGAGGGCATAGGGCAGGGCTTGCCCGCCGTGGGAATGGATCAGCGCCGCTGTATCTTTCGCGGTGGCGAAATTGATATCGGCGACGATTACGGTGGCCCCGCGATCGGCAAGGGCCTTGGCGGTGCCGCGGCCGATACCGCTGCCCGCGCCGGTCACCACGGCGAGCCGTGGCTGGAAGGTTTTCATCTGCTGGTCCCGCTCCTGCGCTGGAGAGTTGAAGTGTACACTGTCTGGGACAGTAAATGAATCTGAACGCAGCGCCGCAGCCGCGGAATCAGGGGACCACACATGACAGGCTTCGAGCACCAGATTGTGGTGATCACCGGTGCGGGCAGCGGCATCGGACGCGCGGTGGCGCAACGCTTCGCGCGCAAGAAGGCCATGGTCGTCGTCGCCGATGCCGATAAGGCATGCGCGGTGCGGACCGTGGAATCCATCGAGGCGTTCGGCGGTGACGCGACGCCGTACGCGGTCGATGTGGCCGACGCCATCGCCATGGAATCCTTCGCCGAGGATGTGCAGACCGAATTCGGCACGCCCCGGGTACTGGTCAACAATGCCGGATACACCACGGCCGGGCCGTTTCTGGAGCACACGCTCGAGGATTGGGAGCGGCTGCTCGGGGTGAACCTCTGGGGGCTGGTGCACGGCTGCACCCACTTCGGCAGGCAGATGGTGGACTCCGGGCGCGGCGGGCGCATCATCAATGTCACCTCGGTGGCGGCCTTCACCCCGATTCCGCTCAGCGCACCGTACTGCGCCACCCGCGCGGCGGCCCAAATGCTCACCGAGGGATTGCGATTGGAGTTCGCGGGCACCGGTGTGGGGGTGACCGCTGTCTGTCCGGCCCCGGAGCCGACCGAGGATATCGCGCGCACCATCGTCCGGGTGGCGGGCCGCAATCCCGCCGTGGTGCCCACGCCGTTCGAGGCGCGGGCGCAATATCTGGGCAGCCGGGTCTCGCCCGGCGGTGCGCGCCTGGCCGCGCGAATCGCCAAGCGGGACAGGCTGACCGGGTTGCGCTCCCGGTTCACCCGCCGCGCGGTGCTCGCCCGCGTCGACGACTATCTGGCGCGCAAGCTGGAGCCCTAGAGACGTGACGCCAGCCCCCGCAGCGCGAAGGTGGTGAAGGGCCGCACGAAGGGCGCGGCCCAGCGCAGCGGCAGGAAGGAGCCGATGCGCGGCCGGAAGGCGATGGTCCAGGCCAGTTCCGTACCGGTGGCGGTCGCGGTGAGCCGGTAGTCCTCGGCGCAGGACTTGACGGCGATGGGCACCGATATTCCGGTGCCGCTCACCGTGAGTCGCTGCCCGGGGGTCATGATCACCACCCGCTCCCGCACGGCGAAGAGCGTGCAGTCGATGGTGCGCAGCGCGCCTTCGCGCCGGTACTCGTCGTGATAGCGCACGCCGTTGACCAGCGGCAGCCAGGAGAAGGTTCCGTTGAGCTGCAAGGCATCCCACAGCTTGGCGGGCGGTACGGCGAACTCGCGGGTGGCGGTCACCGTGAAAGTGCCTTTGTCGTCGAGGTATTCGTCGATCTGCGCCGAGGTGAGCGGGCTGGTCTCGAAACCTCGCCCGGCCAGCACGGCCACGGTCCACCTGCGCAGCAGCAGTGCGGTGATGCCCGCACCGATCGCGCCGAGCACCACGAGCACGATCAGCACGATGATGATGGTGACCACGTCAGAACCCCTTGGCGCCGTTGCCGTTCGCCCGGGCGAAGCCCCGGACCGCGTCGCCCGCCCGCGCGGCGGCCGCGGCGGTGGCGCGCACACTGCGCATCCGATAGATCTGCCAGAGCCCGAACAGCGCGGCGATACCGGCCGGGATCAGCATCAGGCTCGAGGTGGTGAGCAGTGCCGCCCAGTGCGGCATCCACCGCGCCAGCAGTTCGGTCAGGAACCGGAAGAAGTAGACGGTGCCGTATGCAGCCGCGATGACGGCGAAACACAGTGCGGCCAAAGCGATTACGCCCCGAACCAACTCGGCGAGCACGAACTTCCCGGCGCGATACAGTGTGGGCCCGGCCCAGGCGGTGAATTCGGCGAGCAGCAGCCGCAGGATCCGCTCGGGCTCACTCGGTCGCGCTGCGATCGCTGTGCGGTAACTGGTTTGGTCGCCCGCCATCTGCGGCCCCCTCGGATCAGCATCCTCATCGGCGGCCGCCGGCCGCCCGAACTGTCGCATCCTAACACGGTCGGCTAGATTGTCTCAGACGGCAAATCTCCCCAGGAGGGTGAACGGAATGGCCAAAGTGCTCTCGGCCCGGACGACCACGGCGCGACTGCCGCTACTACCTCGACCCTGGACCGCGGACGATATTCCCGACCTTTCCGGTAAGACCGCGGTGGTCACCGGCGCGAACAGCGGCCTCGGCCTGCGCACCGCCGAAGCGCTCGCCGCCAAGGGCGCGCAGGTGATCATGGCCTGCCGCAATGAGCTCAAGGCCGCCACCGCGCTGGAATCGGTGGCCGCCGCCGCGACGGGCCCGAAACCCGAAGTGCTGCCGCTGGATCTGGCCGATCTGACCTCGATCCGCCGGGCCGCGGATCATCTCGATGTGCGCGAGAATGCCATCGACATCCTGGTGAACAATGCCGGGGTGATGGCGCTGCCCCGCAATGTGCGCACCGCCGAGGGTTTCGACGCGCAGTTCGGCACCAATCATCTGGGTCACTACGCGCTCACCGGATTGTTGCTCCCGGCACTGCTGCGCGCGCCCGCGCCGCGCGTGGTGACCGTCTCCTCCATCGCGGCCTGGGGCGGGGTCATCAATTGGCCGGACCCCAATTGGCGTGTCATATATGTTCGCTGGCTCGCGTACAGCCAATCCAAACTGGCCAATCTGCTCTTCACCGCGGAGCTGGACCGGCGCGCCGCCGGCACCACGCTGACCGCCGTGGCCGCGCACCCGGGTCTGTCCGCGACCAATCTCTACGATTCCGGCACGGAGAAGGGCGCGTCCGCTCGGCTCGCCGCACTCCAGCAGCAGGCCCTGGTCGCGATGGCGCAGCCGGACCGCATGGGCGCGCTGCCCCAGCTCTATGCCGCCACCATGCCGGACCTGCCCGGTAACGCCTACCTCGGTCCCGGTCTGGAGACGTTCGGCTATCCGCGCCGCACGCTGCGGAATCCGCTCGCCTACAGCCGAACCCAGGCCCGCGCGCTCTGGCGATTGAGCGAGAAGCTCACCGGGATCACCTACGACTGGCCCGCCTGATCGCATAACGCCGGATTGGGCCGCCGCCACGAGATCATTCGACCACCCGGCGCGGTCCATCCCGGCGTGCGAGAATTCGGCTGCTGTTTACCGGCTTACCCCGAAATGCGTGAGGAGATGCTTGTGAGCTCGAGGCTGTGGATGGGTGTGCCCGTCGCGGTAATGGCGGTGGCGCCGGTGTTCGCCGTGGTCGGGGCCGCCCCCGCGCAGGCGAGTCCGCACGGACCCGGTGTGGCGTACAACTATTCGTGCACCGGTCAGGACTACGCGGGTGCGCAATTGCCGACGGTGACCGTCAGCGCGCGTCAGGGTGTGCGGGCGGCCAAGGGTCAGGCGCAGACTTCGTGGCGCGGTGTGGCGAAGTTCTCGACCATCGAGTGCACCGCGCTCTGATGTGGTGAGTTCCGGACTTCGGGGAGTCCGGACCGCCGTGCTCAGATGGCGCGGCGGTGATTGAGATAGGCGAAAGAACCCAGGCCCAGCGGGATTTGGAACCAGAAGGTCAGCAGTCGGAAGCCCAGCGCCGCGCCGACCGCGACCCCGCCGGTCAGGCCCGCGATGGCGGTCAGCCCCGCAGCCAGGGTCACCTCCTTGGCGGCGACGCCGCTGGGGGAGGGCAGTAGCGGCGCGAGCGCGACCGTCACCAGCTGCACCACGAAGGTGTCGGCGAAGCTGAGATTCGCGCCCACCGCGTGCAGCACCGCCCACAGCGCGACCACCATGAGCAGCGGCTGGGCCAGTGCGCAGAGCCACAGCAGCGCCGCCCGGCGCGGGCGCAGGGCGGTGGCGGCCACGGATTTCCAGGCGAATTCGGCATCGGTGCGCCCGGTGCGGGCGCGGTGCAGCAGGCCGTGCCAGCCACCCCGGCCGGTCAGCCAGCGCCGCAGCGTGATCGTCGCACCCGCGCCGACCACCCCGAGGCCGAGTACCGCGATGCCCACGATCAGCGCTGTGTGCCAGGCGTTTCCGGTCGCACCGTGCCACCAGGCGGCGGTGCGCGCGCCCAGATCGTGCCAGGGCGGCTGCCCGTTGGTGCGGTCGATCAGGCCGGGGGTGGCCAGAATCGCCACGATCACCAGCGGTATGCGCACCACCAGTGCGGCGAAACCGAACAGGGTCATCGATGCCACGGCGGCGCTGTGACTCAAGCCCTCGCGGCGCAGGAAGCGCAGCCGGATGAGCAGTGATGCCGCCGGAATCAAGCCGATGGCGGGCACCGCGAGTTGCAATGCGAAAAGCCGTGCCGAAGAGGGTTGTGCGGGAATCGAACCGCGCAGCATCCACACCGAGGTGGGCCAGAGTCCGAGCGTGGCCACCAGCGCCAGGGCGAGCCAGCGCGGATCGGCGGCGAGCAGCGCGCGCATACCCGCGGCGACCGTCTCGTGCTGCCAGAGCGCGGCTGCGGCGACCACCACCGTGCAGATCACGGTCGGGAGCGCCTTTCTCGCGGTTGCGGGAATGGCCAGAGCCATCGGCTCTCCTCGTGATGTCGCTGATGCCGTAATCGTGCTGTGAATCGCAGATCCGATGCTCGACATTAACGCGCCGGAGCAGGGAGCGACCCGCAATCCGGCACATGAGTGGGCACTGCCGGACAGTGCAGATCGTAGCGGGTCGCTCCCGGGACACCGGTGACCATTCGGTGGGGTACGCATCGAATGATCATGGGTCGCGTTCAGACTAAACGTGTCTGAGACAATACGCAATCAAATCTCAAGCACCGGCGAGGATTTCGGTGACGACCGCGGATCGGAAGAAGGGTTCCACGCGCTGCCGCACCAATCCGGCCAGTACGCCATCGGCTTTGGCCAGGTCGATAATGGGCGGTGCGTAGCGGACGAATTCATCGCGCAGCAATTCCGGCGTCAGCCCCACTTCCTGCCAGAGTCCGGCGACCGTGTAATCGCCGTAGTGATTCAGCAGGATATCGGTGGCATCGCCGACCAGTTCGGCCAGATAGTCGTGATTCTTGACCGTGGTGACCAGGTCGAATATCGCGCCGATCAGAGCGCGCAACTCCTCCAGTTCGATGAATTCCCGCAGATCGCTGACCGGTTCATTGGCGAACAGGTCGTAGACCTCCATGGCGGCATCGGTCAGCGGGGTCTCCTTGACGACCGTCAGGATGGCGTGATTGGTGCGCTTGACCGCGTACTGCGCCGCCGCCGCGCCCGCCTCGCCGAGTCGCTCGCCGAAGGCCTTGTCACCCGCGCTGAGCACCCGTCCGACGGTCCGATCACCAAGGGATAGCGCCGATTTCACCACCGGTATCTTCTCCGCCCGGCTGCGCGCCGCATCGGCCGCGCCGGAGACGATGCGATTGACGAAGGTGGCGGCGACGGTGCCGACCAGCGGGCTCTGTGCGAAGCGGTCCAGACCGCGCTCGAACATGGTGTGCATGCCGAGCACGGTGGCGACCAGCCGGGCCACGCCGTCGCGATCGACGACATCGCCGAGGCGGAATTGGTCATTTGCCGCCAATTCGTAGATGGCGTCCGCCAGCGCCTCGAACAGATTCCGGTTCAGCGCACTGCTGTTGAGCAGTTCGATGATCGAGAGCGCGGTCTGCTGCACCGACGCGCGCTCGAGTACCTCGCCGACCTTCATGGTCTCGGCGACCTCGAAGGCGTCGCGCAGAATCGAATCCGAATGCGCCACCAGACTTTCGCCGCTGATCTGATCGAGTATGTAGGCGACCGCTGCGTCGAGCAGTAGTTCCGCGGTGTCCTGTGCCATTGCGTATCCCCATTCCCGCCCGTGTGCGGCGGTCTCGTGCGCTGTCGAAAGGGATTGTCTCAGACGGTGTTTGGCACCGCAAAAGGAAGCGGGTGGCGAGCTAGCGTCCGGCGGCCCGATCCCGCCGCGCGCGGATCTGATCCTGTCGAGCCGCCTGGTCGTCGAGTTGACCCCGGGTGAGCGCCCACAGCTGATACGTGAACACCACCTGATCCGGTCCGCAGTCCCTGGTCAGACGTAGCGTCGCCCCGCCGCCGATCGGAATTCCGGGCTCGTTGAACACGATCCGGCGGTCGAAGTCCAGGGGCGTACTGCACACGTACATCAGATCCACCGTGCCCGGCTGTGAATCGGCGTTGGCGCAGCGGACTTCCAGGATCGGACCGTTCCGATGACTTGCCGAACAGTCGATCTGCGCGAGTGTCTCCGGCTGGGCTCCGGCCGGTGCGGACATTCCCGCCAGCAGCAGGCCCGCGACCAGCGCCGTCGACATGCGGGGTGTCATACCGCGACCTCCGTGGTAGCGGGCCGCACCGGCTCCGGGCCGGTCTCGAACTCGGCGAGCCCGATTCGCGCGTGCAGTCGCTTCGCCCACGCGGGAGCCCACCAGCAGCGATCGCCGAGCAGCGTCATGATCGCCGGCACCAGCAGCATGCGAATCACCGTGGCGTCCAATACCAGTGCCACGATCATCCCGTAGGCGATGTATTTCATGAGCACCAGATCCGAGAGCCCGAACGCCCCGGTCACCACGATCAGCACCAGCGCGGCGGCGGTGATGATGCCGCCGGTGTGCGCGGTGCCGTACCGAATGGATTCGGTGGTGCCCGCGCCCCGCGCCCGCGCCTCGGCCATTCGCGACATCAGGAAGATCTCGTAGTCGGTGGACAGCCCGAAGATGATCGCGATGATGACCACCAGCACCGGGAAGCTGAGCGGTTGCGGGGTGAAGTTCAGCAGGGTCGCGCCGTGCCCGTCGTAGAACACGAACGACAGGAAGCCCAGGGTCGCGGTCAGGCTCAGCGCGCTCACCGCCACGGCCTTGAGCGGCAGTACGAACGAGCCGAAGGCTAGGAACATCATGATGAACGACGCCAGCACCAGAATGATCAGCAGCCAGGGCAGCCGGTCGATCACGCCGTGTATCGAATCCCGTTCCAGGACGGGCAGACCCGTCACGTACATGGTCACGCCGTCGGGCGGTGTGATGGCGCGCAATCCGGCGATCACCGCATCGGCATTGCCCGGATCGGCCAGCCCGGAGGTGTAGACCTTGACGTTGACGCCCTCCTTGGCCACGCCATTGGAGAACGGCTTCTCGAAATCGGCGGTGCGCCCGGGGATCCGGTTCGCGGCCGCGACGATGGCGGACAGCGTGCCCCGGTCCGCGCCCTCGATCACCAGCTTGATCGGCGATACCCGTTCGGTCGGGAAGAGGGCGTCGAAACTCTGCTGCGCGGAACGGGTTTCATTGCCCGGTGGCAGGTACTTTTCGGTCAGCCCGGCGTATTGCGCGTGCAGGAACGGCAGGATCAGCGCGAGCAGCACCAGCATGATCGGATACGCCAGCAGCCGGGGGCGTTTCATCGCCCAGGTGGCCAGGCGCGACCAGAACGAGGCATCGATCTGTTCGGCCGTCCGGGTGCGGGAGAAGCGCTGTAATCCGAAGGCGTCCACCCGTTTTCCCAATACGCCGAGCAGCGCGGGCAACACCGTGATCGACAGCAGCGCGGCCAGTATCACCGCGGTGAGCGCCCCCAGGGCGACCGAGCGCAGGAATGTCATCGGGAAGATGAGCACCCCCGCGACGCACACCACGATGATGGTCGCGGAGAACACGATCGTGCGCCCGGCCGTCGACACCGTAATGCGCACGGCCGCTTCGGTGGATCCGCCCGCGGCGATCTCCTCCCGGAAGCGGCTCACCATGAACAGTCCGTAGTCGATGGCCAGGCCCAGGCCGATCAGTGAGATCACCGCGTCGGCGAATTGGTGCACGGGCATGAACAGGGTGAGCAGCTTCATCACGCCCCACGCGCCCGCGATGGTGAGCCCGCCGATGATCAGCGGCAGCGCGGCCGCGACCGCACCACCGAAGACGACGAACAGTACGATCGCCACCAGCGGCAACGCGATCAGATGCATGCGCGCGATATCGGCCTGCATGGTCAGCCCGACCGCGTCGGCGACCGGTACCCGCCCGGCGATCCGCACCTCCAGCCCCGGTATCGAAAGCCTGTCCTGGATCTGGTGATAGAAGTCGACGCTGTCCTGATCGCCGCTGCCCTGCAATCCGATGCTCAGGAAGGCGCGGGTCTTGGATTCGTCGATGAAGCGGGTCTTGCCCAGGCTACCGTTCCAGTACCCGCTGACATCCTTGATCTGAGTTCGATAGTCGGTCAACAACTTCCGGGTCAGATCGCGTCCGGCGGCCTCCAGTTCGGGATCGGTGATATGCCTGCCGGGCGGTGCGGTGTAGAGCGCGATCACATCACCGTCGAAATCACGCCCGAAGGTGTCATCGGCCAGTTTCGTGCCCACCACCGATGCGCTGGTGTCGTCGAAGAAGCCCTGCGCGGTCAGCCTGTCCTGATATCCGAAGCCGTACAGTCCCGAAATCCCCATCAGCGCAATGAATCCCGCGATTACGGTATATCTGGCGTGATATGTCCATCGCCCCAGCCATCCGAACATATTCGCCTCTCCCCTCGAATGCCCGTGCTCAGGAGGCGCAGGCGGGCGACTTGTAGTCGGTCTGGGCCAGGATCCCGCAGATCTCGCTGACCGGAATCTTCCACTCCCCGTTGGACGGTGACAGATTCAGCGGTGCCGAGCGGCGATTGCCATTGCCGTCCTTGTCCAGCCAGAACTCGGCCTCGAGCACATCGCCGTTGAGCGCCACCGATCCACTGACCACGCCGAACTTGGCATTCGGGTTCTCCGACATGGCTTTCTGCAATTCGGGCAGATCATTGCGGAACTTCTCGCCACCGGCCACCACGGACAACCGCTGATCATCGGTGACCTGACGGCCCTTGCCGAACAGATCCTGCAATTTGGTGTTCAGCTGATCGGCGGTGAGCGGGTCCGGGAGTGCGCCTTTGGCGGTGGTGCCGGCGGTGCTGGTGGGTGCGACGGTAATGGTGACATCGCTGCTGCGAACATTCCCCGAGCCGCAGCCGATGAGTGTCAGAGACAGTGCCGTGACGGCAGCTGCCAGCGAGAGTGCCCTTCCCATACGAACTTTCATGTCCCCTCCGATGTGACGGTGATCGCAATTTGTGCTCTGATGGGTCCTGAGTCACAGTATGCTAACAACTGTCTCAGTCGGTAGATGTCATTTTTCGAGGAGGGGTTGGTGGGCAGCTTGCGCAGGCCGCGGGAGTCGGCATTCGCGTACGCCTCGGGCCTGCTGATATCGGCGGTGCTGATCGCCGCCGGAAGTGGTGCGGCGGTGTGGTTCCGGGCCCATGAGGGCGCGCCACCGCCGATTGTCGTGGTCGCTCGGGCTCCCGTCGTGAGCAGTACCGCGGTGCTGCCGTCCACCCGGGCGGTCACCACCAGCGCGCCGCGCGAAGTGCTACCGCCCGAGGCGATTCCACCGCAGGTCCCCGATAGCGCCGCATACACCGCGGCGCCGTCGAGCGCCCTGCCGAACTTCGCCAATCGCAGTGCCGACCACTACGGCTGGTACGGCGGCGACGGTGTATCGGCGCGCTGTGACGAGTGGGTGCGGGCCGGTGCGGTCGGCAGTACCGCGGACACGCTCTTCGTGGTGTGCGGATCCACTTTCAAGGCATACGAATTGGCGACCGGGACGCCCATTCGCATCGGCATCACCGCGCGCGGTGGCGGATGGTTCGGATCGGGCGGGGGACTGTCCATTGAACTGACCCAGAGTGTATTGACCATTGTGCGCGGTGACGGAAATCCCGTGGTGCAGCCGGTGGTCGAGTGGTGGATGCCGTAGTCCGGTACGGAATTGCTCAATTCGCGGACAGCGCGGTTCGCTTCGGCTAGATTGTCTCAGACGGTGTGGCGGGGAGGTTTCACTTATGCAGCCCGTGGAAAGCGCGGAGCAATCCGGTGAATTGGCGACCGTGCCCGGACTCGCAGTCCGGGAAGCGGTTCCGCCCATTCTGCGACCCCTGGTGAGTTTGGCGCTGTGGGCGTGGAATACCTTGCTCGGTTCGATCGGCACCTTCGGTCGACTGGTGCTGCTGACCGTGGATTCGCTCTACGGCCTGGTGCGCGATGCGATCAAACTGAACCATCCCTGGCGCGAAACACTCACCCAGGCCTGGTTCATGATGAGCGTGTCCGGCTGGCCCGCGATTCTCATTTCGGTACCGCTCGGGGCGATCATCCAGATTCAAGCGGGTTCGCTCGCCGCGCAGGTCGGAGCCACCTCACAGGCCGGCGCGGCCGGTGGCCTGGGCGTGATTCGGCAAGCGGCCCCGATGATTTCGGGCATTCTCATGGGCGGTGCGGTGGGGGCCGCGGTCGCCGCCGACCTCGGCGCGCGCAAGATTCGCGAGGAGATCGACGCGATTCGCACGCTGGGCATCAATCCCAATCATCGCCTGGTGGCCCCGCGCTTGGCGGCCATGTTCATCGTCGGCCCGCTCATGTGCATTCTCGTGGTGTTCGTCGGCATGTCGACCATTTACATGATGACCCTGGTGCAGGGCGGCGTGCCCGGCGCGTTCTTCAATTCCTTCGCGGCCTTCGCCAGCACCACCGATCTGCTCATCGCCGTCGTCAAAACAGTCATTTTCGGAATTCTCGTGGTGCTGGTGGCGAGCCAGCGCGGATTCGAGGCTTCCGGCGGCCCCAAAGGCGTGGCCGATTGCGTGAATGCCACCGTCGTGCTCGGCGTCATGACCACATTCGCCGCGAATGTGCTCATCACCCAGCTGCTGACGATCTGGTTTCCGGATAATTTGGGGATCTGAATGGTTCTGCCATCGAAATACCGTGCGCTGGGCGAACGTTCGATACAGCGCGCGGGCGACACCCTCACCCCGATCGTGGGATTGGGGCATCAATTCGCCTTCGCCTATCACGTGCTGCGGGCCGTACCGCGCACCCTGCATCGCTATCGCCGCCAGATCGGCGTGGTCTTCATGGATATCGGCTGGGGCAACGGCCGGGTCATCGTCGGCGGCGGCACGGTCGGCGTGGTGCTGTTCATGGGCCTGATGTCCGGTGCCGTCATCGGCATCGAGGCCTTCCGGCTGCTGGACATGCTGGCCATGGGACCGCTCACCGGCTTCATCTCCTCGTTCGCCAATACCCGCGAACTCGCCCCGCTCATCGCCGCCATCGCCTTCGCGGCACAGGCGGGTTGCCGCATCACCGCCGAAATCGGTTCCATGCGCATCTCCGAGGAGATCGACGCCTTGGAAGCCACCGCGGTGGAACCGATTCCGTTCGTGGTGACCACCCGGGTCATCGCGGGCGTGCTGATCGTGGTCCCGGTGTACCTGGCCTCGCTGGCGGCCAGCTATTTCGCGACGGCGTTCTTCATCAAGGTGGTGCACGGGCAGGCGGGCGGCACCTACGACCACTACTTCCAGGCCTTCCTGAACCCGAAGGACATCTTCCTGTCGCTGTTCAAGGCGATCGTCTTCGTCGTCGTGGTGATCCTGGTGCACTCCTACTACGGCTTCTACGCCTCGGGCGGGCCGGAGGGTGTCGGCGTCGCGTCGGGCCGTGCCATTCGCGCCAGCCTGGTGCTCATCATCGTGCTGGATCTGACGCTCACCACCGCGCTGTGGGGCATGTTCGTCAGCGATATCCGAATTACGGGATAGCCATGGGAACAGCCAAGTTTCAGGCCATCAACGGGCGCGGACCCAAGACCTGGCAGCTACTGCTCACCGGCCTGATCGGCGGCGCGGTGCTGATGGTGGCGACCCTGGTCTTCACCACCTACATCAAGGGCGGATTCACCGCCGCGTTCACCGTGAACATCGAGGCCGAACAGGTCGGCGAGGGCATTGTCGAGGGTGCGGACGTCAAGATGGACGGGCTGCGCATCGGCCAGGTCGCCAAGGTCGAAACCCGCGGTGCGCAAAGCCAATTCGTGCAGCTGTCGGTGACGCCGGAGAACGCGGAGTTCCTGGCCGACAATGTGTGCGCGCGCTTCGTCTCCTCCAACACCCTCGGTATGACCGCGCTGGAACTGTTCTACCTCGGTCCGCGCGGTAAGCCGCTGCACAACGGCGCGACCATCACGCTGCCGCGGGATTCGCAGACCGTCACCGTCACCTCGGTGATCCGGATGGTGGGCGAACAATTCGGCAAGATCGACACCGGTCCGGTGGGGCGCATCGGCAAGGTGCTCAATTTCGAGGGCAGCGCCGACGGCATCGGCAAGATGATCGCCACCGCCATCGATATCGGGCGCATCAAGGTGGGCGACGACATCCTGGTCGGCGTCGACCCCAGACCCGGACTGCGCGAAGCGGCGCGCAATAGCGAGGATCTGGTGAACGTGGCGCGCGGTGCGCTGGAGATCTTCCGCGCGCAATCCGCGCGCATCGCGTTCCTGACCGAGCGGCACGCGGACCTGGAGGCGATCGTCACCCTGGTCGGCAAGGTCATCGGCGATGCCATCAAGATCTTCCCGCAGCCGGGCTTCACCCAGGTCGTCGACGCCATTCTCAGCGGGCTCACTCCGATCACCGGCGCCACCGGCGGACTTACCGGTTTCTACACCCGGCTACCGCAATTGCTCGATCAGATCGACCGGGCCTTCGTCACCAATCCGGATGGGACGGTTTCGCTTCAGGTGCAACTCTTGCTCGCGGGTCTGCCGTATCTCGGCGGCGATCCCAAGGTGGTCGCGGCCGGACCGCAGACCGTGCCGGCGGCTCCGCCGCTCATCCCCGGACTGTCGCAGATTCCCGGGCTGCCGATTCCGCCGGGCCTGTTCGGCGTACCCGCACCGGGTGGTGATCGATGAAACCGGTTCGCTCAGCGGCCATTCGGCTCATTGTCGTCGCCGTGGTCATCGCGTTCATGGGCGCGATGATCTGGACCGCGCTACAAACCCCGGTCAAGGCGCAGGTGCGCGAATACGCCGCGCAGATCTCCGATGTGTCGGGGCTCAAGAAGGGCTCGGACGTGCGGATGGCCGGCGTGCAGGTCGGCAAGGTGACCGATATCGCGCTCGACGGTGTCGTCGCCTACGTGCGGTTCAATGTCGCCGAGGGGCAGGAGGTGTACGACAACACCGAAGTCGCCGTGCTGTTCTCCTCGCTCGTCGGTGATCGCTATCTGGCCGTGCAGCAGAAAGTGGCTCCCGGCAATAAGATTCCGCCCGGATCGGTCATACCCATCGCCCGCACGCACGGATCCTTCGATATCTCCGAGCTTTTCGACGCGGTGCGGCCCATCTTCGACACGCTGTCCTCCGGATCGGTGGACAAGTTCCTGGAGAATCTGCTGCTGGTGGTCTCCGGTGACGGGCGCGGGCTCGGGCCGGTGCTGGACAACCTGAATCAGATCCTCGCGGTGGCCTCCAGTCAGGAACCGGTGGTGACCCTGCTGGCCGACAATCTCTCCGGACTGCTCAATAGATTCGAGGGTCAGTCGCCCAAGATCGACTCCATGATCGACCAGCTGCTCGGTGTGGTCGATCAGCTGTACGGCAAGCTGGACACGCTGAAAAACCTTGTCGACAAGGCGATTCCGGGATTGAACGCCGCGATTCCACTGCTGGATCGGCTGGCCGGGATCTACTACGACAATTTCCCGGGCATGGATCGGCTCTACAACTCGCTGCTGGGACCGGACATGGTGAGTTTCATCCGGCAGACCCTGGAGGCGGTACCGCTGGCCGCGCAGACGCTGAACAGTCTGACGCTGGAACCGAAGTCGGGGGAGACCTGGAGTTGTCTGAGCGGCCTGCCGATTCCGACCACCATCCTCATGGGCGTCGACCGAATGGGGGCGTGCAAATGAAGTTGCCGCGAATCAAGGTGCCGCGAATCCAGCTGCCGCGCTTGACCGTTCGAAGTGCTGTCGCACAGACGCGATTCGAGTTCCGGATCGGGATCGCGGCGATCCTGGTGACGGTAGCGGCGCTGGTCGCCGCGGTCGGGGCGTTCGTCATCCCGTTCGGCGAGACCGTCTATCGCGCCGAGTTCAAGAATTCCGGTGATGTCCGCAGCGGCGACGACGTGCGCGTCGCCGGGATCTCGCTGGGCAAGGTGCGCTCGGTGACCCTGGTCGGCGATCACGCCGAAATCGACTTCGGCCTGGACAGCAAGGTGCGTGTCGGGGTCGATTCCCGCATCGTGGTCAAACTGCTCACCCCGATCGGCGGGCGCTACCTGTCGGTGGAGCCCGCCGGGCCGGATACCGCCGCGGGCAAGATCATTCCGCGCGAGCACACCCGCACGCCCTACGATCTGACCGCCGCCATGGAGGACATCACCCCCTCGCTGGCGGCACTGGACGCCGGGAAACTGCGCGAGTCCATTTCGAAACTGTCCGGTGCGTTCGAACAGCAGCCCGCGGCGCTGAACGGAATCCTCAACAGCGTCAACAGTTTATCGGCCATCGTCGTACAGCGACGGGCCGAATTCGCCCGGGCGCTCGACGTGGCCAAGGGCTATCTGGAAATGCTGATGAACAAGGTGGACCGGCTCCAGCTCGCCGGAAATCATGTGCTGGACCTGTATCGAATGGTCGCGGCCAACCGGGACGGCCTGGTCACTCTGGTGGCCCAGATTCGGCGCGCATTCGACTACGTCACACCGGTTTTCGCCTTCGCCGACAACCAGTTGGGACCGGCGCTGGAACCGCTGTACGACTCGCTCGACAAGAGCGTCGCGGATCTGGTGCACAACAAAGACGCGCTCGCGGGCATGAACCAGAACCTGGCGCGACTGCTCGAATGGTTCGCCAAGAACAGCGACAACCCGTACGTCCGCATCGATCATTCGGGGGCCACCATCACCGATACACCGCTGTGCCCGGCCGGGAAGCCGGGGTGCTGAGTATGCGAAATCCATTGGGCGCGTTCCGAGGTCGCATCGTGCCGCGTTCGCGCCGGGGGCGTATCGGGGCCGGCGTCGGTGTGGTCGCGCTGATCATGGGGCTCGTGGTCGTCGTGACCGGCAAACAGTATTACGACAGCTCCTACCAACCGCTCGCGGTCTGCGCCGATTTCCGCGACGCGGTCGGACTGTACAAAGGCAATAAGGTCACCATGCTCGGCATTCAGGTCGGCACCGTGACCGCCATCGAACCGCAGGCCGACGGTGTGCGGGTGCGCATGACCGTCGATCGCAAGGTGCGGCTGCCACAGCAGCTCGGCGCGGTCACCATCGCCAATTCCATTGTCACCGACCGTCGTGTCGAACTCGGACCGGCCTACAGCGGTGGCGGCACCTTCGACTATCGCGGGTGTATTCCCAGGGAGCGCACCAAGACTCCGGTCGGATTCACCGAGGCCATGCGGGCGGTGGCGAACCTGTCCGAGGATCTCACCGGGAAACCGCACGACGCTCCGCTCCAGCAGCAGGAACCCCCCGTGCTGGGGGATTCGCTGAAACGGATCGCCCAGCAGGTGCACGACAGCGCGGTGCCGCTGAACGGGGCCATTCGCAATATCTCCGATATCCTCGGCGATTCCGCGGCCGGGGCGAACTACCTGATGGGCGCGATTCTCAAGGAGTTCCGCAAGATCAGCGAGAACCTCGATCAGGGGGTGAGCGACGGTGACTTCCTGCTGGACGCGAGCACCGACGCGCTGAATATCGTCAATCGCATCGGGCCGGATCTGGTGCGCATCATCTCCGATATCGCCGTCTGGGTGCCGCCGATCGCCAATCTGCTGGTCTACAAATGGGGCAAGCTGATCATGCTCGGGCTGGACGGGGCCATGCCGGTGATCTTCCAGATACTCGGGCACACACAGGGATTCGTGGATCTGCTGAAGGATGTGCCACCCGCCCTGCAGGGTGCGGCCAACCTCTTCGATCAGAACCTCGGCGCCGGACGGCTGCAATACGTGCCGCCGAGCTTTCGAATCGATCCCGCGCTCGCGCGCGATGTGTGCGCCATGGCCAAACCGTGGTTCGCACAGTGCGATCGAAATTTCGGGCCGGGCGACACCGTCGACTTCGGGCTGGTGCAGCTGCTGCTCTCGGCCGCCGGTGGGAGGTGAGGAGCATGCGTGGAAAGCGTTGGTATGCGGTGCTTCTCGGGCTGCTCACGGTGATCTCGGTGGGCGGATGCGCGGTGCGGCCGCTGGATATGCCGCTGCCGGGCACCCGCTACGGCAAACCCACCTATCAGGTGCGGGTCGAGTTCGGCAATGTGCTGTCACTGCCGCTCAAAACCAAGGTGGAGTTGAACGGCGCGCAGGTCGGCATCGTCGAATCGGTCACCGTGCGACCGCGACCCGACGCCCATGTGCCCGAACTCGCCGCGGATCAGCAGCCCTACTATCAGCCGACGGCCGTACTGGCCATCGACCGGGATGTGCACCTGCCCGCCGAGACCACGGTGGAAATGGCGCAGCAGACGCTGTTCGGTGACACCTTCGTCAAACTGAGCATCCCGCAACGCAATTCGGGGCGGATGCTGTCGCAGGGCAGTGTCATTCCGATCACCCAGACCAAACAGGCCACCAGCGTCGAGCAGTACATGACCGCGGTGGTCAGCTGGGTCACCGGCGGCAATGTCCCGTTCGTGCAGAGCTTCGTCACCAGCGTGAATCAGGCGTTCCCGGCCGATACCGGGGACTTCCGGGAATTCATGGCCAAGTTCTCGGTGACCATCGAGCGCATGGGGGCGAGCACGGGGCAGTTGAGTGCGATCCTGAACAACGCGACCGCGGCGCTGGACACCTTCCGACAGGCGGAAGACGTGTGGCGCTTCGTGTTCGATCAGGCCCCGGTGCTGTTGGGTGTGGTACAGCAGGTGCTGCCCGACATCATGTACTTCGTCGATTCCATCAGCGAGTTGGCCGCGTACGCCGGTGACATCCTGGTCGACAAGGCCAATCCGCAGGTCGGCAAGCGGGTGGATCGCATCAACCGATTCCTGGATGTGTGGACCCCGTTGGCGCAGGCGATAATCGCCACGCCCAATGAGGTGCCGCGCACGCTGGCCGCGGTCGATGCGCTGCTACAGAACAAGATCGTGCCATTCCTGTCCGCGCGCGGTCTGCCCTCGCTGGTGATCACCGATATCGCGCCGCGTACCGCGCCGGAACTGCTCACCGGTGATCCGGAGGCCGATGCCCGCATCATCGCGGCCAATGATCAGGCGTTCCGCGATCGGGTGAATCCGATACTGAAATTGGTGGGGCTGGTGCGATGACTCGCAAACTACTGGTGTCCGCGCTGGCCATGGTGCTCATGGCGGTGAGCGCCACGCTCTACCTGACCTACGGGGTCTTCGGATTCCGGCCCGGGGCGCGCACCTATTCGCTTTCGGTGCTGCTGCCCAGTTCCGGCGGTCTGATGCAGACCTCGCCGGTGACCCTGAACGGCCTCCAGGTCGGCAAGGTGGTCACGCTGGCGAAATCCGAAGGCGGTGTGCTGGCCCGGCTTTCGGTGAAATCCGACTATCGCATCGGGATGGATTCCCAGGTGACCGTGGCGAATCTGTCCGCGGTCGGCGAGCAGTACATCAACTTCGCGCCCAAATCCACTGCGGGGCCGTATTTTCCGGACGGGGGAGTGGTGCCGTCCGGGCAGGTGGTGCAGCCGCTCACCATCGCCCGCGCGCTGGGCGGGGTGCAATCGGTGCTGGCGCAGATCGATCCGGAGGCCATCAACACCATCCTGCAGGGCGCGGATGTCGCCATTGAGGATGTCGGGCCGAGCATCGAGAAGCTGGTCGACTCCGGCGGCATGTTCGCGACCACGCTGCGGCAGAACCGGGAACTCATTCAGCGACTGGTGGGGTTCCTGGCCGGGGCCGCCTCGGAATCGTCGGGGCAGAAGCTCGAACTGCTGCGCTCGAGTGCCGACCGGCTCGGGCGCACCCTGCTGCCGGAACTGCCGGTGCTGCTCGATCAGCTCATCGATATCACCGAGGAAAGCGGTGGGCAGCAGGTGATTCCGTTCATCGCGCTCGGTCAGCGGCTGATGGCGTATCTGACCACGCTCATCGGCAAGGGCGGTCCGGCGCTCGAGGTGCTGCGGCCGTATCTGCTCGATCCGGTGGAGAACTCGTACGTGGATCTGAACAAGACCATGGACGGGCTGCTCGCCGCCTTCCCGGACGGCAAGGGCTTCCGGGTGCTCGTCGACATACCGCACTAGATGGGGAAATAATGCGTTCGCGCTGGAAACAATGGAGCGAGCAGGGAATTCCGATTCCCGTACTCGGGCTGGTGGCCGGGTTGCTGCTGGTGGTGGCGACGGTGGGGGTGATGTCGTACCGGAACTGGGAGCTGTCCGGCCGGAACGACGCATTGGAGAACACCCTCGCCGACTATCGGCACCGGGAAGCCGACTGTACCGCCGCCATCAAGGCCGGAACCGATTTCCTCTTGGCGGCCAATAACTTCGACTATCGCAAGCCGGACGACTGGACGGTCGGCATGGCCGCCCTCACCGCCGGTCCGGTACATGACTACTTCGCCACTCCCAAAGTGGCACAGGACAATACCGAGCTGATCAAGGCCGGGAAGCTGCGCAAGACCGCCACCGTCTCCGACGCGGCGTGCACCGTGCGGCAGGGCGACGGGGTGCGGGTGATCGCGCGCATCGACGAGAGCACTCAGAACTTCCAGACCCCCGACCCGGTGAAGACGACTTCGGCGGTCTGGGTACAGCTTTCGCGCGACAGCGGCAGCTGGAAGGCGGTCGACTCCGGGCGCGGTGATCAGGCCCTGCGCGCCGATCTGTCCGCTACCCAACCCCCGGTCGTCCCCACCACCGCCCCCGCACCGCCGCGTTAGGAGTCCGACAGCATGAAGGACACACCGAAAAAGCCAGTTGGCCAACGATCCTGGCGCGACCGGCGGATCGAGTTGACCAAGCGGCGCGTCGTCGCCGCGAGTACCGCCGCGGCGATAGTGCTGGGCGGCAGCGCTGCCGCCTGCGGCTACCTCGCACTCGCGCGCGATGAGGCAGCCGATCGGGTGAGCGTCTCGCAGTCCCGCGCCGCGGACCGAGACGCCGCGACCAAGGCCGGATCGACCTTCCTCACCACCATGTTCACCGTCAACGACGCCAGTCTGGACCGCTGGGACAGCGCGGTGGTCGCGAGCACCACCGACTCCATGCACGACCAGCTCGCCCAATGGCGCACGGTGCTGGACAAACTCGTCAAGGCCCACCTCGAAATGGCGAGCACGGTGCAGGACGTCGGTGTCGTCGCCCAACACGATGACGCCGTAACCCTGCTCGCCGTCATCGAATCCACCGGCCGCACCGACCCGGACGCCAAAGACCCCGGCACCACCTACAGCTCCGCCCTGGTCGACCTGCGCAAGATCAACGGCGACTGGAAGGTCTCCAGCTACGGCCCGGCCGGTGGCCTCCCACCCACCCCGGCCGCACCGCCCGCGCCCGCACCCACACCCGACCAGACGCCGCGCTGAGGCGAAGGAACGAATTCCATGACGACAGCAGAGAACCCGCCGACCTCGGCAACCGAGTCTGCAGCGGGCGAGCCGACTGCCGCATCGCGAGCAGTGCCGGATTCGCCGATCCCGGTGGACGGCCTGGCCGATCGCGACGAGATACCCGGCGCGAGTGCGCGGTTATCGGCTGCGCCGCAGGGTGATTCCGGGAGCGCGGTGTCAGTTGACGATGAAGCCGAGGTCGGTGCCGGGGCGGTCGAGGTTGCGGCAAGTGCCCCATCCAGGCGTGGGCGGATTCGCATCGGGGATCGGGTCGGTCTCCCCGCCGTGCTCGGTGTGGCAGCGGTGGTTCTGCTGCTGACCGGTGGATTGGGTTTCGGCGCATGGCATTTCGCCGATGCGCGAGACGGGCTGCGGCACGGTGTCGCGGCGGCGGATGGGCAGGCGGCGGATCAGGCGGCGGCATTGAAGGTCGGCGGTGATTTCCTGGCCACGGCCTACACGGTGGACGCGGTGAACGATAAGGGTATGGCCAAGTGGAACGCGGCCATGACCGGTGCCACCACGGACACCCTGAAGGAGCAGGTGCGCCAGACCAAGGCGCTGTTGAGTCTGCTCGCGGAATCCGATGCGAGCATGACCGGCGTGGTGTCCGATGCGGCGGTGATCAGCCAGAACGACACCCTGATCCGGATGCTCGCGGTGGTGAAGCTGACCGGCAAAGCGCCCGGGCAGGCCGCGCCGACCACCGGATCGGTGACCGAGTACGTCGACCTGATGAAGGTGGGCGGCCAATGGAAGGTGTTCGGGTACAAGGACATCGGCAGCAAGACCGGTGCGGGTCAGGACGGTGCCCTGGCGGGATTGCCTGCCGCCCAGCCCGGCCCGGCGAAGTAGTGCGGCGGATCGGTCGGTGGCGCGCGATCCGCGCTCGACCAACTGTCTGAGACAATGTAATCTGGCGAGAGTGTCCGGCATCGACGCCGGGTGCGTTCGTTGTGGAGGAGTCGTTGATGACCGCGCAGACCAGGGGTGCCGGAGGCGACCGAACGGTGGATACGGTCACCATCGAGATGTGCGGGCCCGCGAGCTTGCCGTTGCGTATCGCACATCCGTTGTCGTACAACACGCTTCGGCGCGGAGTGAACGGCCTCGTGTGGTTGAGTCGACTGCGGCCGGTGCACGGCCGGACCGCGATATTCGCACCCGTCGAGCTGGCCGATCCGCTGGCGCGGGTGCTGGTTCCGCCGCGCGGTACCCGGCGGCGAGCGGTGGCGTTCGACCGATTCCGCGCCGAATGGGTGTGGAATGCCAATACCGTTGACCCGCAGCGTGTTCAGGATGCCGCGATCCTCTACTTCCACGGCGGCGTCTTCATCGCGGGCGGGCTCAATTCCCATCGGCGGATCGTGGCGCGCATTGCCCGCGAGAGCGGGATGCCGCTGCTGAATGTGGATTACCGGCAGATGCCGTGGGCGCACCTCACCGAGACCATCGAGGACGCGGTCCGCGCGTATCAATATCTGCTGGACGAAGGCTTCGAACCGGAACGCATTATCTTCGCCGGTGATTCGGCGGGCGGCGGCCTGGCCTTCACCACGGCGCTGGAGGCGCGTAATCGCGGGCTGCCCATCCCGGGCGGCATTGTCGCCATCGCCCCGTGGGCGAATCTGGACTCCACCGAGAAGCTCACGCACCCGAACAATGCGATCGATCCCTTGCTTTCGGCCGAGGCGCTGGCGATTCCGGCCTCCTGGGGTATCGCGGTGGACGGCAAACTGGATCCGATGCTCTCCCCGGTCAATCGCGATTTCACCGGTCTGCCGCCGGTGCTGATTCAGGTCGGCTCCACCGAAGTGTTGCGCGCCGATGCCGATCAACTCGCTCGGTGCTGCGCCGAGGCGGGTGTAGAATGCCGGGTTCAGGTGTGGGACAGAGCGATTCACGTATTCCACGCGGCCGCCGATATTCTCCCGGACGCGCGGGCCGCGATTCGGGAGATCGGTGAATTCAATCAGCGTGTCGTGCACGGTGAGGTATCGGCCTGGCTCGCGCCGCGACCGCGGCTGCGGGATCGGATATTTCGACGGCGGATGGCTACATAACGGTCGTCTTGTTCGCCGTACCTGGCGCCCACGCCCGATCCGGGTAGGCTCGCGGACAAGGGATTCGGCCGTCAACGGGAAAAGACAGGACCACGACCGTGGGCAAATCCATGACCTCGCAGGATCTATTGCGTGAACTCGAGCCGGTGGCGGAGGACAATCTCAACCGGCACCTATCGCTGGCCAAAGCCTGGCATCCGCACGATTACGTGCCCTGGGACGAAGGCCGCAATTTCGCCGCCATGGGCGGAATCGATTGGGATCCCGAGCAATCCAAGCTCAGCCCGCTCGCCCGCGCCGCCATGATCACCAACCTGCTCACCGAGGACAATCTGCCCTCCTACCACCGGCTGATCTCCGATTCCTTCTCCCGCGACCGCGCCTGGCGCACCTGGGTGGACCGCTGGACCGCCGAGGAGAACCGGCACGGCATCGCCATCCGCGACTACCTGGTCGTGACCCGCGGCGTCGACCCCGTCGCACTGGAGAACGCCCGCATGATCTGCATGGGCCAGGGTGTCGACGACCCCACCGGCACCGGCGATCACAGCGTCCTGCCCGGCGTCGCCTATGTGACCTTCCAGGAGCTGGCCACCCGGGTCTCACATCGCAATACCGGCAAGGTCTGCGATGATCCGATCGCCGATCGCCTGCTCTCGCGCATCGCCACCGACGAGAACCTGCACATGGTCTTCTACCGCAATATCTGCGCCGCGGCCCTGGACCTGGTCCCCGACGACGCCCTCGAAGCGATCGCGGCAGTCATCCTCAACTTCAAAATGCCCGGCGCGGGCATGCCCGACTTCCGCCGCAACAGCGTCCTGCTCGCCAAACACGGCATCTACGACCTCCGCCAGCACCTGGACGAGGTCCTCCTCCCCGTCCTACGCAAATGGAACATCTTCGACCGCACCGATTTCACCCCCCGCGGCGACCGCATCCGCGAGGAACTGGCCACCCACCTCGACCAACTGGCCAAGGACGTGATCCGCTTCGAAGAACAACGCGACCGCTCCCTGGCCCGCGAAGCCGCCCGCCGCGACCGCGAATCGGTCTAGACACCGTCCCCCCCCCCGTCATCCCGGCGTGCTTTTGGCCGGGATCCACGCGCGAATCAAGTACCCCCTCGACCGACGAACCACCATCGCCCCACCCTGTGGATAGCGAACTGTTTATCCACATAATCGGTTTCGCCAGTCCGCGGCCGAGGTTCGAGTCCTATCGTTGAGCTTCGACGAAGGGGAGCTCATGGGGGATCTACTGCGCGCCGACCTGGACGCACTGCGCGCCATGGCAGCCGCCGTCCGCGTGGAGGCCGAGACCATCGCCGCGATCGATCCGGTCGACCTGATCGCGAAAGTCGGCCCGGCCATGCCGAATTCCGCCATCGGCACAGCCGCCGCCGGAGCGGGTGCCCCCATCGCGGCAGCGCTACGCGAACTCGCCGAACGCCTGACCGCGCTATCGGGCGTGGTCGAGCACGGCGTGAAGTCCTACGAGGAAGTGGACGCCGCGCTCGGCTCCCAACTCGACAGCTACATGCGCGGATCGCCCTAGCTCGATCACCCGTTCAAATATTGGTCGGTGAGGAGGGAGGGAATTGGCGCGAGTCACGATGTCGCAGGTTCGGGGCTGGCACCCGGATGTCGCTGGAGTGGCGAGTGATGCCGTGGTCGAGGCGAATCTGCGGTGTGTCGCGGCTATGCACGAGGTCGGGCGACAGGTTGATGCGACTGTTCTCGGGTGGCGGGGTGCGGCGGCCACCGCGGGAGAACTGCGTGCGATGGCGGCGCAGCTGAGCGCCAACCATATTGGCGCGGCCATTGCCGATATCGCCGATGCGCTCGCCGACACTGCCGCGCTCGCGCATGTCTGTGCGCTGGTTCGTGAGATCGAGAGCGATGCCGCCGCCAACGGGTGCGTGGTCGGTGAGGATGGGAGCGTCACCGCGCCGCAGGCCAATACCGGTAATGCCGCTTTGGATCTCGTATTGCAGGCGTGCTTCGAGGCGAAGGCGGCGGCACTGCATGCCCGGCTGACGCCGTTGCTCGACGTGGCGGGGGAGACCGATGAGCGGATCGGGGCTCGACTCGTCGCCGCGGTGTCGGCATTGGTCGCGCTGCGCGCGGATCCGCGGGGCGGGGCGATGGATGAGCGGGTGCGGGCGATCCTCGACGGGAACGCCTTCCTGCCCGAGGATCCGGAAGCGCTTGCGCAGCTGTGGGATTCGCTCTCGCCAGCCGATCAGGACGCGCTGTTCGCGTTCGATCCGCTGATCGGGAATCGGGACGGGCTGCCCGCGGTGGCGCGCGATTTCTACAATCGCGTCGATCTGGGCCGATTGCGTACCGCCGCGACGGCCGAATTGAGCGCGATCGACGCCCTGCATCCGGGCTGGGCCGACCGTACGAACCTGCCGGATACCGCGCACGACTGGCATGTGCTGTGGCGGTGGGAGGAGCAGCGGCAGCGGATTCGCGCCCGGCTCGCGGACTACACGGCGGTGACCGTCGCTGCCGCGCACATCGAATCCGGTGGCCCGCCGAGATTTCTGCTCGGCGTAGACGATCGCGGACGGGGCGCGATCGCCCTGAACAATCCGGATGCCGCGAGCAATATCGCGACCTTCGTGCCCGGCACCGCCTCACCGCTGGCCGGCATCGGTACGGGCGTGGTCCGGGCGCGAGCATTGCTCGATGCGGCCGGCCGGGCCGATCGGGCGGAGCGCACGTCGGTGATCGCCTGGTACGGCTATGCCGCGCCGCCCGTGCTTGGCAGCGCGCTCGACGATGGCTACGCCGAGGACGGCGCTCCCGCACTGGATCTGTTCGAGAACGGTTTGCGCGCGACCCATGATGCGATGCCCGCCAATAACACCGTTATCGGGCACAGTTACGGCAGTACGTTAATTGGTGTGGCCGCCAGTCACGGCAATTCCATCGCGGCCGACAATGTGATCTTCGTGGGCAGTCCGGGCGTGGAAGTCGATCGCGCCGTCGAATTGCGTTTGGACGGCGTCGATCCCGCGCACAATCGCGAGCACGTCTTCGCAACGGCGGATCCGGCCGACCCGATTCCGAAACTCGGCCATTTCGTCCACGGGGTCGATCCGACCGATCCCGATTTCGGCGCAACGGTTTTCGGCTCCTCGGGGGCGACGCTCGACCTGCCGTTACTGCGCGAACTCCCGATCGATCCGTGGGCGCACGGCAACTATTGGGATACCGCGAATCCGGCATTGCGCACCCAGGGCGAAATCATTGCCGGGCGCTATCGCCCCTGATCGCTCTCGACCACGAACACCGTCGAGCGCAGCGCGCAAATGGGTTGCGGGTACATAGCGGAGGTGCGAGTAAAGCATGAATTGGCCAGCTGACCAACTTGGTTTGAAACGGTTGGGTTCATGCTAGGGTTCCCGGCAGTAGAGGCGGGAAATCGGAGACAAATGCGCACCGAGGACATCAACAGGAAGTTCAAACTGCATGACGAGCGCAGGCTTGCCGCGCAACTTCCGGAGCAGTTGCAGGGTCTTGATGTGGTCGGTTTTGTCAGGGTCGATGAGTTTCCGGCAGAGTTGCTGAACTCCTTCGGGGAGTTCGCCGCGGCAACCGTCGAACCCTTCACCCGGATCTACCGCAATGCCCAGCCCAATCGCATCGATGCCTGGTTGCTGGAGTTGCTGCGCCTGGGCCGGATCGGCGACCGCTTCTACCTCCGCACCGGCCTCGAGTACTTCCCCTGGGCGGACTGCCGGGTGCTGGATCACCGTTGGCTGGAATCGCTGCGCCGGGTCATCGGCCCTAATCAGGGCTTCATCTCCCAGGACAAGACCTCGGCCGCCATGACCATCGGCGCGCAGTACGAAATGCTGGGCTTCCTGCGCCCGGTCCCGCCGCCGGAACCGACCCCGCCGAGCGCGAACGAACAGACCGTACTGCTCTCGGCGGTCCCCGAACGGCCCGCCGACCTGGAAACCACCATGCTCATCTCGCGGTTGGAGACCTCCGCCCCGACCGAGCGTATGACTCGCGAGCCGATCCGCCCGGTCGAGGACGTACCCGCACCCAGCGAACAGTTCTGATTCCGCGCCATCGGGCGCGCGCATCCGAGGGGTGAGGCCGCGGCCGAACCGCATTCGGTCCCGATACGTGGTTCTGGTACCAGCGGATCGCGAATCGAGGGTGCCGGAATATGTGGACATTTCACGGCCTGCCCGTGCACGTACTACTCGTGCACGGCATTGTCGTCCTGGTACCGCTGACCGCGGTACTGCTGATCGTATGCGGGGTATGGCCCGCGGCCAGAAGGCGTTTCATCTGGCCGACCGCCGCGCTCGCGGCGCTGGTGACGGCGCTGACGCCGTTGACCATCGAGGCGGGCGAGTGGCTGCAAAAGCGACTGGGCTCACCGCCACGGATCGATCAGCACGCTCACCTGGGCGGGCAGATGCTGTATTTCGTTGTCCCCCTGCTGATTACAGCGGCACTACTGGTGCTGGCACAGGTGCGTGAGGGACGCGGCAAACCGCTGGGACGAGCGCTGCTCGTCGCGGTGGCGGTGCTCGCGGTGGCGGCCGGATCGGCGGCCATGGTGCAGACCTATCGGGTCGGCGACTCGGGAGCTCGCGCGGTGTGGACCGGCGTCGGGAGTTGAACCCGTCGCATCCGAGATTGTCGTGACCCGGCGCCCGGTCTGCGGGCGGGCGCCGGGTCACGGCAACCCGGCACGGTCAGACCTTGCGGATGACCGTGACGACTTTGCCGAGAATCTGGGCGTCATTGCCCGGAATCGGCTCGAACAGCGGGTTGTGCGGCATCAGCAACACCTGGGAACCGGTGCGCTTGAAGGTCTTCACGGTGGCCTCACCGTCGATCATGGCGGCGACGATATCGCCGTTGTCGGCCACATTCTGCTGGCGCACGACCACCCAGTCGCCATCGCAGATGGCGGCTTCGATCATGGACTGACCGACGACCTTCAACAGGAACAGTGAACCCTCACCGACCAATTCGCGCGGCAGCGGGAACACATCCTCCACCGCCTGCTCGGCCAGTATCGGACCACCGGCCGCGATCCGGCCCAGTACCGGCACATAGGTGGGGATCGGGTGATCGCCCGTACCGTCCGATTCGGTGGTGACCGAACGCAACTGCGCCACACCGGAACTGGCGCGCAATGCGGTCTCGTCCAGCCCGCGCACATCGACCGCCCGGGGTCTGTTCGGATCCCGGCGCAGATAGCCCTTGCGTTCCAGGGCGCGTAGCTGATGCGCCACCGAGGAGGTCGAGGTGAGGCCGACGGCGTCACCGATCTCCCGAATGCTGGGGGGATAACCGCGGTCGCTCACCGAGCTACGGATGACCTCTAGCACCTTGCGCTGGCGGACGGTGAGATCCGTCCCCGTACCGGATGCTTCGGCTCCATCCCCGATCTGGTCGGCTGGACCGTTGTCACCCTCCACAGCGCCGTGTTCGCTCACCGCCGCAGTCCTCCGTTCACCGCTGTGTCTCACCGGAATTGGCCTCCGAGGCGACTCGCGCCGCACGTCCGGAGATCTCGTGCCTCGACTGTAGACCGAGACTCGCGGCTGATCAAACATCTGTTCGACGCATGTCGCGCGAATACGCGACATTGTCGGTCGAACGTGGTAGAAATTCGAACATCAGTTCTTCGAACACATGAGCGAGTCAACCGTCCAGAGTCATACGGCAGGTCAACCCCGGAGGTTTCTTCGATGAGCACTGTGATCAGCGAATTCGACACCATTGGAAGCGATTTCGGCTTCGACAGCATTCCCTGGGAGCTGCGTGGCAGTCGCGCTCCGGAGCGGGTCGACGCGGTGGCCCGCCAGGCCGCGGCGGACCGGCGGCCCTGCCGCGCTCGGGTACTGCCCGTCAGTCGTGAACACGCGCGCGCCGGGCGCCCGCACGTGGTGACACGCCGTCCGGCCGGCCCCGCCCGCGGTATTCATCCGCTCAACCGCGTACAGCGCGCGCAGATCGGCTTCGCCGCCATCGCGCTCACCGCCCTGATGACCGCGATGGCGGTCGTCGGCCTGATCGCCCTGGCGCAATTGCGCGCCGGCGAATTCGGCTCGCAGACGGTCTCCGTCGTCGATGTGGCGCCCGCGCCCGCGCACTGATCCGATGCCCTCACCGCGCTCCGGATCCGGCCCGCACCACAGGGGATGGCGGTGCGGTCGCCACGAGATTGCGAGCGCGGTCGCCGCGCGATAGCCAACGGCCCGTTGGGTAGTCGCCGCCCAATCGATAGGGATGCCCGGCCAGTCGGACTGGCCGGAAATGCAGATTGAAAACTGAAACGCGTTGCTACGGTGCCCCAAATGTGACACAGGCTACAGTCACGCCGGCCCCGGGTGGACCGGCGTGTATCGCAAGGGGACACCATGGCGCAGGGCACCGCCCGCACGCGGGCAGGCGTGCACGCACCACATCAACCGAACGGCGAATCCGTACGAACACGCCGAGATTCACGAACTTCGGATGCCGGGCGGCGCGGCCGAGTCGACGTGGTGCGCGATGTCGTTGGGGATACGCGACTCGCTCATGCCGAGCATGCCGGGGTGGCCGAACCATTCCGTGCGAGAGCTTTGCTTCGGCTGGGCATGTTGTTGGGTGCGTTGATCGCGCTGGTCCTCGGGTTCGTCGCGATTCCGGCGCAGGCCGAATCCGGTTATGCCGCATATCTGGACCTGCCGTCCGTCAATGGGGACGGTGCGGGCGGGGGTGGGTTGAATCCCGCGCTGCCGCTCGATCCGCAGCAGCTGCGGGGTGCGCTGGATCAGGCTCGCGCGGCGGGTGTCGCGCCGCAACGGTATGCGACTCTGCTGCACCAGTATTGGCTGACGGTCGCGACCCGCAATGCCGATATCGACCTGGGCGCTTGGGATCCCGCGCGCGGCGTGCCCGCGAATTCGCGAACCTTCGTACAGGTGTACGTGAACTACCTGCGGCTCAATAACGAGCATCCGGACTACTACTGGGTCGGGCTGGCCGGGCTGGCGGGCGGGTCCTTCGCCTCCGGCTTCTTCGATATGGGTGATGTCGCCGATATCGTGAGCGTGCCGGGCGTACATCAGCTGGGCGGCGCGGTCGCCGATCTGCTGCGCGGCACGCCCGCCGAACTGCTGGATCTGCTGCCCGCCGATATCAAGACGCTCGGCACCGAGGGTGAGCGACTCACCGCCGACGATCTGAACTGGTACCAGACCCGGCTGATGATCATGCAGAAGCACATCTTCATCGACCAGGTGCCCATGCACGAGGCGTATGCCGCCGCCGGTCTGGCCGGGGTCGAGGAGATGTACCGGGCGGGCGTACTCGATGAGAACGCCGTCACCGCCTGGCGTGAGATCGACCACGGTGATCCGGCCGGACTGGCCGATGCCGCACTGCGCATGACCGATCGCGAACAGAACCAGATCATCGCCGACCAGTGGGATGTCACCTCGTCCGGGCGCGGTGCCATGGGCCGGGTCATGACCTATGTCAGCACCGTCGCGGGCAAAGCGGCCGTACCGGGCGTGCTGGCCCCGGGCGTGTTCGCGCCCACCACCATCACCGCGGGCGGTATGTCCCTGCGCACCCCGCTGCCCGATTTCAACTGGGCCGATCGCGACACGCGCTGGAACTACATCACCCACGACCTGCTGCCGCGCTATCTGGAGTTGTCCGCGAACCAGCCTGTCGCGAGACCTATTCTGGCGGAACCGTTTACGGATAAACTCGCATCCGGCCGACTGCTCCGCAGGCTCCCGGATCTGCTCGGCGATCTCACCGCGCAATGGCAGCTGACCACCTGATTGCGGCCGCTCACCCGGGCGGACGCGCGGTGACTCCTTCGGTCCGGGTATCCTCGAGGTTGCTGAGGAGCCCAGGCCCCGACGAAGGATCCCCCGGATGCATTGCCCGTACTGTCGCCACCCAGACTCGAGGGTGGTCGACTCGCGTGAGGCCGAAGAAGGCAGCGCCATCAGAAGGCGACGTGCCTGTCCGGAGTGTGGGCGCAGGTTCTCCACGGTCGAAACCGCGATTCTGTCGGTGGTCAAGCGCAGCGGCGTGAGCGAACCGTTCAGCCGCGAGAAGGTGGTGCGCGGTGTGCGCCGCGCCTGCCAGGGCCGCGAGGTCGATGACGACGCTCTCAACCTGCTCGCCCAGCAGGTCGAGGATGCGGTGCGCGCCAAGGGCTCTCCCGAGGTGCCCAGTCACGAGGTCGGCCTGGCCATCCTCGGGCCGCTGCGCGATCTCGACGAGGTCGCCTACCTCCGCTTCGCCTCGGTGTACCGATCCTTCAGTTCCGCCGAGGATTTCGAGCAGGAGATCGCCTCGCTCCGCAAACACCGCGCCGAGAACGCGGTGGGCGCGACCGCCGCCGACTGACGGATAACCCCTCCGCCACCAAACGAATTCGTGCCCACCTGCTCAAAAGCAGGTGGGCACGAACGGTTGGATATCGAACCGCCGCGCAGGGTTCCGAGGAGCGCCCGGATACTCCACGGCGTTGGTCAGCGCTTGGCCGGGGGCCGACGGGCGGCGTCGATCGCCTTCTCGATGCGTTTGGTGGAGACGGCGTAGGGGGTGCCGAGCTGCTGGGCGAAGAGGCTGACGCGGAGTTCCTCGATCATCCACCAGATTTCGAGGATATCGCGGCCATTGCGGCGGCCTTCGGGAAGCAGTTCCAGCAGGCGGTCGTAGGCGGCGTGCACGCGGTCCAACTCGGCCATGCCCGCGCGGTCGCGATTGGCCGCGGCGGGGAGCGCTTCCAGGCGCAGCCGGGCGGCCTCCAGATAGCGGGGCAGTTCGCGCAAACGCGTACTGCCCCATTCGGAGACGAAGCCGCGGAAGACCAGATCGTCGAGTTGATGGGTGACGTCCTGGGCGGCTTCGCGGTCGCGGGTATCGGCCAGCGCCGCGCGCACCCGATGCGCCTCCGCCAGCACCGGAACCACCAAACGCACTGTCTGGGCAACGGTTCCGGTGAAATTCGGCCGCACCTTGTCGACCAGCGTCTTGAACTCCTCGGGGCTGCGCACCGGACCGCCGTTCTTGGCGATCAATTCATCGGCGGCGCAGGCGCGGCAGTCCTCCAGCAGTGCGTCCAGCGAACCGTACGGATTCTGGCTCAGCGCAAGGCGATCGGTGGGCGGCAGCGCCGCGGTCACCGAACGCGCCGAGGTGGGCAGCGCGTTGAGCAGCAGCGTGCGGGTACCGGTGCGCATGGCGGCGGCCTGCTCATTGGGTGAGCTGAGCACCCGCACCGCGACGCCGTCACCCTCGGAAACCAGTGCGGGATAACCGGTTATGGTCTGCCCGCCGACCTGACGGCGCACCGTCGGTTCCAGCGTGCCGAGCGATTCGGAGGTCCACACCGCGGCCGGGGCGCGTTCGGCGGCGGCGGTCGCCCGCGCCACCGATTTCGACACCTGCGGTGCGAGACGGGTTTTCAGCGCCGCCAGGCTCTTGTCCCGATCGACGATGGCGCCCGCGCCGTCGGTGGCGGCGAAGGTCACCCGCAGATGATCGGGCAGTGCCGCCGGATCGATATCGGCGGGTGCAATGGTGACCGACCCCAGCCGGGACAGCTCGCGCGCCAGCCCGGTGCGCAGCGGCTCCGCGCGCGGAGTCAGCGCCGCCAGTGCGGCATTCGCGAAATCGGGTGCGGGCACGACCAGTCGGCGCAGCTGTTTGGGCAGCGTCTTGATGAGCGCGGTGGCGAGCTCCTCGCGCATACCCGGCACCAGCCAATCGAAGCCCACCGCGCGCACATGCGCCAATTGCGGTACCGGAATGTGCACCGTCACACCGTCATCGGCGTTGCCGGGCTCGAATTGATAGGTGAGCGGGAAGATCAGCTCACCCTGTCGCCAGCTGTCCGGGTACGAGGTCGGATCCAGCAGTGCCGCATCGTCATTGACCACGGTCGAGGCGGTGAAGTCCAGCAGCGCGGGATCCTGCCGCTGCGCCTTGCGCCACCAGCTGTCGAAATGCCGCACCGACACCACATCGGCCGGAATGCGACCGTCGTAGAAATCGAACAGCACCTGATCGTCGACCAGGATGTCGCGCCGCCGCGCCCGATGCTCCAAATCGGCCACATCGTCCAGCAATTCGCGATTCCGCTCGAAGAACTCGTGCCGCGTCTGCCATTCGCCCTGCACCAGCGCGTGCCGGATGAACAGTTCCCGTGCGAGCTCCGGATCGATCCGCCCGAAGTCCACCCGCCGCTGCGTGACCAGCGGAATCCCGTACAGCGTGACCCGCTCATAGGCCAGCGCCGCACCCCGCTTGGACGACCAGTGCGGTTCGGAGTAGGTGCGTTTCACCAAATCCCCGGCGAGCCGCTCGGCCCATTCGGGTTCGATTCGCGCGGCCGTCCGGCCCCACAACCGCGAGGTCTCCACCAACTCGGCAGCCATTACCCAGCGCGGAGCCTTCTTGGCCAGCGACGATCCGGGGAAGATCATGAACTTGGCATTGCGCGCGCCCAGGAACTCCCGGCTCTCGGCCTCGCGAACCCCGATATGCGACAGCATTCCGGCCAGCAACGCCTGATGAATGGACGTCACATCCCACGGCATGGCCTCATCCGCCGCGGCCGCCTGTGCCGCCAGCCGAACGGACAGGTCGCCACCGCCCGAGGTCCGTCGCCGATCCGCCGCACCACCGGAGGATCCGGTACCGCTCGCGGACCCGCCTGACGCCCGCTGCCCCTGCCCCGCACGGGATTCGGAACCGCCCCTATCCGAGCGCCCGGAGTCTGTCGCTGATCCGGATGTAGTGGCACCTGCGCGGCCGCCGCCGCGGCGGTTTCTGCGGCCGCCTTCGGGGCGTCCGGAGTCGGCCTGTTCGGTGTCGTCACCGGATCGCGGTGTGCCGCCGGCGGATTGGTCGGTATCGGTGGACCAGCCGAGGCCGCGGGTGATGGTGCGGAGCTGGCCGTGCAGGTCCTGCCATTCGCGGATGCGCAGGTAGTGCAGGAATTCGTCGCGGCACATGCGCCGGAACTGGTTGGAGGACAGCGATTTCCGCTGCTCGCCGAGGTAGTCCCAGAGTTTGAGGTAGGCCAGGAAATCCGAGCCGTCGACATTGAAGCGCGCGTGTTTGGTGTCGGCGGCCTGCTGGAATTCCACCGGGCGTTCGCGCACATCCTGGATGGACAGCGCGGCCACGATGATCAGCACTTCGGCCAGGCATCCGGTGTGATTGGCCTCGACCAGCATGCGCGCCATGCGCGGATCCACCGGCAGCTGCGCCATTTCCCGGCCGATGGGCGTGAGAACCAGTCCGGCGTCCGGGATTTCGGCCCGATCGGCGTCCTCGGTGCGCCGGGCGAGCGCGCCCAGCTCCTCGAGCAGCGCGATGCCATCGCGAATCGCGCGATTGTCGGGTGCTTCCACGAACGGGAAGCTCTCGATATCGCCGAGCCCGAGCGCGGTCATCTGCAGGATGACCGCGGCCAGATTCGTGCGCAGGATCTCGGGTTCGGTGAACTGCGGCCGTGATTCGAAGTCGTCCTCGGAGTACAGCCGGATCGCGATACCGTCCGCGACACGACCGCAGCGACCCGAGCGCTGCCGCGCCGAGGCCTGCGAAATCGGCTCGATGGGCAGCCGCTGCACCTTGGTGCGCATGGAATACCGCGAGATGCGCGCGGTTCCCGGATCCACCACGTACCGAATACCGGGCACGGTCAGCGAGGTCTCGGCGACATTGGTCGCCAGCACCACGCGCCGCCCGGCATGTGAACTGAACACCCTGTGCTGCTCGGCCGCCGACAGCCGCGCGTACAGCGGCAGAATCTCGGTGCGCGGCAATCGCATATCCCGCAGCGTGTCCGCGGTGTCCCGGATCTCGCGTTCACCGGACAGGAACACCAGAATGTCCCCGTCACCTTCGGCGAGCAGTTCGCGCACCGCGTCCCCGATGGCGTCGGTGGGATCGCGATCCACCACCCGGGTGTCCTCGTCATCGGAATCATCCGAGGTGAGCGGAACTTCCAGCGAGAGCGGCTGATACCGGATCTCCACCGGGAAGGATCGCCCCGACACCTCCACAATCGGTGCGGGCGTGCCCTTCTCATCGCTGAAGTGCCGGGCGAACAGCTCCGGATCGATGGTGGCCGAGGTGATGATGAGCTTGAGATCCGGCCGCTTGGGCAGCAGCTGCTTCAGATATCCCATCAGGAAGTCGATATTGAGCGACCGCTCATGCGCCTCATCGATAATGATGGTGTCGTAGCGGCGAAGTAGCCGATCCCGCTGGATCTCGGCGAGCAGAATACCGTCGGTCATGAGCTTGACCAGCGTGCGATCCGATGCCTGATCGGTGAATCGGACGGTGTAGCCGACCACATCACCGAGTTCGCCGCCGAGTTCCTCGGCAATGCGCTCGGCCACGGTGCGCGCGGCCAGTCGCCGCGGCTGGGTATGCCCGATGGTCCCGCGCACACCTCGCCCGAGCTCCAGGCAGATCTTCGGAATCTGGGTGGTCTTGCCCGAGCCGGTCTCACCGGCCACGATCACGACCTGGTGGTCGGCGATGGCCTTGGCGATATCGTCGCGGCGCGCGGAGACCGGCAGTTGCTCCGGGTACCGGATCTCGGGCACGGCGGCGCGGCGGGCGTCGACGCGGCGCTGAGCGGCGTCGATATCTGTTTCGAGTTGAGTGAGGTCACCGCCGCGGACCTGGTCGAGACGCCGACGCAACCGATGTTCGTCGCGGATCGAGAGGTCGGCCAGGCGGGAACGCAGCTCGCGAGAAGTGGCGGCAGTCCTGGTCATTGCACCGTCAAGCGTAGCGAAGTCATTGCCCGGCCCGCTCGGCGCGGTGGCGCATATCGCTCCGGTGTGATTGCCCCAAGTGTGCTGTATCGGCGTATCGTCCGCCTTTCCGGTCCGTCGCATGCGACCATCGGGCAATGAACACCACAGCTGGGACGCCTATGTGGATTCGAGGGTTGCGGTTCGCCTTCGGTGTGCTCGCCCTGGTCGCCCTGCTGGACGGACCGCTGCGCAATATCCACACCGCCGGGTACTCGTACGCGAACTACTTCAGCTACTTCACCATTCAGTCCAACCTGCTGGCCATGGTGGTGCTGCTGGTCGGGGCCGTGCGCGATCCGGGCGACCGGCGCTGGCAGTTGCTGCGCTGCGGAGCCGTGCTGTACATGGTGATCACCGGCATCATCTACGCGCTGCTGCTGTCGAATATCGATGTGCAGATGGAAGGCCAGTGGACCAATTCGGTCCTGCACCGCATCATTCCGATCGTGATGCTGGCCGATTGGCTGCTGGTTGTCGCGCCCGCGGTGAAGCTGACGGTCCGCATGATCGGCGGCCTGCTCATCTACCCGCTGCTGTACGGCGTGTACACGCTGATTCGCGGGCCGATCGTGGACTGGTACCCGTACCCGTTCATCGATCCGCGCGGCCCCGGCTACCTGGAGCTGGCGGGCAAGCTGGTGCTGCTGGCGATCGTCTTCGCCTTCCTGGCCGCCTCGGTGCTCGCCCTGAACGGTATGGTCGCCCGCTTCTGGCGCGAAAGCCGAACGCACATCAGCTGATTCAGAGTTCGCGCGTCATGAATACGCTGTGCGGATCGTCGGTGTAGTCCGCGAACGGCCCGCAGTGTTCGAACCCGTGGCGTTCGTACAGCCGCACCGCCGGCGCGTAGAAATCCCCGGACCCGGTCTCCAGGCTCAGTCTCGTGTATCCCCGCGCCCGGGCCTGTTCCATGATGTGCCGCAGCAGCAGCGAGGCCACGCCGCGCCCGCGAAATGCCGTGGTCATGCGCATGGACTTGATCTCCGCGAAGCCGGGATCGTGCTCCTTGAGCGCCCCGCATCCGGCGAGTTCATCGCCCTCCCAGACCGACCAGAAGGTGATGTCGGGCTTGCGCAGCGCGGCCACGTCCAGCGCGTGCATGCTGTCCTCGGGGGAGTTCTCCAGCATTTCGGCCACATGGTCTTCCAGGAGTCCGATCACCGCGGATCCGGACAGATCGTCCACCACTATGCGCATGCCTCCAGGCTATCGATACCGATTGGTCGGAACTATTTGCCCGGTGGTCGCCGGGAAATTCGCTGGCCAGCCCGATGGACGCGGTTCTAACCTCGGAGTTCGTCGGACATCCAGGAAGGGATCGATGGAAGCGACTGTCACGGTGACCCCGGATCAGTTGCCGGAGTTGCTGCTGCACGTCGCGGTGGTGCGGCCGGTATTTCTGTGGGGTGCGCCCGGAATCGGGAAGAGCTCGCTGGTGCGGGCATTCGCCGATTCGCTCGGACTGGAATGCGTCACCCTGCTCGGCACCCAGCTCGCGCCGGAGGATCTCATCGGGGTGCCACAGATCGTGGATGATCGCAGCCGTTTCGCACCGCCGGAGATGATCGCCCGCGAACAGCCCTACTGTCTGTTCCTCGATGAGCTCAACGCCGCACCCGCCGAGGTGCAGAAATCCTTCTACTCGCTGATTCTCGATCGCCGCGTCGGCAATTACGAGCTGCCCGCCGGATCGGTGGTGATCGGGGCCGGTAACCGCGCCACCGATAACGCGCTGGCCCGGCCCATGGCCTCGGCGCTGGTGAACCGCATGGTGCACGTACACCTGCGCGCCGATGTCGACGACTGGCTGAAGTGGGCCGCGCACAACGATATTCACCCCTGGGTGGTGGAGTACCTGACCCAGCGCCCCGATCACCTGTGGGCCACCCCACCCAAGACCGAGCAACCGTTCTCCACCCCGCGCGGCTGGCACATGCTCTCGGATGCGTTGCACTCCTACGGAAATGGGATCGAGGACACCGCGCTGTGGGTGCTGTCCTGCGGAACCCTCACCACCGCACACGCTTCCGGCTTCCGCGCCTTCGTCAAGACGGTGCGGCACGCGTTCGATCTGGAGGCGGTCATCAAGGGTGATGCGGGCTGGCCGCGTGAGCCCGCGGACCGCGATCTGCTGTTCTTCCTGTCCGAGGCCTTCCGCGCCCGCCTGATCAAGGAGCTGCCGGAATCGCGTGAACACGCCTCCGCCGGGCTGAAACGCTTTGTGCTGCGGGCGAAGGGCATGCTCACCGAGCTCGCGGAGATCTCGGTGGAATGCGCACAGCTGGTGATCGCCGCCGATGACGACGGCGTGCCGGTGCTGCCGACCTGGTTCCTGGTCGAGGTCACGCGGGATCTGCCGCGACTGGCGGCGCGGCGGTAAGCGATGGCGGGACGATCTACGCGCAAGCGCCGCAAGGTAGTGGACCCCTGGCACGCGAATATGCTCGCAGGGTGGGCGCTGGTGTGCGAGAACCCGCTGTTCCGCTGGGCGCGGCGCGCGTTGTACGAGGCTCAGGGGGAACTCCCGCCGCAGGTGTGGGCGGTGGTATCCGGTTCCGGCACAGTCTTTTTCAATCCGAAGCGGCGAGCCGAACCGGAGGAGTGGGCTTGGCATTTCGCACATCTGCTGCTGCACTTGGGTTTCGGGCACGCCGATCCGCGTGACAAGCCCGCGCGAGTGCTGGAAGAGAACGTGCTCGTCGAACTCAGGCTCAACGATCCGCTGTCTCCGCATCCGGTGTATCGAGCGGCGTGCTGCGCCGTGGTGGATCAGTACCTGCTGACCTTGAAGGTCGGCCGTGCCCCGGTGGATCTGCCGTCCGCACCCGGCGGCTCCGACGAGGTCGCGCTTGCCGAACGCTGGTGGCCCACCGGGGTTCCCGAGCGATACCGGCAGCCGGACCTCCCCGATTTCTTCATCGGCACCGCTGAGAACGCCAAGAATCAGGATTTCGGCAGGCAGTTCGCGATCGGGATCAGCGAGGCCGCGCGGGCTGCCCTGGATATCGCCGGTAGTGATGTCACGCGCGGTAAGCAGCAGGTGTTGCGGCCGTGGGATCGCGCGCTGAACTGGTTCGTCTCCTCCTACCCGTTGCTCGGTGCGCTCGCCGCCGGAATGAAGATCGTCGCCGAGGCGGAAGTGGCTCGCGGCTGGGATATTTCGATCGCGGCGGTGAACGCCGAGGCCGCTGAGATCTATGTCAATCCGTTCGCCGCGCTCACCGATGAGGAGTGGAAATTCGTTCTCGCGCACGAAATGCTGCATGCCGCACTGCGACACGGTGAGCGGGCGGCCTGGCGGGATCACTATCTGTTCAATATCGCCTGCGATTACGTGGTGAACGGCTGGCTCGTGGAAATGGGCGTGGGGGAGCTGCCCGAGGGGCTGCTGTACGACCCGGAGCTGAAAGGTCTTTCGGCGGAACAGATTTACGACCGCATCGCGGGAGACCTGCGTCGCATGCGCCGCCTGGCGACCCTGCGTGGGCGCGGGCAGGGCGATATCTTCGGCGAACCACTGCCGCACGGCGGCGCTCCCGGCCGATACGTGGATCTGGATCAGTATTACCGGGGCGCGCTCGCCAACGGTCTGGCCTATCACCTGTCCAGTGGCCGTGGTCTGCTGCCCGCCGGTCTGGAGCAGGAGATCCGCGCCCTGGATCAGCCGCCGCTTCCGTGGGATGCCCAATTGGCGCAGTGGTTCGACGAATTCGTTCCCGCCGTCGAGAAGCGCCGCAGCTATGCGCGTGCCTCCCGCCGCCAGTCCTCGACCCCCGATATCCCGCGCCCGGCGTGGATGCGGCCGGAGGAATCGGTCCGGCTGCCTACCTTCGGCGTGGTCCTGGACACCTCGGGCTCCATGTCCGCCACCCTCATGGGCAAGGGCCTGGGCGCGATCGCCGCCTATGCCCGCGCCCGCGATGTGCCGCGCGCTCGGGTCATCTACTGCGACGCGGCCGCCCACGACGCCGGTTACCTGCCGGTGGATGACATCGCCTCGCGAGTTCGCGTACGCGGCCGTGGCGGCACGATATTGCAACCCGGTATTCGCCTGCTCGAACGTGCCGAGGACTTCCCCTCCGAGGCCCCGGTCCTGATCATCACCGACGGCATGTGCGATGTGCTCCGCGTCCGCACCGAACACGCCTACCTGATCCCCGCTGGCGCTTCCCTCCCGTTTCGCCCGCGCGGTCCGGTCTTCCGCATGAGCTGAACTCGAACGGCAATCCTGTACACGGGGCCGGTAAGCGCCGCACCGATAGCCGCGCCGGACGCATTCATGAGGACATCGTCCACCGAGGAAACACGGCCGAGGTCGAGCACGTACTGCGCGATTTCCAGCAGCGCCGAAAGCGCCGCACCGACCAGGAACATGCGCCCGACCCCCGCGAAGCGAGGCAGCCGCAGCGGCAGCAGCAACCCCAGCGGCAAGAAAACGATCATGTTCGCCCCGACCTGAACCACCGCCTGTTCGGGCCCGTCACCCAGCGTGTCGAAAAGATCCCGCAACGGCCTCAGACTGACACCGCGCTCTCCACCGGTCGGCGTCAGAATCATCCAGACCCACGGCACCGTCCCGATGAGAATTCCCGCCTCCGCCAACGTATTCCGCAACGCCACCGCCCGCGGCTGCCCCCGCCGCAACCACAACACCACCCGAACCCCGGCCACCAGCACCGGAACCGCGAGCGCCCACACCATGAGCACCCCACCCCACATCTCCCACACCTGCCGCATAGCCCCCACGCTAGCGATCGATTCAGGGGTGCCCGTGGGGAAAATGTGAGGATTTTGCGCGAGTAGCACGTGCCAATCGGGGACTCCGTCTCGCGCGTGGCCCTCACCCCCGCGCGCCCAACCCTCGTCATCCCGGCGCGTTCTTGGCCGGGATCCACCCAGTCGGCGCATGCACTGATGGGTGTGGATCCCGGCCAAAAGCATGCCGGGATGACGAGGAAGGCATGCCGGGATGAGGAGGGGATGGTTGCCCGACGGAGAGTTGTTCTCGGCGATTCGGATTCGTGGGGCGGTGACGCGCCGGGGGTTCGGCGGGGGAAAGGCAGTGCCGGGGAGGGGAGTTCGATGCCACCATGGAGGTGATCGGGACTCCGCGCTGAGAGGTGGTGGGGTGTGGCGGAATTCGTGCAAGAGTATGCGGCGCTGCGCTGGGTGGTGGCGGCCGCGTTCGGTGTTGCGCTGGTGATTGTGCTGGGGCGTTTGGCCTCGGTGCAGCACGCCGGTGCGGCTACGGCGGTGGGGGAGGGTGACGGCAACGCGACGGTGCGGGGAAGCGCCGCGTCGGGCCGGGAGCGTGCGCACGGGTGGGGAGAGCATTCCGGCCCGGCACCCATGGTGGGCTGGCCGGGTGTGTCCGGCCAGGGAAATATCTTGGCGGGCAGCGGGTTTCGGGGGATTGATCAGGAATCGGACGCGGCGCATCTGCTCATGTGCATGGTCATGCTGGCCATGCTGGTGTTCCCGGCGGCGGCCGATCCCCGGGCACTGCGGGGTGTGCTGACCGCCATGGTGGTGGTGTACGCGGCGCTGCTGGCGGCGCGAATCGTGCGGTGGCGCAGCGTGAGTGTGGCCGCGTTCGGCTATCACGTGGTGGCGGCCGGGGCGATGTTGTACGCCATGGGCGGGCACGGTGAGCACGGAATGCATATGTCGGGCGGTCCCGCGCCCTGGCTCATGCTCACCCTGGCCGCGCTCTTCACGATCGACGCGGTGGTGATGGCGGTGCCATGGTCCCGGCGGGCACTGCGCCATGTGTTCCCGCATCCGGTCGGCACCGGTCCGACGGCCGTGGTGCCGCATCTGGTGATGGATATCGGCACCGCCTACATGCTCGTCCTCGCGGTCGCGGGCTGATCGACCGCTGCCGGGCCGCCGGATGCGGTGGCCCGGACCGAGTTGTGCGCCGCACGGGACCAACCGGTTGGGCGGGGGTCGTTCGCGCTGCTCACCGTCGTGATGGTGTGATGGTGGGGTGTGCGGCGCGCCCGGGATGGGGCCGTCGATGTCGGTGTGACGGAGGTGCGGGATGGGTTCGCTGTGGCATGGCTTCGCCGATATGGGTGCCGTCGAGAGCGGTGGGGCGTTCGTGGTGGCGCGCGGTGACGGCGCTCAGATCTGGGATGAGGGTGGCACCCGGTACCTGGATGCCACGGCCGGACTGTGGTTCACCAATGTCGGTCACGGTCGCCGCGAGATCGCCGACGCGGTTGCCGCGCAGTTGACCGATATCGCGCACTACTCGAACTTCGGCGACCTGGCCTCGCCGGTGCTGCGCGATCTGGCCGAACGGCTCGCGGGTATCGCCCCGGTACCCGGCAGCAAGATCTTCTTCACCTCCGGCGGCTCGGACGGCATCGATACCGCCGTGAAGCTGGCCCGGCGCTACTGGAATGTGCAGGGCAAGCCGGGTAAGACCATCGTGGTGGGCCGTCAGCGCGCCTACCACGGCATGCACGTGGCGGGCACCTCGCTCGCGGGCATCCCGGTCAACCACGAGGGCTACGGCGAATTCATGCCCGACGCCCGCACCATTGGCTGGGATGACGCCAAGGCCCTGCTCGCGCTCATCGAAGAGGTCGGCGCGGACCGCATCGCGGCCTTCTTCGCCGAGCCGATCATCGGCGCGGGCGGGGTGTACCTGCCGCCCGAGGGCTATCTCACCGAGGTGCGTCAGATCTGCCGTGAGAACGACATCCTGTTCGTCGCCGACGAGGTGGTCACCGGTTTCGGCCGTATCGGCGGATCCTGGTTCGCCTCTTCGCGTTTCGATCTGCAACCCGATCTCATGACCACCGCCAAGGGTCTGACCTCCGGCTACATCCCGATGGGCGCGGTCTTCATCGCCCCGCACATCGCCGAGCCGTTCTTCGCGGGCGGTACCTGGTTCCGGCACGGCTACACCTACGGTGGTCACGCCGCCGCCGCGGCCGCCGCCATGGCGAACCTGGACATCATGGAGCGCGAGAACCTGCTCGATGCCAGCAAGAACCTGGAAGGGTTGCTGCACAAGCATTTCGCGCCGCTGGCCGCGCACCCCCGGGTCGCCGAGGTGCGCAGCGGTCTGGGCGCGGTCGCCGCGGTCCAGCTCGCCGATCCCGCCGAGGCCATGCCGTTCGTGAAAACCCTGCGGGCGCACGGCATCTCGGGCCGCGCCGCCGGTCAGGGCGCACTCCAGATCTCCCCGTCCTTCGTCATCACCGAGGAGCAGGTCGCCGAAATGGCGGCGGGCTTCGCCGCCGCACTGGGCTGAGCACTCCCTTCGTCATCCCGGCACGCTTTTGGCCGGGATCCACACCTGCGGCGCATCCGCTGACCGGTGTGGATCCCGGCCAAAGACACGCCGGGATGACGGGGGCGACCCTGCCTCTAGATGACCACCGGGTGATCTTCGACCACTCGGCCGCCCAGCCGCACCCAGCCGTCCGAATCCCATTCGGTGAACAGCTGCGACCCCTCGCCCTGGGTGATGTACAGTCCGCGCCGCAGGTTGGCGGTGAGGGCGATGGCCGCCGCGCCGGTGGCCTCGTCCTCGGGAATTCCCATGGCGGGGGCGAACATTCGCGTCCGCACCGCACCGCGCGCCTCATCGCTCCAGCCCCACACGTAATGCTTGCCCTCGGGGAAGTCGGCGGGGTCCAGCGTCGCGATCTCCTCGACGCTCTCGAATTGGTGAAAGGTGAAGGCGGGGGCCCATTCCGAGCGGGCGCGCACCCACGTCATACCATCGCTGACCGAGACGTCTACCGGCCCGGCGGGCACATCGATGACCGAGACCGGATGCCCCTTGAGGAACAGCCACCAGCCGGTGCCGACGCTGGGGTGCCCGGCGAACGGCAGTTCGACCGCCGGGGTGTAGATCCGCATGCTGGTGCGCTCGTTCTCGGGTTCGCGCACCACGACGGTTTCGCTGTATCCGACCCGGGCGGCCAGGGCCTGATGATCGACTCCCTCGACATCGGCGGCGCGGGCGATGCCGAGCGGATTGCCGAATCGGCCCGTCGCGTCGGTGAACACGCGAACCACTTCGATCTGTGCGCCATCACTTTCCGGAATGCCCATGAGAGCCGAGCATACCCACGGTTACCGCTATGCGGGAGGGGGACAAGTCCCGAGCATCTCCGTCAGGGCGCTCTTCTCGGTGGCCTGGACGGTGAGCCCCCAGCGGGATTTGATCGCCACCCAGCGGCGGGCGTAATCGCACCAGTAGGCGTTGCGCGGCCGCCACTGATCCGGAGTTTTGGACCCTTTGTCCTGGTTGGCCCGCTTCTGCACCGCGAGCAGATTGCCGACATCGTTGGCGAACTGTTCGCGCCGTTCGGCACTCCACTCGGACGCGCCCGAGCGCCAGGCGTCTCCGAGCGCGACCACATGATCGATCTCGATATCCGAGGCCTTGAACCGGTCGTACGGGAGCCGCTCGCCGGTATACGGATCGATCAGCACCCCCGACAGCGTCATGCACGAATTGCTGTCCGCCAGGCGCACTTCCGTGAGATCCCGTTTCAGCACGCTCTCGCGCGCGGTACAGCCGCCCGCCAGTACCGGCTCCCCGCCGCGCCCGGACCAGCCGGGACCGAAGGCGGTGCGGTCGTAGGATTCCCAATTGCGATTCCAGGCGATGGTGAGCCGGTCCAGATCTCCGTGCGCCTGCCGGGTGCCGGGTAGCGGGGTACCGCCGGGATCGGCCGCCGGTATTTCCCGCACCGGCTCATCCTGCCGATTGCTCCAGAGCGTGAATCCGACCGCCGCGACCGCCGCGAGAACCACCGTTGAGGCGAGGAATGTGCGCCAGCGGCGTCGGGCGTTGGTCCGGGGACGCGTGGGCATGCGGGGGAGTCTAAGTTGCCCAACCGGATGAATCGGACAATGTTGCAGACCGGTGATCCGATTGCCGCTAACCATTGGCAAATATCACACCGGGTGTCGGTGACGCATAACACCTGTGCGCCGCGGCGCTGACAACGCGAAAAAGCCGCACACCCGAGGGGTATGCGGCTTTTCCGGACTATCGATTCGACCGGATTCGACGGATTCGACCCGAATCAGACGGCGACGCTCGCCAGCGCCTCGGTCGAGGCCACGGCCTGGCCGACACCGGCCACGATCGCGGCCGCACGCAGCGACTCGAAGATCACCTCACGCGATGCGCCTTCTTCCCGCAGGGTGTGCTCATGCGCCTCGAGGCAGTGGGCACAACCGTTGATCGAGGACACCGCGAACGACCACAGCTCGAAATCGGCCTTGGCCACACCCGGATTGCCGATGATCTGCATGCGCAGGCCCGCGCGCAGATCGTCGTACTTGCCGTCCAGGAACGCCTTACCCCGGTAGAAGACATTGTTCATGCCCATGATCGAGGCGGCGCCCAGTGCGGCGTTGTACGCCTCCTCCGACAGGATGTCGGCGGCTTCCTCGGCGATCTCGCGCAGCGTGGTGGCCGAACGGGTGGCCGCCGCGGAGGCGAGCAGGGTGCCCCACAGCTGCTGTTCGGTCAGCACGGTGGTGCGTGCGATCGAGGACAGGTTCAGCTTCAGGTCCTTGGCGTACTCGGGCAGGGAGTTCTTCAGGTTCTCGATGGTCACAGCGCGCAATCCTTTTGTGTCAGAGCAGGTTCGAAAGAAATCAGACCGAAGCGGTCATGAGCTCGCCGGCCTTGATGGTCGGATCGCCCTTCTTCCAGTTGCAGGCGCAGAGCTCATCGGACTGCAGTGCGTCGAGCACGCGCAGCACCTCGTCGACATTGCGGCCGACGGAACCGGCGGTGACGGAAACGAACTGGATCTCGTTGTTCGGATCCACGATGAAGGTGGCACGGTCGGCGACGCCGTCGGCATTGAGAACACCGGTGGCGGCGGCCAATTCACGCTTGAGGTCGCTCAGCATGGGGAAGGGCAGGGTCTTGAGCTCCTCGTGCTGGGCACGCCACTGGAAGTGCACGAACTCGTTGTCGACGGACGCGCCGAGCACCTGGGCGTCACGATCGGCGAACTCCTCGTTCAGCTTGCCGAAGGCGGCGATCTCGGTCGGGCAGACGAAGGTGAAGTCCTTCGGCCAGAAGAAGACGATGCGCCACTTGCCGGCGTGGTCGTCGCTCGAGATCTGGGTGAAGTAGTCGTCGGGCTGCTGAGCGTTCACCTTCGAGAGGTCACCGCCGATAACAGCCGTCAGGTTGTAGGCGGGGAACTGGTCGCCGATGGTCAGCAGGGCCATGTGTGCTCCTTGTATGTAGTCGAATCGATCGTGTCGTGACTGCCGCAGCCGATCTTGCCCAAGCCTCGGTAAAAGGTAAAGGTGATCGGTCGCACTATACTGATAGGCGTGACTGATCAAACTTATCAGCCAACCCTGTCGCAGCTGCGTGCGTTCGTGGCGATTGCCGAATACCGCCATTTCGGTACGGCGGCGGCTCGGCTGAACGTGAGCCAACCCACGTTATCGCAGGCGCTGGCATCACTGGAAAACGGACTGGGTCTGCAATTGATCGAACGCAGTACCCGTCGCGTGTTGGTCACACCCGCAGGTAAAAGGCTTCTGCCGCAAGCGATGGCGACGCTCGAGGCGGCTGACCGATTTGTCGCATCCGCTGCCGGATCGGGGCTCGGCGGGACCATGCGCATGGGCATCATTCCGACGGTTGCTCCATATGTGCTGCCCACCTTGCTACCCGAGCTGCGCCGCGAACTACCGGACCTGGTGCCGCATGTGATCGAGGATCAGACGGCACGGCTGCTGGACGGGCTGCGCTCCGGGGTGCTGGACGTCGCGTTGCTGGCCTTGCCCGCCGATGCCACCGGACTGGTCGAGATTCCGCTCTACACCGAGGAATTCGTCCTGGTGGTGCCGCGCGGGCACAAGTTCGCGGGGCGACGGGACCTGAAACCCGCTGATATGGACGCACTACCGCTGCTGCTGCTCGATGAAGGGCACTGCCTGCGTGATCAAACTCTCGAGCTGTGCCGCACCCATGACGCGCACCCGGGCGGAGTGGGCGATACCCGCGCCGCCTCGCTGGCGACCGTGGTGCAGTGTGTCGCAGGCGATCTCGGCGTCACGCTGATTCCGGAGATGGCGGTATCGGCCGAAACCTCGCGCGGCACTTTGGATATCGCGTACTTCGCCGCACCCGCGCCCGGGCGCACCCTGGGTCTGGCCTATCGCGCCTCCACCGCGCGCGGTGAGGACTACGAACGCCTGGCCGAGATCATCCGGAGCCATCGCCCGCACTGAAGCGGCCGTCTCCCGCGCCGACACGCTGTCGGCGGCAGTGCCGAATCGCCGTCACCAGGCGTGCAAACCGGGCGCGCCGTGTTCCAATTGACCGGTTCGAATGCGTCTGGGACGCTCGGGGCCATGCGGATTCACCATCTGAACTGCGGCACCATGGCCTTCGGCCTGGTCGACCACTGCCTACTCATCGAGACCCGGACCGAACTCGTACTGGTCGACACCGGATTCGGGCTCGGATGCGTGCGGGAGCCGGGGAAAATGGTGGGGCCGAGCCGATTCACCCTCGGCGCGAAGCTGCGCGAGACCGAGACCGCGATCTACCAGGTGCGGAAACTGGGTTACGACCCGCGCGATGTACGGCACATCATCCTCACCCATCTCGATCTCGATCACTCCGGCGGTCTGGCCGATTTCCCGGAGGCCACCATCCATGTGCACGGTCCCGAATTCCGTGCCGCCACCGCCACGCCCACGCTCTCCGAGCGCCTGCGCTATCGCGCACAGCAGTGGGAGCACGGGCCCAAATGGATGGTGAACGAGGTCGACGGCGGACAGGACTGGTTCGGTTTCACCGCGGTGCGCGATCTGCCCGGCCTGCCGCCGGAGATCCTGGCCGTCCCGCTGGCGGGTCATACCCGCGGGCATGCCGGTGTCGCGGTCGATACCGGTCGCGGCTGGCTGCTGCACGCCGGTGACGCCTTCATGACCGAGAGCACCATCGATCCCGAACAGCCGAATACGCCGTTCCTGGTACAGGTTTTCGAGCAGGGTGCGATCGTGCGGGATGCCTATCGCGAGAATCAGCGACGTCTGCGTGAACTCAAGCGCCTGCACGGCCATCAGATCAGCATCGTCAATTCGCACGATGCCGCGGTCTTCGCCCGCTGGACCGGGCGGTGAGTGACCGCTCCTGGGCACGCCGCCTGCCGACCGGCGATGCCCCGCTGTTCGTCTACGGCACCCTGCGATTTCCGGAGGTGCTCACCGAATTGATCGGCTGCACAATGGAATTGCGCCCCGCGACCGTGCCCGGTCGCCGGGTCGCCGCGTTGCCGGGGAAGATCTACCCGGGCCTGGTGCACGCCGATTCCGGTGTGGCACAGGGTTTCCTGCTCACCGGCCTGACCCGCACGCAATGGTGGGTGCTCGATGAGTTCGAGGACGACGAGTACGACCTGTCCCCGGTCTGTGCGCACGTGGGCAACCGGGTGAACTACGCGTGGACCTACGCCTGGACCGAAGTGGTCGAGTCCCGCGACTGGTCCGCTCGGGAATTCGCCACCGCGCATCTGCCGACCTATGCCGAGCAGTGTGCGGCCTGGCGGCGGGAATTGGTTCAGCTCGGCGAGACCGTATGACACGGGCCGCATTCGGCGGGTAGAGCCTGCCGGTCCGACTGCGGCGGGTGCCTCGGACGAAGACGGCGGCTCGCAGATCTGTTGCGGCGCACCGCGGCTCGGGTGCGGTGCGGATCTCGCGGGTCAGAAGTCGGCGATGCGGTCCAGGTGTTCGATATTGGCGATGTCGTCCGGGTCGTCGCTGGCCGCGCCGCCGAACCAGCCGTCGAGGATTTCGCTGAGCAGCGCCCGGGAGGTCAGGCGCAGGCTCAGGGCCAGGACGTTCGCGTCGTTCCAGCGGCGGGCTCCGGCGGCGGTGTAGCTGTCCACGCAGAGCGCGGCGCGAATGCCGGGGACCTTGTTGGCGGCTATGGATGCCCCGGTGCCGGTCCAGCAGCATACGACCGCCTGGTCGGCACGGCCTTCGGAGACGTCCCAGGCCGCTGCGGCGCTGCCCCAGGCCCAGTCGTCGCGTTCGTCGGGCTCGAGGGCGCCGTGCACCAGCACCTCGTGTCCGCGTCGCCGCAATTCCGACACCACATCGGCCGCGACCCCGGTGTTCTCGTCCGCCGCTACGGAAATACGCATAACACCCATTGTGACCGTGTGCCGGCCGCGATTCAGCGGTTCAGAGTTGGTCGGCGGTGAGTTGTAACCGCAGGTGGGTGGAGACCCACAGGTCGAGAGCGGTGTGGCCGGTTGCCGAACCGAGAGCCTGGCGGAGGGTGTCGAGGGCGGTGGCGGCGGTGCGGAGCCCGACGCGACGCAGGGCCTGGGCGGATTCGGCCGCGCGGGTGAACCAACTCGGGGGGAGATGGCGAATGCCGCGGTGCGCCACCTCGGCGGTGAGTACGAGGGCGGTGGTGATGGCCTCGGTGAGCGGATCCCGGGCGGCGTCCGCGGTCGCGCTCGGGATGGCGTGGGCGGTGTCGGCGAAACAGGGGATATGGACGGTGGAGCCCGCCACCACCGCGGTCGGGTGCAAGCGCAGCCGTCCGTGCTCGCGGTGCAGGAAGCCCGCGATATAGCGCACCGGGCCCGCATCACCGGAGAGGGTCCGGGCGAGGGCGTCCACGGCGCCCGGTGCTGCGGCGCTGTGGGTTTGGGTGATGGTGGCGCTGCCGGTTCGGGTGCGCAGGGTCGCCTCGAGGCGCTGTTCGCCAGGGAGATAACGGATATCGTCGATCGACTCCACCGCCACCGCGCGCAGCGATTCGCCTCGGACCCGGGGGCGGATGACGGCCGGGGCCAGGGTGGTCAGCCGGGTCGCCTCGGCGTCGAGGTCGGTGATGAGGAGTTCGGTTGGGAGAGTTGACCACTCACCGGTCGACGGCAGTACCGACGTGCGCGCCACCCGGCTGCTCGCCAGGCGCACGGTGCGATTGGCGGACCGGACGGCGGATTCGGTCACCACATTGCCCCCGGCCAGATCGGCCAGTCGCGCGGTGCCGCTGCGGCGGGCGGCCAGGGCTGCGGCGGTGGGCGGGGTGGCGCCCTCGGCGATCGCGGTGGTGACGGCAAGCGTCAGCACGATGCGGGCCTCGGGGTGCGCGAGATACGTTTCGACGGTTCGGGATTCACTGTCACCGGTAATGCGCGCACCCAAGCCGGTCAGGCGCAGGTGGCGCAGCGGAGTGCTGGCGGCTTCCTCGGTGCCGAGCACCGGAACCCAATCGCGACCACTCGCGCGATGCCGGGCCACCAATTCGGTCATGAGGGTCGCGACGTGCAGCGGATCGTGCCGGGCGCTGCGGTCCCGATAGGCGGTGAGCTGATCCAGCAGATCGGTCAGGCCGTCGTGCGGCCAGCGCGCGGAGGCGGAATCGAGGGTGCGCAGTGCCGCGCCGAAAACCGCTGGCAGGGCCGGACCGGCATGGGCCACACCGTCATTCAGCAGATCGGCCAGCGGGCTCAGTACCGAGGCGGCCGCCGCCACGGCCGCCGAACCGTCGGCGGCGTCGCCGACGGTGACCTCCAGGGTCTCGGCGGTTGGATCGAGCGAGTCCGCGACGCGGAAGGCCCACACCGCCAGCGCGATGGCATCGGGACGCGTGCCCCGCGAGGCATCGGCCCGGGCGTAGCCGAGTTCCCCGGGAACCAGGAATCGCACTGTGACAGCCGATAATTCGACCGCCGGAACGGGATCCCGGGGCGTCGTCCTGCGCACGCTCGCCCGGTACCCGGCGCGCCGTGCCTTTTTGGCGGCGGCGAAGGCTCGTGCGCCGAGTAGCTCACGTAGCGCGTCATCGGTGAATGCCGCCGGGGACCACGGCGCGGGCGATGAGGGCAGCGCGCGATGCGCGTCCTGACCGAGTTCGGCTGTCGTACCGCCGAATTTGTCTGCCGAGTCGATCCCCGCTCCGTCAGTGGCACGCTGGCTCCCAGCCCCAGCCCCAGCCCCAGCCCCAGCCCCAGCCCCAGCCCCAGCCCCGGCCCGAGCCGTGGCTTGAAGCCCAGGCCCCGTCCCGGCCCCAGGCCCTGCCCCGGCCTCAGCCCCAGCCCCGGTCTCGAGACCAGTGCCAGCCTCAGTCGCGGGACTGGTCGCTATCCCGGGCGCGGCTCCCGTGGGGGTCGCTACGCCCACAGTGGCATCGCTTGCGGGGTCGGTCTTTTCGGCCGGCGTGCACATGTCACCGTCGGCCGTGGCGATCGTGCGATAGGCGAGAACCGTCATGATGCGGTGGCGGCAGATGGTGGTGGAGCCGCAGGTGCACGGGGCGGCCTCGAGGGTGATGCCCGGGGCGAGGGTGGTGCGGGTGCCGTCCGCGAACGCGGCTTCGACTGTGCCGTCGGCGGATTCGGTCAGCTCGGGCCGTGCGGCGGTGTTCTCCTTGACGGCGCGTTTGAAGATGCCGCGGTTCGCCAGCGTGATGAGTGAATCGTCGGTGAGGGCGAGGAGGTCGGCGCGCATGATTATCCGATCGCTTCGGCGATGAATCCGGCCAGCTCGCCGGGTGTCATCGCGCCCATGTGCACGCCGACATCGGCCAGGCGCTGGCCGGTGTCGCGGTCGTACGCGGGGTCAGATTGTTCGTCGAGGGCGGCGAGGCCGAGCATGATCACGCCCTCCGCGACCAGTGCCGCGGAGCCGCGGATGAGTGCGCCGGGATCGCCGCCCTCGTAGAAATCGCTGATCAGGGCGATGATCGTGCGACGCGGCTGCTCCACCAGCTGGGCGGCGTAGGCGACCGCGCGGGCGATATTCGTACCGCCGCCGAGCTGCACCTTCATCAGTAGTTCGACCGGATCCTCCGCATCGCGGGTGAGATCGACGACATCGGTGTCGAAGGCGACCAGATGGGTCTTGATACCCGGCAGATTCCACAGGCAGGCCGCGGTGACCGCCGAGTGGATGACCGAACTCGCCATCGATCCGGACTGGTCGACCAGCAGGATGACCTGCCAGTTGTCCATATGCTTGCGGGTGCGCGCCCGGAAGTGCGCGGTCTCCACGTACAGCCGCTGCTCATCGGGCCGATAGTGGGCGAGGTTGGCGCGCACCGTCTTCGGGAAGTCGAAGTCGGCCGCGCGCGGAATCCGGCTCGGGCGACGGGATCTGGTACCGGTGAAACAGACCCGGATCTCGGCGGCCATGCGCTCCATGAGATCGCGCACCACCTGCTCGACGATCCGGCGCGCCATCCGCAGCACCTCCGGATTCATCAGATGTTTGGTGCGCAGCACCGCCCCGAGCAGTTCGGCATTGGGCTCCAGGCGTTCGAGTACGCCGGGATCGGTGAGCACATCGTGTAAGCCGTAGCGCTGCACCGCGTCCCGCTCCAGCCGCTCGATGGTGGCCTTGGGGAACAGCCGGTGGATATCGTCGAGCCAGTCGACGGCGTGCACGATCGAGGGACCGTCGCCGCCGGTGCGGCGAATACCGCGCTGGTCGAGATCCGCATCGCGCTCGTACAGCCAGTCGAGCGCGGCGTCCTGCCCCGCCGCATCGGCACTGAGCCCGGAACCACCGCAGACGGAATCGCCCGCCGCACCGAGTATCAGCCGCCAGCGCTCCAGGCCGGGATCGATGTCAGTCATGGGTTACTCCACTGAGTTCGGCTGCGCCGAAAAATGATTCGCCGAGCAACCCGTGCTCGGCCAACTGTCGATCCACCCGCTCCTCGACCACGTGCGCCCGCGCGAGCAGTTCGGCGTCGATGGGCAGGCGCAGCAGCGCCGATCCGGAACCGTTGAGTCCGCGCAGTTCGAGCAGCTTGGTGGCGATGGCGGCACGCTCACGCGGCGGGAACCAGGCGAACGCCAGCCGCAATGCGGGTAGCGCGCCCAGGAACTCCGTGGGGTCGAACTTGCCCACCAGTTCGTCCAGGACCGCGAGCAACGACCGCGTGTCGAACGACAGTGTCCCGGCCGTTGCCGCCGGGCTGGAATCTGCCGATCCGGGCGGCGGGGTGGAGGGTGCGCCGACGGCCGCCGGATCGGAATCCGCTGCCCCCGAGTACCTCTCGCCCGATGATTCGTCCATGAGTTGCTCGCGAGCGAGCGCGAAGAGTCCGGCGAGGAAGTCGCCGAGCACATCCGGGGAGCCCGAAAGACGTACGGCGCGTGCGATATCCAGGCTCTCGTGTGGGGCCAGGGATACCACCGCGCCGAGTGCCGCGCCACGCAGTGCCGGAGGCCGGTCGGCGGCGGTGCATCGTTGGAACACCCCGACCGTATCCGGGCGCGCGATGGTCAGCACCGCGCCCGCGTGCAGTGCGGCATCGCGCACGGCCGCAATGGCTTTCAACAGTTCGTCGTCGGCGGGGGCGGGGCCGCCGCGAATACCCTCGATCAGCCACAGCAGGCGCAGTACCGCCGCGTCGATCAGGGTGGCCAGGGTGGGGGAGTCGGAGGTTCCGAAGAGCCGGTCGTGCCGCCACAGGCCCAATGTCACACCGAGCAGCCGCCCGAGGCCGCCGGGCGTGCTCGCCGCCGCGATATGCCCACGCACCGCGTCGACGATGCGCCCGGTCAATTCGGAGAGCCCGCACAGCGTGGCGTCGAACAGTACGGTGGCGAGTTCGCCTGTCTCGGAACCGGCGTGCGCGAATCGTTCGCCGAGCCGGGCGGCCGCGGCCTCGGCGCAGGTCGCGCCGAGCGAACCCGCCTCGATCAACTGCGGCAGGCGCATATCGGTCGCGACGATCTTCCAGGTCTCGGTCAATTCCGGCGGCCTGCCGATGGCGGGACCGGTGACGCGCGCGTACCCGGGGATGCCGAGGACGCGCAGCCGATGCAGCAGACGGCTGGCCGCGAGCCCGGAATCGGTCGCGAGGTCGATATCGAAACGCCCGGTGTCGGGCACCCCGCATCGGGCGAGTTCGGCTTCGGCATCGTGTACGAGCGGCGGGTGCGGGGTTTCGCCGTGCAGCCGTCCCACCGTCGTACCGGACAGCGCCGCAACCATTTCCACCACGACCGGATCGGTGCCGACGCGCAATTGGCCGCGCCCCGTCCACGGCAGCGGATGCTCGAGCGCCTCGGTGATGAGCGCGCCCGCCAATCCGTCGAGAACATCGGTGCGCGAGGGTGATTCGTGCCCGCGCAGGCGACTCAAACCGACGGTGAGCGTGCGCGCGCCGATCAGCGACGCCGTCGAAACCGGTTGTCCCCGTTCCCGCAATCGCCGCACCACGGCCTCGGTCACACTCTCGGCCGCCTCCCGCGCGCTGTGCTCCCACAGCCGCTGGTAATACGCGGGCGACGGCATCCCCGATTGATATCCCGCGAACGCGTCCAGCCGCTGAAAACTGAACGGCACCAGATAGCTCCCGCCGATGCCCTCACCTGGAAAAGGCGGAATCGCAGGCCATTCCGTCTGACCGACAGCGACTTTCGCGCCAACTCCGCTGTCGCCGACCGCATCCTGCGCGCCGACTTCGCTGTCGCCGACCCCGTCGTTTGCGGCGGCCTCGCTCGCGGCAGACCCGGTATCGGCCGGACCGGTGCCCGGTCCGGCCTTCGCGCCGATGGGCGCAGCTGTCGTTGTCGGCGCGGCGATTCCGAGGAGGCGGCGGATCAGCGCGGGCCGGTGGAATCCGCCGGTCACCACCACGATGTTCGCCCCGGTCGCGTCGCGTCCGGTGAGGTCGGTGACGGCCGCGTCGATCCAGCGGCTCATGTACTCCTCGCGGGCGATATCGCCGGGGGAGGCGTCGTCATCGCCGCGCACCAATTCGAAGTAGGCGGCGAGGCGTTCGGCGAGGGTGTCCGGCGAATCCAGTTCGAAGAGGTGATCCCAGAGCGCGTCGATATTGTCGACGGCGAACTCGCGGCACAGTCGATCCACGGCGCGCTCATAGCGCCGTTCGGCATCGGCGTAGCGATTCTCCTGACCGGCGAACGCGTGATGCCAGGCGGGCAGATCGATGAACCGCACCTGCGCGCCTGCCGCGCGACCCTCGGTGAGCGCCAGCCATTCCGGGGAGTAGTCGCACAGCGGAGCCCAGGACATATGCCGGGTTTCGCTGTCCCGGTAGCTGCTGAACACCGCGATCGGCAGGTCGTGCCCGAGCAGGAGCTCGCCGATCCGGTCGTTCATATCGGCCGGTCCCTCGATGAGCACGTGCGCGGGCCGCAGCTCCCGAATGGTGTCGCGCACCAATCGCGCACAGGCCGGACTGTGGTGGCGTACCCCGAGGAAGGTGACGCGCACCGACCCCGCGGCGACCGTCGTTTCCAAGCTCATGGTCAGCCCGGCAGCTGGAATCGGGCGTCGTGCAGCGCCTTCCACGCGGGACCGGATTTGCGCGGGGCCTGCTGCTCCAGATAGCGGCGCAGCCGCGCCAGATCGTCGGGATCATCCTTGGCGGCGGTACCGGCCAGGCAGTGCACGATATCCGCGCCGTCCCCGGCCTCCCCGCGCAGATACCAGCCGCGCAGTCCGACCGCGTGCGCCACCGACACCGCCTCGGCGGTACTCATCACCGAGGACATTCGATCCAGCGGTGTCCCCGAATCGGTTGCCCCGGTGCGTAATTCGCGGAACGCGGTGACCAGCACCTCCAGCACGTCGCGCGGCGGAGCCTGCGGCACCCCGGACTTGCGCAGCAGCGTCTCGGCCTCGGCCTCGACCAGCGCCAGTTCGGCCGCGAAATCGCCGATGGGGAAGACGGTTTCGAAATTGAACCGCCGCTTGAGTGCCGCGCTCATATCGTTCACTCCGCGATCTCGGGTGTTCGCGGTCGCGATCACATTGAAACCCGCTGTGGCATAGACCATCTCGCCGAGTTCCGGTACCGCCAGCACCCGATCCGAGAGCAACGAGAGAATCGAGTCCTGCACCTCGAGCGGGCAGCGGGTGATCTCTTCGAATCGCACCACCTTGCCGTCGCGCATACCCCGCAGCATGGGTGCGGGCACGATGGACCGCTCCGATGGCCCCTCGGACACCAGCAGCGCGTAATTCCAGCCGTACCGGATCTGATCCTCGGTGGTGGCCGCGCCACCCTGAATGGTCAGGGTGGAGTCACCCGATATCGCCGCCGAAAGCAATTCCGACAGCAGCGATTTCGCGGTGCCCGGCTCACCGGTGAGCAGCAGCCCGCGCGTGGTGGCCAGGCTCACCAGCGCCCGATCCACCAGAGAGGCGTCACCGACGAACTTATTGGCGATCCCCAGCTCGGCATCCCCGACGATGAACCGCTTGGCCGCGTCCACGCTCAGCGCCCACCCGGGCGGCTTGGGTGCGGTATCGGCCGCGCGCAGCCGCTCCAGATCCCGCGCCCAGCGCAGTTCGGCGGGCGGGCGCTGCATATGTTCGGTGCTGGTCACTATGTCCCCTGGTGCGTATGGCGATCGGCCCGACTGTATCGAGCCGGTCCGGAAGGTGTGATAACGGCGGGTGGTCCGGAACTATCCGGCGGCGTGCCGCAGCCAGGCGAGATCGCGCAGCATCTCCGATGCGGTGACCGGGTCCAGTTCGCCGAAGGTGGGTTCGACCCCGCCGCGTCCTCTCCGGTAGAGGCGGACGTCGAAGGTCTGATCACCGCGCGGATCCCAGCTGGCGATGCCGGGCGATGTCAGGACCTGGAGGAAACGCTCACCGGGGAGCGGTTTCTCGAAATCGTAGAGGTGGCCGCCATCGCCGACCTGCGGCTGCGACCAGCCGCGCGCGGTGAGCCCGAGGAATCGGGTGCCGTCGACCTTCGTGCCGTCGCCGGGAATCGCGGACACCCCGCGCAGTGCCTCGGGCAGGGTGTAGGTCTCCCTGGACAGCTGCGGAAACGGTTGCAGTAGTTCGTAATCGGCGAACACCTCGGCCCACGCCCGGTTGTCGTCCGCGAAGTGCAGAGGATGAGCGACACCGAGTATCGCGTCCTCGGCGATCGTCACCGCCTCGTCGACGTGATCGGCGAAACTGCGATCCTCCGCGATCCGGAAGGTCGATATCGGCATCCCGTCCTGGTACACGCCCCATACGACGCGCCGGGTGATATGCCAGCGCAGCGGGTGCGCGATGAACAGCTCACGTAGTTCGGCGACGGTGAATCGCCGCTGCGTCACCATGGCGCGTTCCAATCGGGCGATCTGATCCGCCGCCAGCGCGCGGGCATCCTTCTTGATTTTCCGGAAGGTCTTGTGCGCCTGCTCGGCTCGCTCCGCATCGTCGTTGACACCGGCCTTGGGCAGTGTCTTGATCGTTTTGCCGTCGCCGGTGGTGAGCGTGGGGCGCAACTGCTCATCGAATCCGATGACGAACCGGCGCGGGCCGAAGTCCAATTCGACGGTGCCGTCGGCGCGCAAACCCAGGTCGGGAACCAGTCGGTCCGCCAATTGATCCGGTGTCAGTCCCAGGCGGTCGGCGATCTCGGTGATCCGGCTTTGCGCCGCTTCGCGTACCCGCGCGGACTTGCCCTTCTCGCCGATCGCCCGCAACGCCAGCAGCGCCGCGTCCGAGCCGATTGCGACGAACGTGTCCAGGGCGGGCAGCGCGCGCGGATCCGACTGTCTGCGTACATCCGCGAGCAGCTGTTCCACGGTCGTGTCATCACCGAGTCCGCCCAGCGCCTCGTACACCCAGTAGTGCTTGGTGGGAGCGCCCGCCTGCCACCACTGCCGGTAGACCGCCCAGGCGAATTCGGCGAGGGATCCGGCATCGCACGAATTCTTGACCACCTCGATCCCGGCGTACGGCGCGCCGGGGGTCGACAGCAGCAGCATGGTGAGCAGATTGCGCATCGCGTCGAGCGGTAGCGCGGTGCACGCGCCCGCCGAAATGGGCGGCAGCACGGCGATATTCACCCAGTCGGGCAGTACGGGCAGGCGCGCGGGCAGCACCTCCACGGGATCGGTGGCCAATACCGCTTCGACACCGGCGGTGACCTTCGCACCGTACGTCGCGGCGGCGGTGCGAATGGCCTCGCCGTGCCCGAGTTCGGCGAGCAGTCGCAGCGTGCGCCCGGCTACCCGCCGCGCCTTCATACCCTTGGACAGTGCGTCGGGGATCAGTGCGCGCGAAGCGAATTCGGCGTGCCTGCCGAGGTAGCCGAGCGCCAGGGGGCGCAGCGTACGCCGTTCCAGCCACTGGACGGCCAGTTCCACGGCCGCCGCCGACTCGAACGGCAGGAGCACTTCGCCGATATCGCGGGCCGACCGGCGCGCGATATCCAGCACCAGGGGATAAGCGTCCGTCTCGTAGCGGGCGATCAGGACACGCAGGGTGTCATCGTCATGCCAGGTGTAACTCATTCGGGCCGTGGCCAGTAGCGGGCGTACGTAGTCGGGTTCGGCATTGAGCAGGATGTACAGATCCCACGGGCTCAGCGCCGACGGTCGCAGTTGCCGCAGTTCCTTGCGGAGGTTGTCCGGCGAGGTGATCTCCTCGGCCGCCAGCCACTGCGCGTGCTCACCCGGCAGCCAGGCGCAGCGCACGGTGTCGGGCGCGGTCAAACCCGCGATGACGACCGGTGCGGGCCGGGTGCGCTGCCACGGTGGCGTGGTCAGGATCGCCGGTATGTCGACATGTTGATCGTTCGCCGTGGCGGCGGCAACCGATGCCAATTCGGTGGAGACCAATTCGGCTGTCTGCGTAGGTAACTGCGGCAACAGCTCCGCTGCGAGAGCAGGCGACCGGTGCACCAGTTCGCGCAGGATATCGGCATTGCGGTGCGCGTCGAGCAGTCGCAGCGCGCGCCGGGGGAACCATTCGGCGGCCTGCCTGATCGCGTGCAGTGCGGCGGGGCGGTCGGCGCGCTCGGCCAGAGCGCTGAACGCGGCATCGGTGGGAATCGTGGCAATCGCCTGGGCCACCGGACCTTTGAGCGTGCTCGCCGGTACCTCCGGGTGTTCGAGCCACTCCAGCAGTACCGGCAGCACCTCGAAACCCACGCCGTCGACGACCGTCATCGCCGCGCTCGCCGAATCGACCGCCGCGCCGGGCCACGGATACCAGTGGCTGCTGAATACCTTGTCCAACTGCCGCAGTTGATCCGGCGTATGCGCCGCGTCGACCAGCAGTCGGGCATGGGCCTGCGCGCGGTCGGCGGCGGCCACCTCGTCGATCGCGGTCGCGACCCACTCGTGCTGGGACGGAAGTACATACGCGGCGATGACGCGCGCGTGCCGGTTCAGTGTGCGGAACCGCTCCAGCACCGCGATGACGCCTTCGAGTTCGGCGTGATCGGCCAACCGCGTGCGCAGCGGCGCGAGGGTGCCGCGCAGCGTCTCGAGAGCACCGTCCGACCACGAGTTCGGTTTGCGCCACAGCGGTGCGGTCACCGCGCGCATCAGGGCTTCGGCCGCGAACTCGATGCCGCGGACCTCGAACCAGTAGTCCAGCAGCGCGGTCACCTCCTCGCCGGCGATGCGCCGTTCCTTGGGCGTCGGCCGCACGGACCGCTCGGCCCGGGTGGCGATCAGCGCGCCGGCGAGTTCGGTGGTCAACTCCCAGGTGGCCGTGTCGAATCCGGTGGCGTCGTGGCCGGTAGCCGCCGCGGTGAGTAGATTCCCGATGTGGTGCGCCGTACGATTCGCCGCGAAAGCGGGATCACGGGATTCGAGCCGAAGCAGGGCCGCTTCATAGGATTCGACCGTCAGCGCGCGGGCCTTTGCTGTCACCCCGGGCATATCGATATCGCGATGCTCGGGCGTCGACAGGCCGCCGCGCCGGATTCGCACCAGCTTGCGCAGTGCCTCCGGCGGCGCGAACCGATCCTCGGCCGCCACGGCCTCCCCGCCGTCGCGACCCGGTGCCTCTGCCATGAATTCCCATCCCTTCGAGCTGATTCGAGATCGACTGTAAACACACCCGCCGACAGCCGCCCCGCGCCGGCTGTCTAGCTGGTGAGCCGGACCAGATCGCGGAGCATTTCCGAGATCGCTATCGGATCGAGAACGCTGAACGGGTGGGGCTTCGAATAGTGCAGTCGGTCTTCGTGACCGCGGGTGCCGACGTGGACGTGGGGGAGTTCCTGGGGGTCGTGGTCGGCGGGTGGCATACCCGCGCTCAAGCCGGGATCGATGTCGACGACGACCGAATAGTCCTCGGACACCGGGCGGTAGAAGCAGTGGGAGTTGCCCGCGTCCTGTGGTGACTGGCGTTCCCAGCCGTGCGCGGTCAGGCCCTGGACGGCGGTGGGCGGCACCTTGATTCCGGCGAAGCGGGTGAGGTCGGTGGCGGTGCGCTCGGCGTCGGTGAGGGCGTAGGTGTCGCGGGCTAGTTGTGGGAAGGGTTGCAGGAGTTCGTAATCGGCGAACAGTTCGTTCCATGCGGGGAGGTCAGCGGTCAGGTGCAGCGGGTGGGCTATGCCCAGGCGCAGGTCGTCGGCCGGGGCGAAGTGCTCGTCCCGGAGATCGGCGAGGGTGCGATCCTCGGCGATGCGGAACGCCCGGGTGATCGCGCCTTCGGCGTCGAAGGCCGCCCACACCAGTCGCCGGGTGAGATGCCAGAGCAGGGGGTGGTCGATGAAGAGTTGCCGGTGTTCGGCGATCGTCCAGCGGCGGCCCCGCACCATGGCGTACTCCATGCGCCGAAGCTGTTCGCGAGCAACAGTTTTGACGTCCTTCTTGAGCGTGGTGAACGCCTTGTAGGCGTGCGCGCCCGCCTCCGCGTCATCCTTCGCGCCGGGCTTGGGCAGGCTTTTGCGGCGGGTGCCGTCGGCATCGCTGACGATCGGCGTGAGCGTCTCGTCGAAGGCGATCAGGAATGCGCGCGGGCCGTAGTCCAGTCGCAATGTCCCGTCATCGGCGAGTCCGAGGCGTGGGACCAGGCGGTCGGCGAGTTGTTCGGCGGTCAGGTCGCGGGCCTCGGCGATCTGCTGGATCTTCTCCTGCGCCCGGGTCCGGATGCCCTTGAACTTCACCTTCTCGGCAATGCCGTTGAGCTGCATGAGCGCGAAATCGGTGCCGATGGCGGCCAGTACGTCGAGGCCGTTCACCGCGCGCTGATGCGCGGACTCACCCGGCCAGGCCCGAATGAGCGGGGTGAGGCGGCGCGCGGTGTCGTCATTGCCGAACAGGCCGAGCGCGTGCAGAATCCAGCCATCGGCGGCCGGATAGCCGACGCCGCGCCAGGCTTCCAGGAGCGCCCACGCGAAATCGGCGCGCGTGTACGGGTCGGTGATCTCGCGGACCCGTACCGCGCCCGGGTAGTGACCGTTCGGGCCGTGCATGGCGAGCATGACGCAGACCGCGGCGACCGCCTCGGTGGGTAAGGCGCGACGGTTGCCGGACAGGACCGGGGCGGGCAGGGCGGATGGCAGCAGCCACGCCGGAAGAACAGGTATGCGAGAAGGCAATCGGGACAGCGGATCCGCCGACAGCTCGGCCTCGAACCCGGCCGCCGCCCGATCCCCGAGGTGCGCGGCGGCGGTCAGCAGCGTTGCGCGATAACCGATTCCGGCCAGCATATGCACCGCCTGCCAGGTGAGGGTGCGCTGCTTGCCGGGCTTATCGAGCGCCCCGGCCACCAGATCGGTTGCCGCCGTATCGATATGGCGGCGCAGCCAGCCCAGTGCGACCTCGCGGTGTTTGCGGACGGCCAGCAGTCGAACCATGGCATCGGTGATATCGGCTCCACTGAGCGGCTGTAGCGCATCGACGAGCAGGGCCGGATATATCATTGCCGCCTCGACCACCCGGTCGGCGACGACCGCACCGTACCGGGCCAGAACGCGCTGTGCCACAGCGACATTCGTGCCGATATCGGCGGCGCGCAGCCCCGAGACACGCGGTCCGACCAGATCCTGCGGTGCGTCGGCGAAGATATGCCCGCGGGGCCAGCCGAGCGAATTCGGATTGCCCAGCACCCTGTCGACATAGGCGGGCCATTCCGCACCCCGGTCGTCCCCTCGCGCCGGTTTGGCCAGCCAGCGTTCCCGTTCGCCCGGCTCCCAGCTCACCTCGAGCGGGCGGGTGGAGCGTAGGCCGCGAATCGTGATCGGCTCGGTGGCTCGCGTATCGCGTTCCCACGGCGGGGTTCGAAGGAAGTCCGGCAGTTCCTCGACCGCGCAGATCCCTTCGTGCGGCACCGACCAGGCGTCCTCATCGGCGCGTCGCAATTCACTCATGCTGTCCCTCCCCGGGTTTCGTACTGCGCACCGCTCGCGCGGTGCGGGTTCTCGTATGGTGCCAGCCTCTACGCGGTGAGAATATCCAGCTCCCGCAGCAGTTCCGAGGCGGTGACGGGGTCCAGATCCGCTGGGCGGTGGCGTGCGGGAGCCCCGGGCCAATCGGCTTTTTCGGCTCCCGGCGGTGCGATCACCACCTCGACGATGCGCTGGTCCGGTTGATATTGCAGGCCGAGTGAGGACAGGCCGGGATCGAGCAGGATCGCGGCCGACCGGCCACCCGGAACCGGGCGGGCGATGAACCAGGAGTGCCCGGCATCCTGCGGTTCCTGGCGATACCAGCCGAATCTGGTCATGCCGAGCAGTTTGGCCGGATGCACCACGCGGTCGGTGAATCGTTCGATGCGCGTGGCCGCGCGCTCGGCATCGGTGAGCCGGTACGCGGGCCGGGCCAGCTGTGGGAACGGTTGCAGTAGTTCGTAATCGGAGAATCGTTCGGCCCAGTGCGGCAGTGTGTCGGCCAGGTGCAGTGGATGTGCGATGCCCACGGCGGCATCGGTCGCGAGCGTCACAGGGTTGTCCTGGGCGTCGGCGAAACTGCCGTCCTCGGCGATTCGGAAGGTCAGCGTCGCATCGCCGTCGATCGCGAGCCAGACCAGACGGCGGGCCAGCTGGGTGGTCAGGTGATGGTCGACGAAGAGCTCACGATGCGCTGTCACGGTCCAGCGGCGGCTCTCGATCATGGCGCGTTCGAGCCGCTGGATCTGTTCGGCGGCGACGGCTTTGAGCTCCTTCCGGAAGTCGGCGAACCGCTTGTACGCGGCCGCGGCGAGTACCGGATCGTCCTTGACGCCGGGCTTGGACAGTGTCTTCAGGGATCTGCCCTGTGCGTCGAAGATCAAGGGCCGCAACTGTTCATCGACGCCGATCCGGAATTCCCGGGTGCCGTAGTCCAGTCGTAGCGTGCCGTCGGCGGCGATCCCGAGCTCGGGCATCAGCCGATCGGCGAGCTCATCGGCGGATATGCCCTGTTCTGCGGCGAGCTGTGCGATCTTCGCCTGCGCCTTCGCCCGAATACCCTTGAACTTCACCGTTTCGGCAATGCCGCTGAGCTGCCGCAGCGCGAGTCCGCTGCCGATGGCGGCCAGCACCTCGAGTCCGGCGACGGCGCGGGCGTGCCCGTTCTCGCCCGGCCAGGCGCGGATATACGGTGTCAGCGCCCGGGCGATGTCATCGTCGCCCCAGCGTCCGAGCGCGTGCATGATCCAGCCCTGTGCCGGGGGATACCCTGCCAGTTGCCAGGTTTCGAACAACCCCCAGGCGAAGCGCGCGCGGGAATCCGGCTCCGCCATGGCGGTGAACCGGGTGATCCCGGCGTAATCGCCATCGGGTGAGCACAGCGCCAGCATGGTGCAGACCGTGTGCACCGCCTGCGGCGGCAACGCGGTCCCGCTCTCGCGCAGCACGATCGGCGGCAGTGCGCTGGGCGTAAGCCAGGCGGCGGTGGGCGGGAGTTCCGGTGGCAGGTGCAGGAGCGGGTCGGTGGACAGTTCGGCCTCGAACGCCGATGCGGCATCCCTGCCCAAATCTGCTGCCGCCGAAAGGAATATCTCCCGGTTTCCGGCATTGTCGAATGCGCGCAGCACATTCCAGGCCAGCACGCGGGCCTTACCCGGCTTGCCGAGCGCGCCGACGACCAGATCCGGTGCCGCGACGGCAAGATGCCGTTCGAACCAGGCCTGGGCGGTCGCCCGGCCGCGCTTGGAACTGTAGAGCGGGGTCATGAGAGTGGTGACGGCGGTACCGGTGACCGGCATCAGCACACCCGCATTGTCATAGGGGTACCGCTGTACGGCCTCGACCATCGCCGGGGCGATGTCATCGCCGAAACGTCCCAGCACCCGTCGCATGAGGTCGGTCCAGCCCGAATAGCAGTGTGCGCGCAGGATATCCAGGTGCGGAGTCACGAGCTCCAGCGGTGCCAGCGCGAAGATGTCGATCGGGTTGTACCGCGGCCGACCCTCGCCGGACACCACCTTCGCCAGCGCGCCCGCCCACCCCTCGTGCGGCTCGAAATGCGGTGCGGGCAGCGTCGCCCACTCCTGCTGCTCACCGGGCAGCCAGGCCATGGCGGCGGGGATCGCAGCGGGTGCCCGCTTCAGCACGAAAGGCGTTGCCGCGCTGCCTCCGCGTTCCCACGGCGGCGTGCGGAGCAGCTCCGGCAGGTCCGACATGGCGGCGCACCCGCTCCCTTCCCCGTCGGAGTCCACCTCTACTACGGCGTCAATGACCGACCGGCCTATCGGCGCGTCGACACCGCCTCCCGGGACGGGCGTTGCCGAGTTGATAGGGGGTGAGGACGCCCCGGCGAGACCGCCGGGCGCGCCGCGTTTTCCGGAGGCTACTGCCCCAACGGTGATCGGTGTGGGAGCACCACTTGCGAGCTCGGAAACAGCGCGCGACTCGTGGCCGGTGGCCGCTGCCGTGTGGGGGTATACGAGCGCCAACTGTCGGAGCAACGCGTCAGCGAGTGGAGTTCGCGGGGATGTCGCGGTGAGCAGCCGGTAGGCGCGATTCGGGAAGCGCAAGGTGGCCTCGAGCAGGGCGGCGCGCAGGACCGGGCGGTCGGCGCGCTCAAGTAGGGCGGAATATGCCGTGTCCGTGGGTAATTGGGCCAGCATCGCGCCCAGTTGGCGTTGATCGTCGGTGGGGAGGTAGTAGGCGTCCAGTGCGCCCGCGAGGAATTCGGCGGCGGCGGGGCCGGTGTGCACGAGGGCGCGCATCGCCTCGACCTTGCCGGTGAAGGTGCCGATGTAGAAGCCCGACGGCAGTGGCTCCGGCGGGGTGTCGGCCCCGACCGCGAGGGGGTGTAGGAACCAATACCAGATGAAATCGTGGCGGCTGATCGAGTGCAGATCGTGTGCGAGCCAATCCCGCTGGGACGGAATCAGATACGAGGTCGCGCCGCGCACCGACAGGGTTGCTCCATCGCGGCAGCGGCCGAGACGTTCGAATACCGCGGCGTATTCGTCACCCGGCACCATGCACAGGTGTACCCGCAAGCGCGACAGCAGCTGCATGGCCGCATCGGTGAACGGCCCGTCCGGCTCGATGCGCGCGGCGGCGGGCTGGTACTCGCGATTGACCTTCGTACTGGCGAACGCGATTCCGGCCCAGAGCACCGCGGTCTCGGCCGCCACGACGACCCCGTACTCGCCGATCCACGCGTCGAGTAGGCGGTGCAGGGTCTTCGCCCTGGGATCCGTCTTATCGGCGAGGTAGGCGGCCAGACCACCGAGTACCGCGCGGCCGAGCGGGGTCGCGCTCTCCGGTTCGGCGAGCGCGGCCCGCGCGGCATCGGCCAGGTCCGTGCTCCGGCTGATAGCGGTCGCCTCGACGGCTTTGGCAACGTCCTCGTTGCTAATCCACTTCCGCAGGGCAGCAGGTGCTTTCGGATCCAGGGTGATTGGCGCGATACCGCCGTGACCGCGATACGGCGCGGCCCGGTCCTGCCATTCGCCCGGCACGATCCAGGCGTTCTCGTCGTTGCGTCGAATGGTACTCACGGTTCCCCCGGAATGGCTTCGAACAGCGCGTCGACCGCGCTGCGATAGGTAGTCGGTGTTCGGATCGAACTGTCAGGAATCGGATTCGCGCACAACGAGACCGGCGGTCTGGCCCGCCGAGATCGATGTGATGTCGTCCGAGGTGGGCTCGGCCGTGCATGCTGTGGCGTTGGCCCCGGCGTTCGCCTTGGCCGCGTATTCCGCGTCCTCGGCCAACGCGGCGAAATCGGGTGTGCGCGAAAGGATTGCGAGGTCATCGCGTGTGTAGCGCCGTGCGACCTCGCGCCACCGGTCCGCAGCCGTGCGCAGCAGCGGCGCGGCTTCGGCGGAGCGGCCCAGCCGGTGCAGGACATAGCCGTAGTAGGCGGTGGCCTCGAGCGCGTATTCGCGGTCGGCGCCGGCCCGATAGGCGTGCAGCAGTAGAGGTTCCGCCTCGGCGTACGCGCCACGCTGGGCTTTGAGCTTGCCCGCGAACATGTGGGCCAGACCACCGCTGCCGGGAACCGCGCGCTCGTACCAGCGTTCGGCTTCCTGCCAATCGTGGTGGTGTTCGGACAGCAGTCCCATGGACACCGCGCAATCGGCGTCGCCCAACTCCGCGGCTCTGCGCTGCCAGTGATCACGCTGAGCCGGTTCGGTGAGTTGGTCGTACATCTTCGACAGCGTCTCGGCGGCGAGGGCATTGCCCGCCTCGGCGGCCGGGCGGACCCAGCGCACCATATGCCGGGCGGCGGCCCCGCCCCACGCCCACAGCGTGGATCCGTATTCGTAACCGGCGGCGGTATCGCCCGATTCGGCGCGGCTGAGCCATTCGGGCAGCCGTGCGAAGGCATCGAGTCGATCCGAATGATCCTGACCGCACATCTGCTCGATGGCCGCGAGCTTGCCGGGGACATCCGGATCGTCCGGGTCGATCCGGCCGAACCAGTGCGAGGCCTCGTCGAGGCGGCGCTGGCGCAGACAGAGCACGGCCAGATTCCATTGCGCCGATTCGTGATCCGCCTCGGCGGCCTCGAGATACCAGCGCTCGGCGTCGGCGAGCAGACCCCGGCTCTCCGCGAACAAACCGAGCAGATACGTCGCGCCCGCGTAGCCGAGTTCGCGGGCGCGCAGCAGCAGTGCGCCGATGGGCTCGAACGGTTCCCCGCATTCGTCGAGCGCGATGGCGTGATCGGCCATGGCGGCGGTATCGCCGAGTTCCGCGGCGCGGCGGTAGTGCCGCTCGAACTCGGGCAACAGCCCCGGATAATCCTTCAACCGACCGCGTATCTCGTTGAGCGCGTGCCGGGGCTCCGCGGCCTCCTCGGCGTCGCTCGCCTCCGCGAGATCGGCGGCCGCCGCGTCCAGATCCGCGCGCAAGCCCTCGAAGAGCCGCACCGGGCGGAAGACCGCGATATCGCCCAGCTCCGCACCCGCCATGAGGAATTCCACGGCCTCGGTTAACCTGCCCTGGGCCGCGAGGATTTTCCCGGCCTCGATCTTGCAGTCGAGGCTGCCGAGGCTCGCACCGTGCCGGAACCATTCGGCGGCTTCGGGATCGCGGTCCTCCTGGAGCAGCACCGCGAGACCGTACGCGCAGCCGCGATCGCGTTGTGCGCCCTCGCGGTACAGTCGCTCGGCCGCGGCGCGATCGCCGCGGATCTTGCGGTAGCGCGCCAGGGTGTAGGCGGCGAACGCGTCGGAGCGGGCCCGTTCCCAGTACGGAATGGCCTCATCGATCAGGCCTGCGGCGACGAAGGCCTCGGTCAGACGACGAACGGACTCGGTATCCCCGGCGGTTGCGGCGGTGACGAGTGCTTCGCCCCGATCTGTGAAATTGTCCGACATGTCCGAAATCCTGCCAGGCGTCCAGGTGTGGTGATCAGCCGGTGACGAGGGCATTCAACTCTCGCAGCACCTCGGAGGCGGTGATCGGCGACAGGTCGGCGAACACGTGCGGGGAATCGTTTCGCACCCAATAGTCTTCGTGACCGGTGGTGGCGAGCCGCACGGTGATCTTCTGCTGATCGAACTCCATCGCCTCACCGGCGATGATGCCCGGCTCCATATCGATGACCATGGAGCGGTTGTCGCCGAGGACGCGGAAGACCTCGCAGGACACGCCGCCGTCGGCGGGCGCACCGCGCTCCCAGCCGAAACGGCTCAGGCCCAGCAGTTTTCCGGTGGGGATGATCAGGTCCTGGAAGCGGGGGAGGGTGCCGCGGTCGACCTCGTCCGCGTCGAAGGCGTAGGTCTCGCGCTGTAGCTGCGGGAAGGGTTGCAGAATTTCGTAATCGGCGAACACCTCGCCCCACGCGCCGAGATCGTCGCCCAGATGCAAAGGGTGCGCCAGGCCCACGACGGTCTCGTCCGCGAGGGTTACCGGGTCGTCGGCGGAATCGGCGCGGGTGCGGTCTTCGGCGATGCGGAATGATCGGGTGACAGCGTCGTTTTCGCCGAAGGTCGCCCACACCAGGCGGCGGGTGAGATGCCACAGCAGCGGGTGTGCCACGAACAGGCGATGATGCTCCTCGGCGGTCCAGCGACGGCCGAGCACCATGGCGCGCTCGAAGCGCCGGATCTGGTCGGCGGCAGCCGATTTCACCTCCTTCTTCAAGAGGCCGAAGGATTTGTAGGCCGCGGTCGCCTGTTCGGCGTCGTCCTTGACACCCGGTTTGGGCAGCGATTTGCGCAGCGCGGTGGCCTGCCAGCTCCCGTCGGCATCCCGAATCGCATCGGACACAGTGGGTTTGAGCTGTTCGTCGAAGCCGATGAGGAAGCCGCGCGGACCGTAGTCAAGTGCGAGCGTGCCGCGTGCGTCCAAGCCGAAGTCCGGGACCAGACGATCCGCCAGCTGCTCCGGGGTCAGCTCCAGGGTCTCGGCGACCTCGGCGATCTTCTCCTGCGCCTTGGTCTTGAGCCCCTTGAACTTCGCCTTCTCGGCAATGCCGTGCAGCTGCATGAGCGCCACATCGGTGCCCAGCGCGGTGAGGATGTCGAGCCCGGAAACCGCACGGGCATGGGCGGATTGGCCCGGCCAATTGCGGATCATCGGGCCGAGCCTGCGGGCGGTCTCGTCATTGCCGAGCAGACCCAGCGCGTGCAGCGCCCAGGAATCCTTCGAGGGATATCCGGCGAAGCGCCAGGCTTCGAAGACGCCCCAGGCGAATTCGGCCAGCGACTCCGGATCGGTGGCAGCGACCACCTGGGCCACACCCGCGTAATCGCCATTCGCGCCGGACATGGCGAGCATCGTGCACACGTGCAGGGCGTCGGACGCGGAGAAGAAGGTGGCGGCATCGCGCGGCGCGGAACCGCCGTCGCTGCGCAGTGCCAGTGCGGGAAGCTGTTCCGGCACCAGCCAATCCGGTGTCACCGGGATCCTCGGCGGCAACTGGTGCAGCGGATTCGCCTCCAGCACGGCGGTGATCGCCTCGGCCACCCGATCGCCGAGAGCCAGTGCGGCACTGTCCACCGCGTCACGATGACCCCGCTCGGCCAGCAGGCGCAGCGCGTTCTCGGCATGGCGGCGATCCTTACCCGGTTTGCCCAGTGCGGTGCCGATGATCGTCGGCAGCGCCGTCGTGTGATTGCGATCCAGCCAGGCCAGTGCGGTCGGGCGGGAGTTTTTCCCATCGAGCCTGCGGATCGTCGTCAGGGTCACCGCGCTACCGGTGATCGGGGCCAGCAGATACGCCAGTCCCTGCGTATCCTGTTGCACCGCACGCAGTACGAACGGCAGGGCGTCCATGCCGAAGCGGGCCAGAATGCGGCGCAGCGCGTGCTCGACCGTGTAATACCGGTCGAGTTTGGTCGTGGCCAGATAGGGCCGGGCCAGCTCCTCGGGGGCGAGGGCGAGCATGCGCATCAGATCGCCGTGATTCTGCACCACCGCGCGGGCGAGACTGGCCGCCCAATCGGTGTGGTACGGGCGATAGACCGTGACCTCCGTGGCCGCCCACTCGGCCTGTTCGCCCGGAAGCCAGGCCAGCCCGTGCGGAATCGACTGTGCCAGTTCGGGAAAGCTGACCGTCTTGGATTTCGCCCGGGCCTCGCGCCACGGCAGGGCGCGCAGCACCTCGGGGAGTTCGGCCGGTGCGGCGGTGCGCAGCCGATCGGTATCGAGGAACCCGGTGCCCTCCGGGAGCTGGGCGCCCAGTGCCGGGCGGAGCGCGGCCAGGGTGCGCAGAATATGGCGGGCCATACCGGATTTGGGTGCGATCGGACCCAGCAGGCGCAGCGCGCGCCGCGGATAGCGCAGCGACGCTTCCAGCAGCGCCGGTGGGATGAAGCGCTGCTCGATTCGCGATGCGAGCGCCGAGAACGCCGCATCGGTGGGGAAGCGGGCCAGAATGGCCGCCAGTTTCGCCACGTAGTCACCGCTGAGCTCACGGTCGCGCAGCATTCGATCGATCGCACCGGCGCATTCGGGACCGAAACGCGCCAGCGCGGTTTCCCAGAGTCCGTGCTGTGAGCTGTAGATGAACGCGCTGGCGGGGAACGCGCCGACGAGACGTTCGAAATCCGCGTAGGCGTGCACGGATCCGATCAGGATCAGGAAACGGCTGTTGTAGTCGAGGACGTGGTTTGTGAGCTCGTCCAGATCCGCTCGCACCCAATGCTGTTCGGTGGGGAGCAGATACGACGCGGCAATGCGAATCGCCAAACCACCCGGCGCGGAACGCAATGCGTCGATCGCGGCCACCGCCGCACGGTAATCCTGTTCGGATGCGTCCGCGAGCAGGGCGCGTACGCGGCGCAGGTTCTCCGGAGCATCGGACCTGCCCGGATCACCGGACGAGCCGCGGCTGATTCGATAGCGGTAGGTGTTGTTGGACCGGTCCCATTCGCCATCGCGGATCAGCCCGGCGTGCAGGACCGCGGCTTCGGCCGCGAAAACCAGGCCGTGCTGAAGCACCCAGGCATCAGCGACCGCGGGTGTGCCGTACTCCGCGATCTCGAGCGCGAGCGACAATGCCGCCGCGCCGAGCGGAGAACAGGTCGCGAAGTCGGCTACCGCCGCCGCGCCGGCCCGCGCCAACTCGGGATCCGGATGCGAGTTTCCCAGGGTATCGCGAACCGAATCCTGATGGGCGGCAAGCCTTTCGGCCTGATCGGCGATCGCCGTCGCCGACACCGGCAGTGGCTCGCGCCGTGGCCCGTGGCCGCGCACGGGCAGCGACCGCGCCCACCATTCATCCGGCACCACCCAGTGGTCCTCATCAAGGTGGGCGGCGGTGGCGGTGTAAGCGGAGTCGAGCATAATCCCCCGAATCGTGGAGCGTTTGACGCAGCGACTGTAACCAGAGGCTCCGACAGGGATTCGGGGGAGCGGCGGTCGGGGGCTCGATCCACTGCGAACCGAGCCCACCGCACCGGTTTCGCGGTTATTTCCCGGCCGCGCGGGCCAATTCCTCCGGGTAGCGGGCACCGGCGACGGCGCTCGCCGGGGCGGCGGCCTCGATGCGCGCCACATCCTCCGGGGTGAGGCTGATCTCGGCCGCGGCCACATTCTGCTCCAGGTAGGTGCGGCGCTTGGTGCCCGGAATCGGCACCACGTCCGCGCCCTGGTTCAGCACCCAGGCGAGCGCCAATTGCCCTGCGGTGAGGCCCTTTTCCTCGGCGAGCTCGCGCAGTGCGGCGACGATCGCGAGATTGCTGTCGAGATTGCCGTCGGCGAACCGCGGGAGGCGGCGGCGCATGTCATCGGCGGGCAGATCCTCGGTGGAGGTGATCGCGCCAGTGAGGAAGCCGCGACCCAGCGGCGAGAACGGCACGATGCCGATCCCCAATTCCCGTGCGGTGGGCAGGATCTCGTCCTCGATACCGCGAGTCCACAGCGACCATTCACTCTGCAGCGCGGTCACCGGATGCACCGCGTGCGCCTTGCGAATGGTGTCCGCCGACGCCTCGGAAATCCCGAGGTACCGCACCTTGCCCGCCTGCACCAGCTCCGACAGCGCGCCCCAGGTCTCCTCGATCGGCACATTCGGATCCACCCGATGCTGGTAGTACAGATCGATGTAATCCACCCCCAGCCGCCGCAGCGAAGCATCGCAACTCTGCTTCACATACTCCGCATCCCCCCGCGCTCCCATCGAGCCACCCTCACCCCACACGATCCCGAACTTGGTGGCCAGCACCACCTGATCCCGGCGATCCGCGATAGCCCGCCCCACCAACTCCTCATTGGTCTCGGGCCCATACACATTCGCCGTATCAAGCAGGGTCACCCCCAGCTCCAGCGCCCGATGAATAGTCGCGATCGACTCGGTGTCACTATCGCGCACCCCATACGCCTGACTCATCCCCATGCACCCGAGCCCCTCGGCCCCCACCGTCAGTTCCCCGAGCTTCCTGGTCCCGATCATGCCCAACTCCTCCTCGATCAAGCTCGAATCCGGGCCGCAACCCGCTCGAAAACGAACCTACGACCTGGAGCGCACTCCAAGTCAACCCACCGAGCCGGACTCGGCCGAATCGAATCGCCCCGCCCCCACCGCTGTCACGAACACATCCCACTGCACCGCCGCGAACACCAGCGCGGGCTCGGCCGGGCGCTTGCTGTCTCGCACACCAACCGCATCGCCGAGGAACGCGACCTCGACACACTCTTTCGAGGCGCCCTTGCCTCCAAAGCCCGCAGATTCTTCTGACCACAACCTGACCACGCGGCTGCGGTCAGTGGCATTCCCAATGGACGTGGACGTCCGTGAAGTCTTGGGCGGCAAGGGCTTTGGAATCTATGAAGCAGTAGAGCATGCCGTAGTCGCCCCAGCCCATTCTGATATCGAGGTCGGTGTCGAACTGGGTCAGCAGGATTTGGGCCGAGGTCGGTGGGTGGTCCGGGTGGAAGTGGCGTTCGGCGGCGGTGCCGGGCAGGATGCCGTCATCGCGATTGCCTTGGATCTCCTCGGCCCACCCGCCCAATTGATGTTTCGACCAGGAGCGGCTGAAGCCGTCGCCGAACGCCCGCAACTGTTCGTAGGCCGCATCGTCGTAGTCGCCGTTGTCGAACAGGTACTCCTCCAGCCATTCGAGCGGAGGCATGGTCGGCACCACCGCGTAGGTCATGGGAACCCGCCGAATGATCCGGTCTGCTTCGAGCAGATCCGGTGGTAGCGGAGCTTCCCGCAGCACCGCGTCCGCCGGAAAGTACCGGAACGCCCCGGACCACCCCTGCATATCGCCGAACACCGAAATCCGCCCCGAGGCAGGAAGATTGAGATCCAACCCCGGCAGCGTGGCGAGATCGATGGTCGCCACATGCTCGTAGTGTCCGTCGTCGTCGCCGGGCCAGTCGACGCCCTCCGGTAGCTCGGGCAGCCCCCCGAAGTATCCGATCACCGCATCACCCTCGCCCGCGTGGCGCAATCGCAATGCCTGCCGAATCGAAAGTTCGAACGCCGCATGCAGTTCCGAGGGGATTCGCAGTCGCATCTCGCCGTAGATATCAAGCTCACTCACCCCGACATCCTGCCGGAAGGTTGAGCAACCCTGCCGATATACACGGAGGTGGTTAGGCTTCGCGACAGCGTTCACCCTGATTACGCCCGGGGGTGAATCACCCGCTGGTATTACCCCCGGCTCGCTCTCCCGAGTGATGTGCGCCGGTAGCGGCCCGGCTTACCTTCTGGCACATGGACTTCGAGTACATCGTAGAAACGGTGGCCACGAATTCGGAATGGGCGATCTATGTCCTGCTCGTGGTCGACATCGGCGCGTTCCTGATCAGCAGGCGCAGGGGGCGGCATCCGGAGCGGCGGGGCTACGGGGTCAAGGACACCCTCACGAATCTGACCCTCGGGCTGGCCAACGGCTTCATCCTGCGATTCACCGAGGTGCTCGGCGGTGCGGCCATGGTCGTGGTCGCCGCCGCCATCACCCCGCTGCACTGGCAGCCCGGCGGCATCGGCTGGCTGATCGTCATCATGATGGCCGACCTGGCCTACTACTGGGAACACCGCACCGCACACCGGGTCCGGCTGTTCTGGGCCACGCACAGCGTCCACCACTCCAGCGAGCACTTCAACCTCACCACCGCCAACCGCCTCGGCTTCGTCGGCGCGATGGACCTGCTCGGCCAGCTCTGGTACGTCCCCATGGCCCTGCTCGGCGTCCCCGTCTACTCCATCCTGCTCGCCAAAGCGGTAACCATCCTCTACCAGGTCCCCCTGCACACCGAACGCGTCAACCGCCTCTGGTCACCCCTGGAATACCTCTTCAACACTCCCTCCCACCACCGAGTCCACCACGGCGCCAACAACCCCTACCTCGACAAGAACTTCGGCGGCGTCTTCATGCTCTGGGACCGCCTCTTCGGCACCTACGCCCCCGAACTCGAACGAGTCGACTTCGGCCTCACCCACCAAATCTCCACCCACAACCCCCTCAAGGTCTACACCCACGAAATCCGTTCCCTCATAACCGATGTCCGCACCGCCACCACCTGGCGCAACCGCGCCGGCTACCTCTTCGGCCCACCCGGCTGGCAGCCACGAGCCGCTACACGCGCAGCCGAGAGCGACGTTCGAGTAGAGCCATAGCGATGGTCGGCACGATGGCGAACACGGCTGCGGCCAGCACCCAGGCGAACGTGGTACCGAAGGCCGCGGCCTGCACCGACGACTGAATGCCGCTGTCCCGCAGCTGATCACCGAGCACCGTCACGAACACGGCGGTCCCGATCGAACCACCCAGCCGCTGCATGATGTTGAGCTGCGGTGTGGCATCACTGATTTGACTCGGGCTCAACCCGCGAAGGGCGACCGTCATCGCGGGCATCGCCGCCAAGCCGATGCCCACCCCGCGCATCACCATCGACACACCGAGTAGCCAATACGGCGTGGTATCGGTGATCAGCAGGAACGGCACGGTCGCCGCCACCCCGATCATGCTGCCGATTACGCAGATCATGCTGCCGATGCGATCGAAGATGCGACTCGATGCCGCCATCGCGACCGCCGCGCCCAATCCCTGCGGCGCCAGCAGCATCCCGGTGTGCGCCGGATCCTGGCCTCGAACCGACTGGAAGTACAAGGGCAGCAACACCATTGCGCCGAAAGTAGCCGCGCCGATGAGGAAGGTGGTCAGCGCGGCCGAGCTGAACAGCGCATCGCGATACAGCCGCAGATCCAGCAGTGGATGGGGAATCCGCAGTGCACGCGTCGCGAAAAGGACGATGGCGGCCAGTCCCGCTGTCAGTGGGATGAGCACCCGCACGGTGCCGATGCCGTGCGCACCGATCTCGGTGAGCCCGTAAGTGAGTCCGACCATCCCGGTCGAGGCGAGCATCAGTCCCGGAAGGTCCAGTGGCCCAGCTGAATCCGTCGATGCCGCACGCGGCAGCAACCACAGGCCGAGCGCCAGCCCGGCCGCGCCGATCGGCACATTGATCAAGAAAATCCATGGCCAGCCCGCGTACTCCAGTAGTAACCCGCCGATCGTCGGCCCCACCACCGGGGTGAGCACCATCGGAATGCCCACGGCCGCCATGACTTTCGCCAAGCCTTCCGATCCCGCGGCCGCCACCAGCACCATTTGCCCGGCGGGCAGCATCGCCCCGCCGCCGATTCCCTGCACCACCCGCGCGGCGATCAGCTCACCGGCGGTATCCGACAAACCGCACCAGATCGACGCGATCGTGAAGATCAGCAGTGCGCCGAGGTAGAGCCGCGCCGCCCCCATCCGCCTTGCGGCCCAACCGGTTACGGGCAGCACGGCAGCCTGCGCCAGCAGGTATGCGGTAACCACCCACTGGATGACCGCGAGCGAGCTATTCAGGCTCAGCGACAACGATTTCACAGCGACATTGACGACGGTGGCATCGAGCAGCGACAGGATGGCGCCGATCAGGATGACCACCACGGCTTTTCGGGCGTGTGCGGGAAGTTCGGATTTCGAGGTGGCGCCATTGCGCCGCTTGGAGACTGTCACCCTGGAAGTGTCATCCTGCCGTACAATTGTGTCAACCAAACGGATGATTAATGCATCCATCGGGATACTAGAATCACCTTTCACGTACAGTCATCTCCATGACGGCGACCTCCCGCCCCCGGCGCTCACCCGACCCGCAGGACCGCAGGCGCGATGCCGAACGTTCGCGGCAAGCCCTGCTGAGCGCCGCTCTGGACGAGTTCTCCGAGAAGGGTTTCGACGGCGCGCGGATTCAGGACATCGCGGCGCGCGCCGGGGTGAACAAGCAGCTGATCGCCTACTACTTCGGCGGAAAAGAGAACCTGTACCGCGAGATCCAGCGCAACTGGCAGCAGCGCGAAGCCGCCATGACCGATCCCGCGCTACCGCTGAAACAGGTCGCCGACCGCTACCTGGCCGCCGGATTCGCCGAGCCGCGCGCCGCGCGCCTGATGGCCTGGCACGGTTTGACCGGTGGCGACCCCGAGCTGAATATCGACTCCGCCGACACCGATCTGGACAACCTGCGGCGCGCGCGGGACCGCGGCGAATTCCCCGCCGAGCTCGATCCGGAATTCCTGCGGACCGCGTTGTTGGCCATCGTCTCCGCGCCGGTCATCTTCCCGCAGGCCGCCCAGGGGCCCGGCGGAATCCGGCCCGGCTCACCGGAATTCGAGAACTGGTATCGCGACCAGCTGCGTACGCTGTTGGGCCGCCTCGCCGCGGAGTAGCTCCGTCGGCCCCCCGGCGACACGCCAAGCCTGGTCGTGAGCGACTTCGCCACGAAAAACGGAGAAACCGGACCATAGTGGTGCGATGGGCAATCGGACTGTTGCGGAAGCGTTCGAACCTTTGATGCGGGCGGCGGTGGGGGTGGGGTCGCCGGTGCGGTTCGAATTCTGGGATGGGAGTGTTATCGAGCCGGTGGGGGAGTGTGCGGGGGTGATGCGGGTGCGGTCGAAAGACGCGCTGCGGCATGTGGTTTGGGCACCGGGGGAGTTGGGGGTGGGGCGGGCGTTCGTGTCCGGGGCGGTGGATTTGGAGGGGGATATCTTCGTGCTGTTGCGGGCGTTGAGTTCTACCGCGCCTCGGGATGCTCGGCTCGGGGTTGATGCCGTATGGGAGGCGGTGGGGGCGGCGCGGCGGGTGGGGGCGCTGGGGCGGCGACCGGCGCGGCCGCCGGAGGAGGCGCGGCCGGTGCGGGCGGGGTTGCATACCAAGGGGCGTGATGCGGCGGCCATCAGTCACCACTATGACGTGGGGAACGAGTTCTACGAATTGGTGCTCGGCTCGAGCATGACCTACTCGTGTGCCCGGTTCGCCGGGCCGGGCGATGACGGGCATCAGGCCGCTGATCCAGCCGTTTCGCTGGTGGACGCGCAGCGTGCGAAACACGATCTGATCTGCCGCAAGCTGGGGTTGGACGCGCGGCCCGGAATGCGACTGCTGGATGTCGGATGTGGTTGGGGCGCAATGGCGATGCATGCGGCCGAGGCCTACGGCGCACAGGTCGTGGGCGTCACGATCAGCACCGCGCAGGCCGAATTGGCGCGTAAGCGCGTCGCCGACGCGGGGTTGTCCGCGCGCGTGGAGATCCGGCTCCAGGATTACCGCGACCTGCGGGGCGAGGAGTTCGACGCCATCTCCTCGATCGGCATGTTCGAACACGTGGGCAGTAAGCGCGCCGCCGAATACTTCACGACGCTGCGCGCGCTGCTGCGACCAGAGGGCAGGCTACTCAATCACGCCATTTCCTCACCGGGCGGATCGGTGATGAACTCCCGGGGATTCGTGGGCCGCTACGTCTTTCCCGACGGCGAACTCATGGATGTGGGCGAGACGATCCTGGCCATGGAACGCGCCGGATTCGAAATCCGCGACGTCGAATCCTTACGCGAGCACTACGCGCTGACCCTGCGCAACTGGGTCGCCAACCTCGAATCCGATTGGGCCCGTGCGGTTTCGCTCACCAGCGAAGGCCGCGCCCGGGTATGGCGGCTCTATATGGCCGCCTCCGCCCTGGGCTTCGAGGACGGCGGCCTCGGCCTGCACCAGGTGCTGGGCGTGGTCCCCACGCCGGAAGGCCGCACCGCCATGCCCGCCACCCGCCGCGCCTGGATCTGAGTCACCAAAACGCAAGCGGCACAGCATATCCCGGAAAAACACGAAAGCCCGCCCGGAACGAATCCGGGCGGGCTCGAACGTGGTCCCGCTAGCCGACCGTCGCGCCAACACGCAGCGCGTGCGGCTCGATCGCACCGCGCACGATCGCCCGCTCGTCGATGGTCTCCGCCTTGTACGGCAGCGTCGACAGCGTAGCGGTCATCTTGGCGACCGGATCCTCGATCGCCTTCGGCGTACCGAAGATGAACGTCCACTCGTGCTCATCACTGACATACGGCACGACCGTCTCGAACAGATTGTGGAAGCGAGTCCACGAACGCTTGAGAGTCTCATTGCGCCACATGGTCTGACAGCCCGCCTGCGCCGCGAGCACGCCGCCCTCGGCCAGAATCGCCTTGCAGCGGTTCAGGAAATCATCCTCGTACAGGCGATTGTGCTGTGCGTCCTCGACCCGCTCATCCGGCAGATCGATACAGATCATGTCGTAGCGCACGCCGTCGGCCTCGGCCTTGGCCAGGAAGTCCCAGCCGTCGGCGTAATGCATCTTGATCGGCCCGGTCTGCGCGACCGCCTCGGCCAGATCCGCCTCGGAGTAACCGTAGGGGAGGTGCTTGGCGCACAGCTCCACCTCCAGCTGATCGATGTCCACGTGATCGACGAGCGATGCGCCCGCCGCGGCGGACATCTGCGACGCGACGCCCTCACCGGAACCGATGATCAGCACCTTGTCCAGCTTCTCGGCCAGCGCGTACCCCGGGACCAGCATGGCCTCGTGATAGGTGAGCTGGGAGAACTCGGTGGACTGACGATCATCGTCGGAGAACAGCGACAGCCCCTGCTCGGTCTGCGCGATCACCATGTGCTGGAACGGGGTATTGGTGTCCACCACCACGTCGGTCATATTCCACACGCGGGTCAGGCCGTCGCCGACCGGCTCGTGGATCCGGCGCGAGGCATGCCCGCGCTGAATGACCTCCATATTGACCGTCGCGGGCGAAAGCTCCTGCTGGAGCAGCTCAACCGCCTTGGTCGCCCCGGCACCGATACTGCCGCAGGTGAATACGTCGACGAAGATGTCGCCGGATTCCGGGTAGGTGTGGATCGAGGCGTGTGACTCGGCGAGTAGAGCCAGGATGGTGACACCCTGCGGCTCGAACTGCTTGCGCACGACATCACAGATGGTCACCCCCGCGGCGACCAGTGATTTTCGAAGTGCGGCTTCGAGTCGTTCGAGGTCGTCGCAGAGGGCCGCGTCGACACCACCGAACTCGGCCAGCACATGCCAGCCGGTGAATTCTGCCGTCATGGCTAAACTCACTCTCGCTCAGCGCCAGTGACATGAACAGTCAAAGGCGGAAAACCGTTGAAGGACACCGACGAATAGCTCGCCGTATAGGCGCCGGTCTCGAGGATTCGCACTGAATCACCGGCTCGCAACGTGGTCGGAAGAAGGACCCGCGTGCGCTGATAGAGTACATCGTCGCCATCGCAGGTCGGACCCGCGACCACCGCCTCGGCCACCGGATCGCCGTCGCGATCGGTCTGGAAACGGTAAGCGATGTACTCGTTCTCGGTTTCGGCCATGCCGTTGTAGCGGCCGATGTCGAGGTATATCCAGCGCCGCCCGTCCGGCGCCTGGCGAACATTCACCACCTCCGCGTGAATCACACCGGTGTTACCCACAAGGGCGCGACCGGGTTCCACGATGAGGTCGATGTGTTCCGGGAGATGGCGGGCGGCGGCCGCGGTGATCACCGCGCCCAGCTCGGCCACGCCGGGAGCCGCGTCGGCGTACGAAATCGGCAGTCCCCCACCGATATTCACCGCCGCGACCGGAATGTCCTTGACCGCCAACGCTTCCGCGATGGCTCCGGCCTGTTCGATGCCGATCTGCCAGGCGATCGGATCCAGCTGCTGCGAACCGACGTGGAAGTACGGCCCGCCGACCCGTAGGCCCAGATCGTGCGCGCGCACCAGCAACTGCCCGGCTTCCTCGGGCGCACAACCGAACTTGGTCCCGAACGGCGTCTGCGACTGCGGAGCGGAGGCGAGGAATCGGCACTCGACCTCGGATCCCGGCGCATGCTCGGCGATACGTTCGAGATCGTCCTCGGTATCGAAGGCGAACCGGCGCACGCCCGCGGCGAACGCGGCGGCGATATGAGCTGCCTTCTTGATGGGATTGCCGTAGCACATGACGGCCGGATCAACCCCCTGCGCGAGGCAGAGCTCGATCTCCCCGACGCTGGCTACGTCGAACTCAGCGCCTTCTACGTTGAGGAGCCGGATGATCTCCGGTAGGGGACTCGCCTTGACGGCGAAGCGAATTCGCGCGGTGGGTAGCGCGGCATGCAGGGCGCGGTAGTTGGCACGCACCAGCTCGAGGTCGACGACGAGACAGGGTGACTCGCGAGAGTTTGAGACGGTCAATCTAAGGGAACTCCCCACTGTTCGGGCCGTCAAAACGGCCTCGGGCAACAGCCAGCGAGAATAGCAGTGCTTGGCGTCGGAAAACGAACTGGCGATCAACGACTACGTCACCTTAACGCCGCGAGGCCGCCCGAAGGCGGCCCCGAGACCTTACGAGAGTGTGACCGGATCAGCCGGTTCGCGGCGTGAACTCAGCCCGCCGAGATGGTGACCTCGTCGAGGACGACCTCGCCCGCGGCATCGGATTCGGCCAGGTCAACGACCGCGTTGATACTCCAGCCGTGGTCGCCGGCCGGATCGTCGAGCACCTGGCGCACATGCCAGAACTCGCCCCGCTTCTCCACCTGGAACAGCTTCGGACCGCGCGCGTTCGGGCCGGTGCGGATCTCGTCGTACTCGGCGAAGTACGGCTCGAGTTCACCTTCCCAATCCAGTTCGTCCTCGAACTCGTCGAGCGCCTCCCAGCGCCGCAGGGCCGCCAGGTCGACCCGGCGGAACAGGGCATTGCGGACCAATACCCGGAACGAGCGTTCGTTCGCGGAAATGGGACGTACGGATTCCGCACCGAACGCGACCTGTTCGGTATCGGTCTCCGCACCCGGATTGGTGAGCTGCTCCCACTCGTCCAGCAGACTCGAGTCCACCTGCCGGATCAGCTCGCCCAGCCATTCGGTGATGTCGTCGAGCTCCTCGGTGCGCGCCTGCTCCGGCACCGTGCGCCGCAGCGCCCGATACGCGTCCGCCAGATACCGCAGCACCACGCCTTCCGAGCGCGCCAGCTCGTACACCGACACCAATTCCGCGAAGGTCATGGACCTTTCGACCATTTCGCGCACAACGGACTTGGGTGCGGGCTCGAACTCCGACACCCACGGATGCCCGGCCTTATACGTCTCGAACGCCGGAAGAATGAGCTCCTCGGCCAGCGGCTTGGGCCAGGTGACCTCTTCCAGGAGCTCCATCCGCTCCTCGTATTCGATCCCGTCGGCCTTCATCTCCGCGACCGCCACCCCGCGCGCCTTGTGCTGCTGCGCCATCAGCAGCTGCCGCGGATCCTCCAGGGTCGCCTCGATGAGCGTGATGACATCGAGGGTGTAGGTCGGCGACTCCTTGTCCAGCAGCTCGAACGCGGCCAGCGCGAACGGCGAGAGCGGCTGATCGAGCGCGAAATCGCGTTGCAGATCCATCATCAGCCGAGCGTGCCGGCCGAATTCGTCGGGCTCGTCCAGCTGCTGCACCACACCCGCGTCCCGCAGCGCCCGATACAGCTTGATCGCCTTGAGGATGTGTTTGCGCTGCGCCGCCCGCGGTTCGTGATTGTCCTCCAGTAGATGTCGCATGGCGTAGAAGCAATTGCCCTTGCGCGCAATGACATTGAGCAGCATGGCATTGGTCACATTGAAGCGCGAGAGCATCGGCTCGGGGGAGGCCGCGACCAGCCGGTCGAAGGTCTCCTCGGACCAGGAGACGAAACCCTCCGGCGGCTTACGCTTCTGGACCTTCTTGAGCTTCTTGGGATCATCCCCGGCACGCGCGATGAGCCGGGCGTTCTCCACCTCGTGCTCGGGAGCCTGCACCACGACGGTGCCCATGGTGTCGAAGCCGGCGCGGCCCGCGCGACCCGAAATCTGATGGAACTCACGGGCATTGAGCCGGCGCGTGCGCACCCCGTCGTATTTGGTGAGCCCGGTCAGCAGCACCGTGCGAATCGGCACATTGATGCCGACGCCGAGAGTGTCTGTGCCGCAGACCACTTTGAGCAGCCCGTCCTGCGCGAGCTTCTCCACCAGTCGACGGTACTTGGGCAGCATGCCCGCGTGATGCACGCCGATCCCGTGCCGGATGAACCGCGAGAGCGTCTTGCCGAACCCGGTGGCGAACCGGAATTCACCCAGCGCCTCTGCGATGGCGTCCTTCTCGGCCTTGGAGGCGAAGTTCACGCTCATCAGCGCCTGTGCGCGTTCGATGGCCGCGGCCTGGGTGAAGTGCACGACGTACACCGGCGCGAGACTGGTGGTGACGAGATCTTCCAGGGTTTCGCTGATCTGCGTCCGCACGTACGAAAAGCTCAGCGGGACAGGGCGTTCCGCGCCCGAGACGATCGCGGTGTCATTCCCGGTGCGGCGCTTCAGATCCTCGGCGAAGAAGTCGACCTCGCCCAGCGTCGCCGACATGAGCAGGAACTGCGCGCCCGGCAATTCGATGAGCGGCACCTGCCACGCCCAGCCGCGATCGGGATCGGAGTAGTAGTGGAACTCATCCATGATCACCTGGCCGACATTGGCCTTCGCGCCCTCGCGCAGCGCCAGGTTCGCCAGAATCTCCGCCGTGGCGCAGATGATCGGCGCATCCGGATTCACCGCCGCGTCACCGGTCACCATGCCGACCCGATCGGCCCCGAACACCTCGCACAGCGCGAAGAACTTCTCGCTGACGAGCGCCTTGATCGGCGCGGTGTAGTAGCTGCGCTGGCCGCGATTGAGCGCGGCGTAATGCGCGCCGATCGCCACGAGTGATTTACCCGACCCGGTCGGCGTCGCCAGAATGACATTCGACCCGGTGAAGAGCTCGAGCAGCGCCTCTTCCTGGGCCGGATACAGCGTCAGCCCCTCGGAAGTGGTCCAGTCGGTGAAAGTCTCGTACAGCCAGTCCGGGTCCACATCGGGTATGGCTTGGTCGGGGACGAGTTCGGATAGCTGCACGCGCCCTAGGTTACTGGGCGATCTGCCCGGCTCCGCCCACGGCGGGCGGAGCGGATGCGGGAACTAGCGGCGCGGCTCGCCGTCCTCGCCCTCGGTGAAGCCGGACTGTTCGGCCAGGAAGCGTTCGAACTCCGCACCCAGCTCATCGCCGGTGGGCAGTTCGGCATCGCTGGCGAGCAGGCTCGACTGGCGTTCCTGCGCGGTGACGAAGCTGTCGTACTGCTGCTCCAGGGCCGAGACCACGTTCTCCACCTCGGAATTGCCGGAGATGTGCTCGTTGACCTGCTCGCGCACCCGCGCGGCCGATTCGCTCAGCGCGGCGAGCGGAAGCTCGAGGCCCGCGTTCTCGGCCACATTCTCCAGCAGCGTCTGCGCGGCCTCGGGGTACGCGGTCTGGGTCAGATAGTGCGGCACATGCACCGAGAAGCCGACCGATTCGTGGCCGTGCTGGGCCATCCGGTACTCCAGCAGCGATGACGCGCTGCCCGGCACCTGAAGTTCGCCCGGCCAGCGCTGGTGATCGCCGATCAGATCGGTATCACTGGCGTGCGCGGTCACGCCGAGCGGGCGGGTGTGCGGAATCGCCATGGGAATCGCGCTCAAACCGATGGTCCGGCGCACGCCCAGCTGTTCGGCCAGCAAACGCACCGCGGTGGTGAACTTCTCCCAGCGCAGATCCGGTTCCAGCCCGGACAGCAGCAGGAACGGGGTCCCGGCGGTGTCCTTGAGCGCCCACAGATTCAACTCGGGCTCGGCGTACTCGGAGAAATGATCGGTCTTGAACATCATCAGTGGGCGGCGCGAGCGGTAATCCAGCAGCTCATCCATATCGAACGAGGCGACCAGTTCGCTCTCCAGGCTCTCGCGCAGATGCGTGGTAGCCAGCTTGACGGCGTGCCCGGCGTCGGTGAAACCCTCCAGCCCGTGCACCAGTACCGGACCGGCGCCGTCGGCGGACGACAGTTGCGGAGCCGGAAACTCCAGCTCGTACATATGCGACTCTGAGTCCATCGCGTACTCCTTCCTGCGTGGCCCACCTGCGCGACCCGTTACCCATTCTCTCTCATGCGCCGACAGGTCGTGCATCGCCCGCACCCGTGCTGCAACGCGGCGCACCCGGACACGCATTCCCGAGGGGTCGCCACGCGGCGTGGCATTCGGTGTGAACAGCAGATATTCGGCATAGTGGACGGGTGACCGTGCCGAATTCGCCGGGTCGGCAGGTGGCTTACACGCCCTGCCCCATGCCCGCCCGCAGATGGTGCCGAATGCCCTTCCGCCCCGTGGGTATCGCGTTATCGGCCATCGTATTGGCAGGCTGCGGCGGCACCGTATCCGGTCACCCGCAAGCGTCACAGGGTCTGATCACCGCCGTGCAGACCGATAGCGGATTGGCCCGGCTGCTGCCGGACTCGTCCCAATTTCCCGCGCGCTACGCCGCGGTCACCCTGCCGGTCGACGCGGCGGGTCAGGCCGCCAGCGATCTCGACGGCGTCCTGCCCGGCGCGATGATCGATCCCGCCACCTGCGCGCCGCAGGCACCGACCGCCGGACCCGTGGTGGTCGTCGGCACCGACGACGCCGCGCGCGCCACCCTCACCGTGGAATTGGTGCGCACCGATCAGAAACTCAGCGTGTTGCGAGAGCAGTTGCAGCGCTGCGGAACCGTGCGCGTGGGACATGGCGGCACCACCGCCACCATCACCACCGAAATGGATCCGCCGCCACCGCTGGACGCCGATGACACGCTCGCGCTGCGCCGCAGCGTCCGCTCCGAAAGCGGTAGCGCGGGCATGACACGGAATATGCAAACCCTGCTTGGACAGATCGGCGATGTGCGGATCAACGTCACCTATATGTCGTTCACCGACGCCAAAGCCGATGCGCAAGCCCTTGATTCACTGTTCACCACCGCGGTGAGCAAGGTGCGCAAGGGCTGAGAACTCGGGAAAGGAGCCGACCCCTGCCTGCCCGGCTCCAACGCCGAATCAGCAGGCAGAACCGGTGCCCGAACCCGAACCCGCGGAACCCGAACCCGCCGAACCACTTCCGGCCGAACCGCTGCCGCCGGAACCGCTCGCCGAACCGCTGCCGCCGGAGCCGCTGGAGGAACCGCTGGGCAGCAGTGAGCACAGCGAACCCGGTGCGCCGACCGGGTAGACGATCGTCGACATGGACAGGCCCTGCTTCACGCCGATGGTGTAGCTGCCCGAGGCGGTGGGGTGCCAGTCGATGGAAGCGGTCACCACGCCGGAATTGGCGGCGGGCGTGGCGGTTCCGATGCTGGTGCCGTTGATCAGGAACTCGACCTGGTTGAACTTGTTGTCACCGGAGACGCCCACGATGATCGAACAGCCGTCGGCGACGGTGCAGTTCTTACCCGGGATGAGGCCGACCACGCTGATATCGGCGATATCCGCGGTGGCGGGTCCGGCCAGCAGCACCGGCCCCGCGAGGGTGGCGAACGCGGCGGCCGCGCCCACCTTGGAAAGTGTTCTCGTCATTGCGTAATTCCTTCCGGCGCCTCCGACGGGCACCGGCCGTACGGTAACAGCGTGCAGGCTTCGTTTTGGCGAAATCAAAAGTGCTGCAACATGATTCGAATCATGCATGACTGCGCAGCGGTATCTCAGGTGGCATAGCGCGCCACCAATTCCGAACCGAGACGGGCGAGTTCGGCGCGCACCGAATCCGGTTCGGTGACCTCGAGCGCGGTACCCCAGCCCGCCAACTGCTGGGCGATCATCAGCGGGCTCGGAGCGGTGATGCGAACCCTGGTGCGGCCGTCCGGAATCGGGCCGTCGATCTCACAGTGCCTGCCCTGCTGATGCGCCAGCACCGGCAGCAGATGATCGGGCACCAGCACCGTCGCCGCGAGGGTCGCGCGGCGCTGTTCCATCTCCTCGACCACCTCGGACCAGGCGGCGTTCAGATCGAAATCCTCGGGCCGATGCGCTGTGTCGTCGGTGATCTCGATCCCGGCCATGCGATCCACCCGGAAAGTGCGCTGTCCGCGTTCGGTTCCGGCGATCAGATACCAGATGGCGTCCTTGTCGACGAGGCCCCAGGGGTCGACCGTGCGCTCGGTGCGGGTGCCCGCGCGGCCGTAGTCGAATCGAACCTTGCGGCGGCGCACCACCGCTCGCTGTAGGCGCGCGACATCGGGTGGGGCCTGCTCATCGCGTTCACCCCAGCGCGCCGGATCCACGATCATGGCACCGGCTGCCGCCTCGGCCTCGGCACGAAAGGATTGCGGCAGGGCGCGCAGTAGCTTGCGCAGTGCGGCCCGAGTGGCCGGGTTCGCGGTGGTCATCGGGCCGAGCAGCAGGAACAGTGATTGCGCCTCGCCCTCGGTCAAACCGCTCAGATCGGTGCGCGCGCCACCCACCAGCGCCCAGCCGCCGCCGCGCCCGGCCTGCGGATACACCGGAATCCCGGCGGTGGACAGCGCCTCCAGATCGCGCCGCGCGGTGGCCACCGACACTTCGAGTTCGGTCGCGACCTCGGCGGCGGTGACCCGGCCGCGGGTCTGCATGAACAACAGGGTGGCTACCAATCGATCGGCTCGCATATTTGAATCTTGCCAATAAAAGTGCTCATTCGGTGAGCACTTTGCGGTCGATGATTGTTTTATCGACATCGGAACGACCAAGGAGAACGACATGCTGCGTGGAATGGCCACCGTGACCTATTACGCCGACGACCTGGAGGCCGCCAAGGACTGGTACAGCGAATTCCTCGGCACCGCACCGTATTTCACCGTCCCCGGCGGGTACTACGAGTTCCGCATCGGCGACTACCAGGCCGAGCTGGGGCTCATCAACCGCAAGTTCGCGCCCAGTCGGCCCGATCGGCCCGGCGGTCAGGTGGTCAACTGGCACGTCGACGACCTCTCCGCCACCTTCGAGCGGCTGCTGAGCATGGGTGCCAAGGAATACGAGCCCATCACCGAACGTGGCGCGGGCACCGGATTCGTCACCGCCGCGGTCATCGACCCGTTCGGCAATATCCTCGGCATCATGTCCAACCCGCACTACCTCGAAATGCTCGCCCAGACGCATCCCGAATAGGACGCACCGGCCTGACTCCCACTTCGCGTGCCACCCGTTCCGGCACGCGAAGATCGTGCTGAGGCGGACTGTAACAGCACGTGACGGCACATTCGGCCAAAATGAAACGAATTCATTTCACGTTGTGGCCGGGATCCGCCGATAGGTGTGGATCCCGGCCAGAAACGCGCCGGGATGACGGGATTGGTTCGCGTTTGCGCCTCCCGGCTCGTCGCTAGCAGCGCGCACCGACAGATTCGCGGTTCGAGGCGGCGCGCCACGCCGAATAGTCCACGGCGCGAATCAAATTCCACAGACGGGGCCGATGCCCTGCCAGCGCCTCGGTGCTGTCGGTGCCCGCGCCGACCGTCGACGCCATGACCACACCTGCCGAACCACCCGTCCACCGCCAACCCTCGACCCCGGAAGACGCACCGCCTCAGGGGCTGCCGCCGGACGTATCGCTGTCCGGGCCGGATTCGCATTTGCGGGATCCGGGGGAGTTCATTGCGGCGGTGCCCGCGATGCTCGGGTTCGTTCCGGCGAGGTCGCTGGTGATTACCGTGCTGCGGGCGGCGTCCGGGGAGTCCGGTAGGGCCGCCATCGATGTGGTGGCTCGGATGGATTTGGATAGTCCCGGGCGGGTTGCCACCGGGGAGTTGGTGGATCGGGTGGCGAGCGTGTGCGCTCGTGGGGAGGCGGTCGCGGTGCTGGCGCTGATCGTCGATGATCGGGCGACCGCGCCCGCTGATCGGCATCGCGGTGTCAGATCGCGCAGGCATCGCGATGTGATCGCGGCGCTCGAACATCGGCTGGACGCCGATGCGATTCCGCTCGCCGGTGCGTGGGCGGTGCGCGCGATCGGCGCTGAGTTGTCGTGGTGGAGTCTGCTCGGACCGCTGCGCGGGGGATGTCAGCCCGATCCGGCGACCTCGATGGTGACGCTGAATCAGGTGCTCGAGGGCCGGCCGATGCGCGCGTCCCGCACGGAATTGGTCGACTCGATCGCGGTGAACGCCATTGTGCGGGACAAGATGCCGACGCTACTGGAGTCCGCGACCGAGGCCGCCGCCGATCGGCTCGCCCAGGCCGCGCGACGTGGTGAGCCGAACTTCTACAGCCGTGCCGCCCTGCGGCAGGTGCTCGCGCGAATCGCCGATATCGAGTCCGGCGCCTTGCCCAATGTCGCCGAACTCGCGGAAGTGGCTGTCGCCCTGCGCGATCCGTCGGTGCGGGACATCCTGTTCGGGCTCATGCCGGGCGCGCACGCCCGCGCGGCGGAGACGCTGTGGCTCGAATTGACCCGCGCCCTGCCCGATCCCGATCGCGCCGAGGCGGCCATGCTGCTGGGCTATGCCGCGTACGCGCGCGGGGACGGACCGCTGGCCGGGGTGGCGCTGGAAGCGGCGCTGACCTCCGACGAATCACATCGCATGGCGAATCTGCTCGATATCGGCCTGCAAACCGGTATGCCGCCCGAGCGCCTGCGTCGCCTGGCCGAGGCCGGACGCGAAGCCGCCGCGGACCTCGGGGTCGATCTGCGATCGGAGCACCCGTGAGATCCGCGGCGGAATCGAGAGATCTACTTGCGTGCGCTGTGCGCGCGATCGCCGAGCGAGCGCAGGAATTCCCAGGCGTCCGACACGATCTCGATCAGATCGGTGTGCTCGGGCCGCCAGCCGAGTTCGGCCATCGCCCTATCGCTGGAGGCGATGAGCACCGCCGGATCACCCGCACGACGCGGGGCGTCGATCGAGGCGATGGGCAGGCCCGTCACCTCGCGGCAGGCCGAAATGACCTCGCGCACCGAGAATCCGGTACCGCTGCCCAAATTGAAGATCCGGTGTACGCCCGGCTGCGACTGGGCCAGCGCCAGCGAATGCGCCTGCGCCAGATCGAGAATGTGGATGTAGTCGCGCACCGCACTGCCATCCGGGGTCGGATAGTCGGTGCCGAAGACCGAGATCGAATCCCGGTGCCCCAGCGCCGTTTGCAGCACCAGCGGGATCAAATGCGTTTCCACCACCCGGTTCTCACCGAGCCCGGCATACGCCCCGGCCACGTTGAAATAGCGCAGGCTGGTCGCGGCCAGCCCGTGCGCGGCCGCGTACGAGGTGATGGCGTAATCGATCGAGAGCTTCGACGCGCCATAGGGATTGGTCGGCGCCTTCGGGGCGTCCTCGACGATCGGCACCTGCTCCGGTTCGCCGTACACCGCCGCGGTCGAGGAGAACACCAGCCGCTCGGTACCGGCGGCCCGCATGGCCTCCAGCAGCGCGAGCGTCTTGACCACATTGCCGTGCCAGTACTTCTCCGGTTGCGTCACCGATTCGCCGACCAGCGACTGCGCCGCGAAATGCAGGACGCCGTCGAAGGATTCGGCCGCGATCAGATCGACGCCCGCGGTGGCGATATCGCCCTCGACGAACTTCGCTCCGGCCGGGACGCCATCGGCATTGCCGGTGGACAGATCATCGACGACGACCACTTCGTGGCCGCCCTCGAGCAGTACCTGCGCGACTCCGCCGCCGACGTAGCCCGCGCCTCCGGTAACCAGCAGTTTCAAGACTCAGACCAACTTCACCTGGACGGCATGGGCCATCTCGTCGGACAATTCGTAGCCCTCGTGACCCGGCACCAGAATGACGACCGCACCCGGCTTGGTCTCCACATTCACGCGCGCGTCCGGAACCACGCCGGCCTCACGCAGCTGGCCGATGATCTCCGGATCGGTCTGAATGTGCTCCGAGAGGCGGCGCACCACCACCGCCGCCGACTGACCGGACGGCAGATCCGAGAGCCGGATGAGCTTCTCCTCGCTGCCCGAACTCGGGGTGACGCCCAGTTCGTCCAGTCCGGGAATGGGGTTGCCGTACGGCGAGGTGGTGGGATTGTTCAGCACCTCCACCAGGCGGCGCTCCACCTCCTCGCTCATCACATGCTCCCAGCGGCATGCCTCGGCGTGCACGTTCTCCCAGTCCAGACCGATGATGTCGACCAGCAGACGTTCGGCGAGCCGGTGCTTGCGCATGACCGAGACCGCCATGGCCCGGCCCTTATCGGTCAATTCGAGGTGGCGGTCACCGGCAACGGTCAGCAAACCGTCGCGTTCCATCCGCGCCACCGTCTGGCTGACCGTGGGCCCACTCTGTTCGAGGCGCTCGGCGATGCGGGCGCGCAGGGGCGTGACGCCCTCCTCCTCGAGGTCGTAGATGGTACGGAGGTACATCTCCGTGGTGTCGACCAGATCCTTCACCTGTTAACCCCTTCGTCGGCACGAATTCTACCCATGCGCGGCGGCTACACCGGGCGACAGCATATTTCGCGAACGCCGGGAGAACACCCAGGACGGCCTGCGTGTTCCCCACGGGTTTCGGGGGGTGACGGGGCAGAGGTCCGGAATGGCGGTGCAGCAGTGTCACTAGCCTACGAAGTCGGCCGACGCATTAGCGTGGCAGGTATGCCCGACCGTGCGCGTGGAGATGGAACCGTTGTCTGGAGCGATAGGTTCCTCGACTACACGTGGACGCCCGAACACCCCATGCGACCGGTGCGATTGCGGTTCACCATGGCGCTGGCCGAGAACCTGGGACTGCTCGACGGGGCGGAGACGATCACGCCCGAGGCGGCGGGGGAATCCGAACTGCTGCGCGTGCACACCCACGACTACGTCGAGGCGGTCAAGCACGCGCGGCAACCTCCGGGCGCACCGCCCGCCGCACCGCCGTTCGGGCTCGGGTCGACCGATAACCCGGTCTTCCCGCAGATGCACGAGGCAGCCTCGGTCATCGTCGGCGGAACATTGGCCGCCGCACGGGAGATCGCGTCCGGGCGCACCAAACGGGCGGTGAGCATCGGCGGTGGCATGCATCACGCCATGCCGGATTCGGCCGCCGGGTTCTGCGTGTACAACGATGTGGCGGTGGCGATTTCGTGGCTGCTGGAGAACGGCTTCGACCGGATCGCCTACCTCGATGTGGACGTGCATCACGGAGATGGCGTGCAGCGCATGTTCTATGGCGATCCGCGCGTGCTGACGGTGTCCATTCACCAGCATCCCGCGACGCTGTGGCCCAATACCGGCTGGCCCGAGGAGACCGGGGCGGGCAAGGCCGAGGGCACCGCCATCAATCTGCCGATCATGCCCGGCACCCGGGATCAGCTGTGGCTGCGCGGTTTCCACGCGGTCGCGCCCGGTGCGCTCGCGGCCTTCCGCCCGCAGATCGTCATCAGTCAGTGCGGTGTCGACACCCATCGTGAGGATCCGCTGGCCGATCTGGAATTGAGCGTGGACGGGCAGCGCGCCGCCTTCATCGCCATGCGCGATCTCGCCGATCAGTACGCCGAGGGCCGCTGGCTCGCCGTCGGCGGCGGTGGCTACGGCCTCATTCGCGTGGTCCCGCGCGCCTGGACGCATCTGCTCGCCACCGCCCTGGATCGCACCATCGATCCCGATACCGCGATACCCGCGCAGTGGAAGGAACTGGTCGGCGCGTACGCCCCGACCGTCGCGCCGCCCGAGACCATGGGCGACGGCGCGGACACCACCTTCACCCGCTGGGACGGTCCCGGCGGCGGCCGCGAAACCGGCGATGAGCGCGCGGACCGGGCCCGCCGTGCCCTGGACACCTCTATTCTGGCAACCCGCCGAGCGACTTTCGGCCTGCTCGGCCTGGATCCGGAGGATCCCCGTGACTGAATCCCCCGACCCCACAGCCGAATCGGGTAATGCGACACCACCGCCGCTGCTGCCCGCGGATACACCTGGCACACCGGCGGTTCCGCCGCCGCCTCCGGAGCACTGGTTCGCCGATGTGCTGGCCTCCGATGGCGGGGTGGTGCGGTTGCGGCCGATTACGCCGGAGGACGCGGCGGGGCTGGAACGCTTTCACACCCGGTTGTCGGATCGCACTCGGTATCTGCGGTATTTCGGGCCGTATCCGCGGATGACGCCGAAGGATCTGTATCGGACCACGCACGTGGATTACCGGGATCGGGTCGGGCTGGTGATCGAGCTCGGCGACGACATCATTGCGGTCGGCCGTTACGAGTATCTGGCCGAGCGGGCGGGTGCGCGCTCCGCCGAGGTGGCGTTCGTGGTGGCCGATCAGCATCAGGGGCGCGGGCTGGGCTCGATCCTGCTCGAGCATCTGGCGGGGGCGGCGGCCGAGAACCACATCGAAACCTTTGTGGCCGAAGTACTCGCCGAGAACAACGCCATGGTGCAGGTGTTCCGCGATGCCGGATATCAGGTGCAGCGCAGCCGAGACGGCTCGGTACTGCACCTGGAATTCGCGATCGATCCCAGCGAGGCGTTGCAATCGGTGCGCGATTCGCGCGAACGCGCCTCGGAGGCGCGCAGTGTCGGGAATCTGCTGTCCCCGCGCTCGGTCGCGGTGATCGGCGCGACACCGCTGGCGACCCGGGTGGGCGGTGCGGTGCTGGCGAACCTGCTGTCCGGCGGCTTCCAGGGGCCGGTGTTCCCGGTCAATCGCAATCGCACCGCCGTGCGCGGGGTGCGCGCGTATCCGACCGTGCGCGATATCCCCGATGAGGTCGACCTGGCCGTAATCGCTGTGCCCGCCGCCGAAATCGGCTCGGTGCTCGACGACTGCATGGCCAAGGGCGTCAAGGGCCTGGTGGTCCTCACCGCCGGATTCTCCGAAACCGGCCCGCGCGGTTACGCCGCCGAACGCGAACTGGTCGACGCGGTGCGCTCGCACGGTATGCGCGTGGTCGGTCCGAGCGCGCTCGGCATCGCCAACACCGATCCCGCGGTCTCGCTGAACTCCACGCTGGCCTCGGTGCTGCCCGGGCGCGGCCGTATCGGATTCTTCTGTCAGTCCGGCCCTTTGGGCGCTGCCATCCTCGGCGAGGCGGCGGCCCGTCAGCTCGGGCTGTCCACCTTCGTCTCGGCCGGTAATCGCGCCGACGTCTCCGGCAATGACCTGCTCCAGTACTGGGACAGCGATCCCGCCACCGATGTGGTGCTGCTGTATCTCGAGACCTTCGGCAATCCGCGCAAGTTCTCCCGAATCGCGCGCCGGGTGGCGCGCACCAAACCCATTGTGGCCGTGAGCAGTGGCCGCAATGCCGTGCGGGTGGACGGCGAACCGGATCTGGATCGCTCCCTGGTGCGCAATCTGTTCGCACAGGCGGGCATCGTCCAGGTCGATTCCATCAGTGAGCTTTTCGACTGCGCCATGCTGCTGGCCTATCAACCGCTGCCCGCCGGACCGCGTTTGGCGGTGTTGGGCAATAGCGCCGCGCTGACCTGGCTCGCGGTCGATGCCGGGCGTAGCGAGGGCCTCACGGTGGGGGAGCCGATCCAGCTCGGCCCGCAGGCCGGACCGGCCGACTATCTGACCGCCGTGGCCGCCGCCGTCACCGATCGCACGGTGGACGCGGTCATCGTCATCTACTCACCGCCCGTGCCGACCGCGGTCGCCGCCTTCGCCGAGGCCATTCGCGCGGGCGCGCAATCCGATCCGGACACACCGGTTCTCACCACCTTCGTCGCCGATCAGGGCATGTCGAATCTGCTCGCCACGCGCGGTCCGGGCGGCATGCTCGAGCGCGGATCCATTCCGTCCTACGGCGATCCGGAACGCGCCGCCCGCGCGCTGGCCCGGGTGCGGCGCTACGCCGATTGGCGCACCCGCCCGGTATCACCGGTCGCGCGTCCCGATGGCGTCGATACCGCCCGGGCGCGGGAACTGGTCGCCGCGTGGATGGCCGCGGCGACCGATCATTGGCTCACCGATCTGGAGGCAGCGGAACTGCTGGGCTGCTACGGAATTCGCGTCGTCGAATTCCGTGAGGTGCGCGATGCGGATGCCGCGGTGGCCGCCGCCGAGGAACTCGGCTATCCGGTGGCCGCCAAGGCGACCGGTGAGATCTGGCGCAATAGACCGGATCTCACCGGTGTCCGGCTCGATCTGTGGCGTCCGGACGCGGTGCGGCGCGGTTTCACCGATCTGGCCGAGATATCCGGCAATCCCGTGCACATTCAGCGCATGGCCACCAAGGGCGTCGGCTGTGGTTTCCGGGTACAGGACGATCCGTCGTTCGGTTCGGTGATCAGTTTCGGCCTGTCCGGCACCATTATCGATCTGCTCGGTGACCGGGTGTATCGCGCGCTGCCGCTCACCGAGGCGGAGTCCATCGAGCTCATCGACGCCCCGCGCGCGGCCCCGCTGCTCTCGGGCACCGTGCGCGGCCGCGATATCGGCAAACCGGTGGACCGGGCCGCGCTCGCCGAACTGGCGCAGCGCATTTCGGCGCTTTGTGATGACCTGCCCGAGGTCCGCGAGTTGCAGTGCGAGCCGATCATGGCCGCGCCCGAGGGCGCGGCGGTGCTGTACAGCCGGGTGCGCATCGGCCCCGAACCCAGCAGATTCGATATCGGACCGCGCCGTATGGCATGACTCACACAGCGGTGGCCCCGGTGCCCGAATGAGTTGAGATGGATCAAGAATCGTCGGTAAGGAGAGGTGATCGTATGCGGGAGAACCAGATCGAGACGGCGACCGCGCCACTGCGCGATGACATCCGATTCCTGGGCGGGATCCTCGGGGAAACGATTCGCGATCACGAGGGCGCGGACGTCTTCGACCTGATCGAACGGGTCCGGGTGGAGGCGTTCAAGATTCGGCGCGAGGAGGTGGATCGCGACGCGGTCGCCGATATGCTGCGCGATCTCGATATCGCCACCGCCATCCCGGTGATTCGCGCCTTCAGCCACTTCCTGCTGCTGGCGAACCTGGCCGAGGATCTGCAACGCGATCGCCGGCGCGCGGTGCATATCGCGGCGGGGGAGCCGCCCCAGGACTCCAGCCTGGCGGCCACCTACCGCAAACTCGACGCCGCACCGCTCGATGGCGCGCTGGTCGCCGATCTGCTCGGCGATGCGCTCGTCTCACCCGTGATCACCGCGCACCCCACCGAAACCCGGCGGCGCACCATCTTCGATGTGCAGGCGCGCATCACCGAACTCATGAAGCAGCGTCAGCGCTATGGCGAGCACGAGGCCGAATTCGCGATCATCGACACCGATATCCGGCGGCAGGTGCTGCAACTGTGGCGCGCGGCGCTGATTCGCCTGGCGCGCTTGCGCATTCAGGACGAGATCGAGGTCGGCCTGCGCTACTACGACCTCACCCTGTTCGAGGTGATCCCGAAGATCAACGCCGATCTGCGCGACGCGCTGCGCGCCCGCTGGCCCGAACACGAGCTGTTGGCCCGGCCGATGCTGCGGCCCGGTTCCTGGATCGGTGGCGATCGGGACGGCAATCCCTTCGTCACCGCGGACGTGGTGCATCGCGCCACCCATCGCGCCGGATCGGTCGCCTTCGAACGGTATTCGAAATCCCTTGTCGAACTGGAGAAGTCACTCTCGCAGTCGGCACGCCTGGTACCGGTGACACCCGAACTGGCGGCGCTGGCCGATGCCGGATTCGATGATTCACCGCAGCGCGCCGATGAACCGTATCGCCGGGCCATTCGCGGCATTCGGGCCCGGCTCACCGCCTCGGCGCGGCAGGCCCTGGACGAAATCCCCACCGAGGGAGTCGATGTCGGGGCGCGGCCGTATGCCGGACCGCAGGAGTTGCTCGCCGATCTGAACGTGGTCGACGCGTCCATGCGCGCCTCCGGTGACGGCCTGCTCGCCGACGATCAGCTCGCCGCGCTACGAGGTGCGGTGGAGACCTTCGGTTTCCATTTGCAGGGCCTGGATCTGCGACAGAACTCCGAAACCCACGAGCAGGTGGTGGCCGAGCTGTTCGCCTGGGCCGGAGTGCATTCGGACTACGCCGCGCTGGACGAGGCGCAGCGGGTGGAGCTGCTCGCCGCCGAATTGACCACGCGCAGGCCGCTTGTCAGCCCGGCCGCCGATCTGAGCGAGCTGGCCGCCAAGGAACTCGCGGTGGTGCGCGCCGCCAAGGCCGCCATCGATGATCTGGGGCCCGATACCGTGCCCAACTACATCATCAGCATGTGCACCTCGGTCAGCGATATGCTCGAGGCCGCGCTGCTGCTCAAGGAAGCGGGCATCCTCGATCCGGGTGACGCCGATACCCCGCCGTCCAGCTCGGTGGGCGTGGTCCCGCTCTTCGAGACCATCGACGATCTCCGCGGTGGCGCTGAAATCCTCTCCGCCGCACTGGAAGTGCCCGCGTACGCGCGGCTGGTCCGGGCGCGCGGTATGCAGCAGGAGATCATGCTCGGCTACTCCGATTCCAATAAGGACGGCGGCTATCTGGCCGCCAACTGGGCGCTGTATCGGGCTGAGCTCGATCTGATCGACACCGCGCGCAAAACCGGAATCCGCATGCGGCTCTTCCACGGTCGCGGCGGCACCGTCGGTCGCGGTGGCGGCCGCAGCTATGACGCCATCCTGGCCCAGCCCGCCGGCGCGGTGCGCGGTTCGCTGCGCCTGACCGAACAGGGCGAGGTCATCTCCACCAAATACGCCGAGGCGGGTACCGCCTACCGCAATCTGGAAGCGCTGGTGGCGGGCACGCTGGAATCCACGCTGCTGGATGTGGAGGGCCTCGGCGACGATGCCGAACCCGCCTACGCGGTGCTGGACGAGCTGGCAGAGCTTGCGCGCCAGGCGTATTCGCGCCTGGTCCACGAAACCCCGGGCTTCGTCGAGTACTTCCGCGCCTCCACTCCCGTCGCCGAAGTCGCGGATCTCAACCTCGGCAGCCGCCCGGCCTCGCGCAAGCCCACCAACTCGGTCTACGACCTGCGCGCCATCCCGTGGGTGATGTCCTGGAGTCAATCCCGGGTCATGCTCCCCGGGTGGTACGGCACCGGATCCGCCATCGAGGAGTGGATCGGCGACGACCCGGCCCGCCTGGCTCAACTGGCCGACCTGTATCAGCGCTGGCCGTTCTTCCGCACCGTGCTGTCCAATCTCGCCCAGGTCATGGCCAAGGCCGATATGGATATCGCCGCCACCTACGCCGAACTGGTGCCCGATGAAACCTTGCGGGCCACCGTGTTCGGCATGATCTGCGAGGAGTTCTCCCGCACTTCGCGCATGTACGCCGCCATCACCGGCGCGGACGAATTGCTCTCGGACAACCCGGCACTCGCCGAATCCATCCATAACCGCTTCCCCTACTTGGAGCCCATCAATCAACTACAGGTCGAACTGTTGCGCCGCCGCCGCGCGGGCGATGACTCCGAACTGGTCGAACGTGGCATCCTGCTCACCATGAACGGCCTGGCCACCGCCCTGCGCAACTCCGGCTAGACAGCGGGTTCCTTGACGGGCGCGGCCGCCGCGGGCGCGCCCATCTGCCGCAGTGGCACCTCCACGATGGCGAGGGCGGCGATCACGCCGATCGCGCACAGCACCGCCGACCACAGGAAGATGCTGTGAATCCCGGACGCCACCCCGTGCAGGTACGCCTCGCGCACGGCCGCGGGCAGCTTGCCCAGGCCGGACGGATCCGGTTGCGCGCCGGCGGTATTGCCCTGTCCGGTCATCGCGGCGGTGAGCTGCCGATTGAACAGCGCACCGAACAATGCCACGCCGAACGAACCGCCCAGCGTGCGGAACAGGGTCGACACTCCCGACGCCGCGCCGATGTTCTTCATGGCCACGCTGTTCTGCGCGATCAGCATGGTCATCTGCATGAGGAACCCCATGCCCGCGCCCAGCATCACCATGTAGATGCCCGAGGTGAGTCGGCTGGTGCCGGTATCGACCGTGGCCATGGCGATGCTGCCGCCGGTCAGGAAGAGCGCGCCGAGAATCGGAAAGACCTTGTAGCGGCCGGTTCTGCTCATCACCCGGCCCGCGATCTGCGAGACCACGATGACGGGCACCATCATCGGCAGCAGCAGCAGTCCCGAATTCGAGGCGGACGCGCCCTGCACGGTCTGCTGGAACAGCGGCAGGAAGCTCACCGCGCCGAACATGGCCACACCGGCCACCGCCGACAGAATCGCGGTCAGGGTGAAATTGCGGTTGGTGAACAACCCCAGCGGGATGATCGGCTCGGCCGCGCGGGTCTGCGACCACGCGAACGCCGCGAGCCCGACCACCGCCGTCGCGATCACGGTGATCATTTGCGCTGAGCCCCAAGCGTATTGGGTGCCGCCCCAGGTGGTGGCCAGCACGATCGCGGAAATGGTGACGGTGAGCAGTCCCGCGCCCAGGTAGTCGATCTTGGCATTGGGTCTGCGCGCGGTCAGATGCAGCGTGGTCTGGCACCACACCAGGGCGATCAGCCCGAGCGGCAGGTTCAGATAGAAGGCCCAGCGCCAACCGAAGTGGTCGGTGACGATCCCCCCGAGCAGCGGTCCGCCGATGGTCGCCAGCGCCATGACCGAGGCGGTCATGCCCATGTACTTGGCGCGCTCACGTGGCGGAATCAGTTCGCCGATGATGGCCATCGCCCCGGCGGCGAGCCCGCCCGCGCCGATGCCCTGGAGCACGCGGAAGCCGATGAGCTGCTCCATGCTCTGCGCTGCTCCCGAGAGTCCGGAGCCGATCAGGAAGATGACGATCGAGGCGAGGAAATTGTTCTTGCGGCCGAACAGGTCTCCCAGTTTGGCCCAGATCGGGGTGGATGCGGCGGTCGCCAGCGTGTACGCGGAGACCACCCAGGACAGGTGTTCGAGGCCGCCGAGTTCACCGACGATCGTCGGCATGGCGGTGCCGACGATCATGTTGTCGAGCATTCCCAGCAGCATGGCGAGCATGACGCCCAGCAGCACCCAGCGCACATTGTGCGGGGTGGTCCGAGCCGTGATTGTTCCGGTCATGACTCCAGAAAAACATAACGACTTAAAAAATTCAATGGACTTAAAAATTTGTACGACTTAGGTCAATGGGCTACGATGCGGTCATGAGTGGACTGCGCGAGCGAAAGAAGGCACAGACCCGCAAGAACCTGGCCGATGTGGCCATGCGGCTGTTCATCGAGCGCGGTTACGACGCGGTCAGCGTCAAGGAGATCGCCGAGGCGGCCGATGTCTCGGTGCCCACGCTCTTCGCGCACTTCCCGGATGGGAAGGAATCGCTCGTCTTCGACCTCGACGCGGACCGCGAGCAGGGTCTGATCGCCGCGGTCCGCGATCGAGCGCCCGGCACCACGGTGCTGGAGGGCATCCGCGACGCGTTTCTGGAGTCCGCCGCGGGTGGCGAGACCCAGGAGATGCGGGACTTCATGCGGCTGGTGCACGAAACCCCGGTGCTCACCGGCTATTTCCGGCGCATGTGGCAGCGCCACGAAGGTGCGCTGGCGCGAGCGATCGCCGAGGATCTGGGCCGCGATCCGGACGATGTCGCGGTTAGGGCCCTGGCGCACTTCGTCTTCGGTGCGATGGACGTCGCGCGGCGCAGTGAGACACCGGCCGCGGACTTCACTCGCATCTTCGAACTGCTGGAAACCGGTTGGGGTCCGATGGTCAGGAAGTGAATGCCTCGGCGTGATCGCGTGCCCAGGCCGCATAGGTTCCGGGCGCGCGGCCGAGTACCCGCTCCACCTCATCGGTGACGATGGCATTGCCGCCCGCCCGGACGAAGGCCTGTCCGGCGGACGCGCCGTCCGCGAATTCCTCGGACATGCCCGCACCGATCATGAATTCGCGAGCCTGTTCCCGATCGATATCGGCCACCTCTATCGGCCGGTTCAGCACGGCGGACAGTGCGGCGGCCTGATCACCGGTGGTGAGCAGATCCGGACCGGTGAGGGTCAGGATCCGGCCCGAATGAGTATCCGAGAGCAGGGTTTCCACGGCCACAGCGGCGACATCGCGCGGATCGATGACGCCCTGCGTACCGTCGCCGGTCAGATTCGGCACCGCCTGGCCGGCCCGGATCATCGGCGACCAACTCAGCGTATTGCTCGCGAAACTGCTGGGCCGCAGGATGGTCCACGCCACCCCGCTGTCCCGCACGGCCTGTTCGCCGGGTAGATGCCAGGTGCCGACGCGGCCCAATTCCGGCTCGCCCGTGCCGATGGCGGACAGCTTCACAATCCGCCGAATCCCGGCTTCGCGCGCCTCCGTCACCAGCGCCCGATCCAGCTCGACGAACTCCGGGCCGAGCAATCCCACGATGAACGCGGCCTCGGCTCCGTCGAAAGCCGCTGCCATGGAATCGGTATCGCGGTACTCACCGCGCACCACCTCCACGCCCTCGGGCAGCTGAGCCGCCTCGGGATTGCGAGTCACGGCCCGCACCTTCACTCCTCGTGCCGCCAACTGCCGCACGATCGCACTGCCTATGGTTCCCGTCGCACCGGTGATAACGATCATGCTGCCAACAATGCCGCCGCCCCTACCTCGCGCTATAGGAAAAACCGGCACACTTCGCGGGCTCCGCGCGGCCTAGAGTGGATCGGGTGACCGCACTACCGAACCAGGCCCTGGTGACCGCCGACGGCTTCGAGGACTCGCTGCCGCCCTCGGAGGCATTGCGCCCCTGGATCACCGAGATCGGTCGCATCGACACCCGCACCGATCTGCCCCCGCGCTTCACCCATCTGCCGCACGCGGCGACCACGATAGTTTTGCGCGCGGAGCCTTCGGGTCGTCGGGACGCCCTGGTGATCGGCCCGCGCACCCGTGCCACCTACGCCGGTGCGAAAGAGCCCGTGGGCTGCCTCCGGTTGCGACTGGCTCCCGGGGTCGCCCAACCGCTATTGGGCGCTCCCGCCGCCGATCTCACCGACCGTGTCCTGCGCCTGGCCGATATGCCCGGCCCCGCAGCCGATCTCGCCGGGCCACTCACCGAGATCGACCTGGACGAGGTGCTGAACTTTCTGGAAACCGCACTCCCGCGCGCACTTTCGGAGAACTCCACCCGCCGCGAACATCGCCGCCTGCTTGATTCCGCGGTCGCCGCCATCCACCGCGCCACCCCGATGCCCGATGTGGCGAGCACCCTCGCGGTCAGCGAACGCCAACTGCGCAATCTCTTCACCGCCGGTGTCGGCGTCTCACCCAAGCATTACGCCCGCATCGCCAGAATCCGCCGGGTGCTCGCGGCCGCGGGCAACACCCCGTGGTCCGATATCGCCACCGCCACCGGCTATTTCGACCAATCCCATATGACCTCGGACTTCCGCGCCCTGATGGGAGTCACGCCCGGCAAGTTCGTGCGAGGCGATCTGCCCGCGCCCACATCCTGCCAGCGCACCACGCGCCTCTGAGAACGCCTCACGCGGATCGGTGACCCAGCCGGGTGACCGCGGTGTACGGCCATTCCCCCGGAGCGCGGGGGTCGGGCTGCGGCCCGTCGAGCGCGGCGCGGTGCTGCGGGGAGGTGAGGCGGCCGAATCGGTTCGCGCCCGCCGCTATCGGTTCGAGGTATTCGACTGTCCAGCCGTGGGTTTCGAAGAAGCCGATGCCGTCCGCGGGAAGGAACCGCATCGGGGATTGTTCGAGCAGGCCCACTTTGCGATCGGCCATCAGCTTGGCCACCCCGGGGGTGCTGAGTTCCAGGCACCAGCCCGCGATTTCGGGGCGGGTGAAGGCCTTGGACAGCGCGATGACATCGGATTCGGGCAGGTACATCAGCAGTCCCTCGGTGATGACGAGAGCCTGCCGGGTATCGGCGAGGGCGGTGTCCAGCAAGGCCGCCAGGGCCTCCGGATCGGTGAGATCGATTGCGGTGCGGGTCAATCCGCACCCGGGGGTCTCGGCGGCCAGCAGGGTGTTCTTCTCCGCGATCAGGCCCGGGAGGTCGGCCTCGATCCAGCGCAGTTCGGCGGGCAGGTGCATGCGGTAGGGGCGGGTGTCCAGTCCCGCACCGAGATTCAGCACCGCATCGCAGCCCGCCGCGACGGCCGCGACGATCTGGTCGTCGATCAGCTTGGTGCGGGTCACGAAAAACCAGTCGTCATCCAGCTTCTGTCCGGCCGCCGCGGCGATCTCCCGGCCGCGCTCGCCCGCGAGCCGGTCGGCGAGCGGATCATGGAACAGCGCGTCGGGGCGGGCGGATTCGGCGGCGCGGCGCGCGGCCACCCAGCGGGCGGTATCGGATACGTGGGTCACCAGCGGTCTGGGAGACGTCATCGGCCTGTGGCTCCTTCGCCCGCCCGGCGGTCTGCGGGGCGTCTCCACAAGTTCTAGATCACGTGGCCACGCGTCGCCAGCGGGGGATGTTTGCGATGCGATTGCCGAGGTAATAGATACGTCGATTGGCTTTCGATATTCATTCAGACCTCAACGACGAGGAGATTGGAATGACTTTCGAACTCTCGGCCGAATACTCCGCACATCCCCTGCACATAGTCCTGGTCGCGCCGCCGTACTTCGATATTCCGCCCGCCGGATACGGCGGTGTCGAGGCGATGGTGGCCACGCTCGCCGACGCGCTGGTCGATCGGGGGCACCGGGTGACGCTGCTCGGCGCGGGGCGCGCGGGGACCAAGGCGCGGTTCATCCGGGTATGGGATGAGGTGCTCACCGCGCGCCTGGGCGAAACATTTCCCGAGATCGTGAATGCTATGAAGGTGTGCCGGATCATCGAGGAACTCCATGCCGAGGACCCGGTGGACATCGTGCACGACCACACCTTCGCGGGTCCACTCAACGCGGCGGCCTACCGGCTGCTCGGCATCCCGACGGTGGTGACGGTGCACGGACCGGTCGATGCGGATATGCGCGAGTACTACGAATCATTCGACCGCAGCGCCCATCTGATCGCCATCAGCGATCGGCAGCGCGAATTGGCTCCCGGCCTACCCTGGATTTCCCGCGTGCACAATGCGATTCGGCCGGAGGAATGGCCGTTCCGGGCGGAGAAAATGGATTACGGGCTGTTCCTGGGCCGGTATTCGCCGTCGAAAGCGCCCGATCTGGCGCTGGCGGCCGCGCATGCCGCGGGTTTGCGGCTCATCCTGGCGGGTAAATGCAATGAACCGCCGGAGAAGGCGTACTTCGAACAGGCGATCAAGCCGCTGCTCACGTCGTCCGATCAGGTTTTCGGCGAGGCCGACGCCATCGCCAAGCGGGAACTGCTGGCCGGTGCGCGCTGTCTGCTGTTTCCGATCCAGTGGGAGGAGCCGTTCGGTTTGGTGATGATCGAGGCGATGGTGTGCGGCACCCCGGTGATCGCTCTGCGCGGCGGCGCGGTCGCGGAGGTCATCGAACACGGTGTCACGGGCTTCATCTGTGAGGATCCCGCGGAATTGCCCGCGGCCATCGACCGGGCCGGGGAGATCGACCCGTACGCCTGTCGCGAGCGGGTGGAGCGGCTCTTCGCCGCCGATCACTTCGTGCGCGGGTACGAAGCGGCCTACCACGGTGCCATGGACGACGGCATGGATCGCACTCCGTCCCGAGTCGCGGACTACCGCAGCGTGATTCACACCGCGAAGGTCGCCGCCGAGACCGCCGCCCGGGCGGTGCCGGATGCTGTCGCCGGCGCGGTGCCGGATGCCGTCGCCATGACCGTGCCCGATACCGCCGTTGTGAGCCGCCGATGAGCATTTTCAACGCCGGGCCTCCATCACCGGTCGACGGTCGCGGGATCGTCACCCTGGTGGAGGCCGGAACCTTCTGCCTCTCCGACCAATTGGGCGATATCCATCCGGGTACCGCCCAGGGGTTGTTCTACCGGGACGCCCGGCTGCTCTCGCGCTGGGAGCTGCGGCTGGACGGTCATGCGCCGGAACATCTCTCGGTCATGATGGCGGAGGCGTTCCGGGCGCGCTTCGTGACCCGCAAACCGCCCAATCACGGTGTCGCCGATGCGACGGTGCTGGTGCTGCGCCGCCGCATGATCGGCGAGGGCATGCGCGAGACCATCACGGTGCACAATCTCGGCGACGAGGACACCGCCATGACCGTCACGCTCGCCGCCGACTCCGATTTCGCCGATCTGTTCGCGGTGAAGGACGGCAGAGTGCACAGCGGCGGTTGCGAACTCGCCGCCGACCAGAGCACGCTGCGGCTGTCCGACCGCGCCAATTCCGGGCGCGGCCTGGTCATCACCGCGACCGAAGACCCTGTCGCGCAACCGGGTTCGCTGAGCTGGCATATCGTGGTTCCGCGCCGCTCGCAATGGCGCACGGTGGTGCTGTGCCAGCCCATCGTCGGACACCATCCGGTCGCGGTGAACCTGGATGACGACTCGAATGACAACCCGTCCAACAAGATTCGGCAGTGGCGCGCCACCGCGACCAGCCTCACCGCCAGCGGTGTGGGACTGAACGCCATCCTGCAGCGCACCGAGAGCGATCTGGGCGCACTGCGCATGGACGATCCGAACAACGGCACCGCGTACGTGGCCGCGGGCGCGCCCTGGTTCATGGCGCTGTTCGGCCGTGACAGCCTGCTCACCTCGTGGATGGCGCTGGTGCTGGATTCGGCGCTGGCCCTGGGCACCCTGCGGCAGCTGGCGAAACTACAGGGCACACAGCACAATCCGCTCACCGAGGAGGAACCCGGCCGGATCATGCACGAAATGCGGCACGGTCCGGGTGGCGACGCCGTGCTCGGTGGCACCGTCTATTACGGAACCGCCGACGCCACACCGCTTTTCGTCATGCTGCTGGCCGAATGCCTGCAATGGGGCGTGGACCGCTCCGCCATCGCGGAACTGCTGCCCGCCGCGGACGCCGCGCTGGCCTGGATCGACGAATTCGGCGACGCCGACGGTGACGGATTCGTCGAATACCGCCGCAAAACCGATCGCGGACTGGCCAATCAGGGCTGGAAGGACAGCTGGGACGCCATCAGCTTCACCGACGGCCGCCTGGCCGATCCGCCGCTGGCGCTGTGCGAGGTGCAGGGGTACGTCTACGCCGCCCGCCAGGGCCGCGCGGATCTGGCCGAGGCCTTCGGCGACACCGCCCTCGCTCAGCGATTGCGCGCCCAGGCCCGGGACCTGAAACAGCGCTTCGACCAAGCCTTCTGGATGCCCTCGGAAAACCGCTACGCCCTCGCCCTGGACGGTACGAAGCAGCAGGTCGACACCGCGACCAGCAATGCGGGCCACTGCCTGTGGACCGGCATCGTGGAGGATGAGCGCGCCGAGGCCCTCATCGCCGGCCTCGGTGGTGCCGACCTGGACAGCGGATTCGGGCTGCGCACATTGTCTTCCACCGCCCGCCGCTACAACCCGATGGGCTATCACACCGGTTCGGTGTGGCCGCACGACACCGCCATCGTGGTCGCCGGACTGCTCCGCTACCGCCATATCCCGGGTGCGCTGGAACTGGCCGAACGCCTGTCCGTCGGCATCCTGGAGGCGATCGCCGAATTCGACGCCCGCCCGCCCGAACTGTTCTGCGGTTTCCCCCGCCCCGAATTCCATTCCCCCATCCCGTATCCCACGTCGTGTTCACCCCAGGCGTGGTCCAGTGCGGCCCCGCTGCTGCTGATGCGCTCATTCCTGGGCCTGGCCCCGGACGTCCCGAATCGCACGTTGACGGTCGCTCCCCGACTCCCGGCGCGAGCGGGCCGAATTCGCCTCGCGGATCTGCGCCTGGGCACGGCCGTGGTGACCATCGAAGCGCACGGCGAAACCATCACCGTGCAGGGGTTGCCCGAGGACTGGCGACTAATCCAGGGGTGAAAGCGCCCGGACGGCGAAGCGCCAGCCGACTCGCGAACCCGGAGGGGGACAACGGAATACGTGAATCGGCTGGCGTATCTCGGACCGGCGCCTCGTATGACGGCCCGAAGATGAGGCAGCGGCCGAACGGAATCCGTTCGGCCGCTGGAAAATCAGCTCGCGTAGGCGCGCAGGCGGTCGGCGCGCTCACCCTTGCGGAGCTTGGACATGACCTCGCGCTCGATCTGACGGACGCGCTCGCGGGACAGGCCGAAGAGCTTGCCGATCTGATCCAGGGTGCGCGGCTGACCGTCGTCGAGGCCGTAGCGCAGCCGGATGACCTGCTGCTCGCGCTCGTCGAGGGTGGCCAGCACCACGCGTACATCGCGGTGCAGCAGACCCGCGATCACCGCGGATTCGGCCGAGGTGGCCTCGGAATCCTCGATGAAATCGCCGAGCGGGGCCTCTTCGTCATTGCCGACCGGCATATCCAGCGATACCGGATCGCGGCTGTGGTCCAGCAGATCGGCGATCTTCTCCTGCGGGATACCCGATTCGCGGGCCAGCTCGGCATCGGTGGCCTCGCGCCCGAGCTGCTGATGCAGTTCGCGCTTGATCCGGGCGAGCTTGTTGACCTGCTCCACCAGATGCACGGGCAGCCGGATGGTGCGACTCTGGTCGGCCATACCGCGGGTGATCGCCTGACGAATCCACCAGGTGGCGTACGTCGAGAACTTGAAGCCCTTGGTGTAGTCGAACTTCTCCATGGCGCGAATCAGACCCAGGTTGCCCTCCTGGATCAGGTCCAGCAGCGGCATACCGCGGCCGGTGTATCGCTTGGCCAGAGAAACCACGAGGCGCAGGTTGGCTTCGAGCAGGTGCTGGCGGGCGGACTGGCCTTCGCGAACCAGGATCGCGAGATCCTTCTTCTTCGCGGCGGACAATCGTTTACCCGTCTCGAGCAGGTGCTGCGCGTAGAGGCCCGCCTCGATGCGCTTGGCCAGCTCGACCTCGTCGGCGGCCGTGAGCAGCGCGGTCTTGCCAATGCCATTCAGGTACACGCGTACCAGGTCGGCTGCCGGGCTCTGGGCGTCGAGGTCCTGTTCGCTGATGCGCACGTCAGTGGTGGCGGGGCTTGTCATGACTTGCCTCCTGTCGGTGGTGTCTCGCTCCGTTCAACGGACCCGACATCAGGAAAGTTCCCAGCGATGGCGCTTATAAACCGTATCTGAGCTGCGGTTTCCGCTATCGACGGCTGAGAAGTTCCTGAGAAGGGCGTACAGTGCGGAACTTCGGAACCCGATCGGCGGCTTTCGTTATCCGGGTGGTTGCCGCCGCCGGAAACCCGAACTTCGGAGCGCGGCAATCGAATACGTGTGTACGGGCCTTGCCCTGCCGCTGGTCGTTCGAGTGGTTTGTGTAACGATCCGCAGGTCGGAGGCATTCCAGAGGTACCCGCCGGATGTGATCCAAACGTGAGATAGCTCACGGAGATCAGATAAACGCCTGGTCACGGCACAGAAACGAACCGGCCACCGAGCGGAGTGCGTCGGCGGCCGGGAGATGAGATCGAGTTGTGGGGCGGGTCAGCGCGGATGGATCAGGCCGTGCCGGACCAAACTGACCACCACGCCCAACACCGCGGCTTCGAATTCGGGGGTGGCCGCGCCACCGGTCTCGCTGAACGCCAGCAGTTCCACCAATTCGCTCAGCGGCAGTCCGTCGGGGCGCATACCCGCCAGCAGCGCGGCGGTGGTGTCGTCCACCTCGTGCTGCCACAGCGGGCCGTCGCCGCGATGCAGGCGGGCCACCCGCTGCTCCCAGCCCTCGGCCCCGGGCAGATAGACGCGTTCCAGCGCGCTCTTCGGATCCACCTCGAAGCGGCTCGCCAGCACCAGGTCCGGATCGGTGGCCACCGCGCGCAACCACGCCGAACGCTCGAAATAGCGGCTCGCCTCGATGCCGAGCGGATCCTCGAACGGATGGGTGAGGTCCTCGGCGAGGATTTCGGTCGGGCCGTCGATATCGCGCAGATAGACGACACCGAACCCGATGCCGTCGACCTTGGCATCGTCGAACGCCTGCAACCAGCGCTCGGCCCGCTCCTGCGCCTGCGGTGCGCGCGGATCCAATCCGGCATCGCGCAACCAGGTTCCGACGTACAGCGCGGGATCGGCGATATCGCGCTGCACGATCCACGCGTCCACGCCCTGATCGGGCAGCCAGCTCGACACCCGGGCGCGCCAGTCCTCGCCCTCCACGTGCACCCAGGAGGCCAGTAGCGCGGCCGTGCCGCCGGGGTTCAGCATGGCAGGCATACCGGAGATAACGAGTTCGCTCGCACCGTCCATGGCCAGACCGCTATCCCTATATGTGTGCTCGACGCGTGCCGGGCCCACCACGAACGGGGGATTGGCGACCACCTGATCGAAGCGACGGCCCGCCACGGGTTCGTACCAGGAGCCCTGGCGCAGTTCGATATCCAGGCCGTTGAGCACGGCGGTGGCCTCGGCCAGCCAGAGCGCGCGCTCATTGAGATCGGTGCCGGTGACCCGCTTGCCGTAGGACGCCGCGTGAATGGCCTGGACGCCACAGCCGGTGCCCAGATCGAGCACGGTGTCCACGGGCCGGGTCGGAGTCGCCCGCAGCAACGACAGGGAAGCCTGGCCGACGCCGAGCACATGATCGGTATCGAGGGTGCGGCGGCGCATGGAGTCGTCCAGATCCGACAGCACCCAGCGGGTGCCGTCGCCGAGATCGAGCGGGCGCAGATCCAGCGCGGGGCGGATATCGCCGCCATCGCGTTCGAGCAGTCCGGCCGCGACCGCGCGGTCGATATCGACGGGGGCCAGCGCGGCGGCCACCTCGCGCTCGGGCATGGGGTCACCGAGCAGCAGCAGGCGCACCAGGGTGCCGAGTTCCCCGGCCTCGCGGGCGGCGCGGCGCACCGGCACGGGTTCGGAGCGCCAGAGCGCGGCGTGCGCGGCGTCGCCGAGGACCTCCAGCAGCGAATCGGAGTCGTAGCGGACTCGGGTCAGCGCCTTGCGGAGGTCGGGGGCCAGGTCGGCGAGCAGGGACGAGGCGGTCGTCTGGTTCGTCGGCATGAGTGCGAACTCTGCCACCGCAATCTCCGGGCATATTCGGGCGGTCCCGGTTCCCGCGTCGCGGCGAGGGGTTCGCCGGTTGTGCGCTCGTGCCGAGACGCGTGAATTCCCGCTCACTTCAACATCATTGAACGATCTCACCTGCGGTTATTCCGACCGCTCGGATCGATATTCGTTGCTACTGTGACCTGGTTCACAAGGGAGGTATCGCGGATGACATCCGATATCGAGACCGGCGGAACCGAGCCGGACTGGCAGCAGATCTACGACAGCCCCGAATTCCAGCGACTACGCCGGCGCTTCCGGCTCTTCGTCTTTCCCATGACCGCGTTGTTCCTGGCCTGGTACGCGCTCTACGTCCTGCTCGCGGACTACGCGCACGATTTCATGGCCACCAGGGTCGCCGGGAATATCAACCTCGGGCTGATTCTCGGCCTGCTGCAATTCCTCTCGACCTTCGTCATCACCGGCGTGTACGTGCGCTACGCCGATCGCCGGCTTGATCCCATCGCCGATGAGATCCGGGACGATGTGGAAGGGCCGCGCGCATGACCGTATATATGGCGGCCGCCGTCGAGGGCAGCCGACCCGGGCTGAACATCACCATTTTCGCGATCTTCGTGGTCATCACGCTCGGTATCGTGTTCTGGGCCAGCCGCGATACCCGAACGGCCACAGACTATTACGCCGCCGGGCGGGCCTTCTCCGGACCGCAGAACGGGATCGCCATTTCCGGCGACTATCTCTCCGCGGCCAGCTTCCTCGGTATCGCGGGAGCCATCGCGCTCTACGGCTACGACGGCTTCCTCTATTCCATCGGCTTCCTGGTCGCCTGGTTGGTGGCGCTGCTGCTGGTCGCCGAATTACTGCGCAACACAGGGAAATTCACACTCGGCGATGTGCTGGCCTTCCGAATGCGGCAGCGTCCGGTGCGGGCCGCGGCGGCCACCTCCACCCTCGCGGTGAGTCTGTTCTATCTGCTGGCGCAGATGGCGGGCGCGGGCGTGCTGGTATCGCTGCTGCTCGGCGTATCCGGCGGCGCCGGACAGAATCTCGTGATCGCGGTGGTCGGCGCGATCATGATCGTGTACGTGCTCGTGGGCGGTATGAAGGGCACCACCTGGGTGCAGATCGTCAAGGCCGTGTTGCTGATCGGCGCGGCCGGGGCCATGACCGTCTGGGTGCTCGCCAAGTACGGGATGAACCTGTCCAGCCTGCTGCAGGACGCGGTCGACCACGGCGGCAAAGTGGGGGAGAAGCTGCTCGAGCCGGGCGTGAAGTACGGCAAGAACGGCACGTCCAAGATCGACTTCCTTTCTCTCGCACTGGCTCTGGTGCTCGGCACGGCGGGGCTGCCGCATGTGCTGATGCGCTTCTATACGGTGCCGACGGCCAAGGACGCGCGGCGGTCGGTGGTCTGGGCGATCGGGCTGATCGGCGTCTTCTACCTGTTCACCCTGGTGCTCGGCTACGGCGCGGGCGCATTGGTCGGACCGGAGAAGATCGCCAAGGCGCCGGGTAAGGAGAATGCCGCCGCACCGCTGCTCGCGCTCGAACTCGGTGGCCCGGTGCTGCTGGGATTCGTTGCGGCGGTGGCCTTCGCGACGATCCTGGCGGTCGTCGCCGGGCTCACCATCACCGCCTCGGCCTCGTTCGCGCACGATGTGTACGCCAATGTCATCAAGCGCGGCAGTCCCGATGCCAAGGATCGGGAGGTGACGGTGGCACGCGTCACCGCGGTGGTGATCGGCGCGCTGGCCATCGTCGGCGGCATTCTGGCGAAGAACCAGAATGTTGCCTTCCTGGTTGCTCTGGCGTTTGCGGTGGCGGCCTCGGCGAACCTGCCGACACTGCTGTACTCGCTGTTCTGGCGGCGTTTCAACACCGCCGGGGCGCTGTGCAGCATCTACGGCGGGCTGGCGGTCACCATCGTGCTCATCGTGTTCTCCCCGGCGGTCTCGGGAACGCCCACGTCAATGATCAAATCCATGGACTTCCACTGGTTTCCGCTCGCGAACCCGGGGCTGGTGTCCATCCCGGTGTCGTTCGTCCTGGGCTGGCTGGGAACGATGCTTTCGGCGGAACGCAACAATGCGAAATTCGCCGAGATGCAGGTACGTTCGTTGTCCGGCATAGGCGCGGAAAAGAAATAGTAATAAGAGATTAAAGAAATTGTCGCTACGGTGTCGCTGAAAGCCGTTCCGGCATTGCAAGATCGAAAAATTCGAAGATCAAAAATACTGCTACGCAACGTGGTTGGGCTGTGTATGCTTCGGTCATGCACAGCCCCACTGCGAGGTGGGATGATGGCGAGGCGGTGTTTTAGGTGGACGTCAACAGGCTCCGAATGCGCCGTGCGACGGTTATAGTCGTCGCACTCGGCGTACTGGTCCTTGCGGCGACCGGAGTGTTCGATCGATTATTGCTCGGCGTATTCATAAGCGCCGGACTGGCTCTCGGTTGGATCAACGCGCAAGTGACGTGGATGTCCATTGTTCGCATCACCGACGCGGAAACGCCCAGCAAACAAAAGCTCGCATTGTCCTCCGCCGCGCGCCTTCTCATACTGACCGGACTATCCATTCTCGTCGCGTTCTTCACGCGCCCCTATGGAGTCGGAATCTTCTTCGGGCTGGCCGTCTTTCAATTGATTCTGGTACTGCATACCGCATTGCCCGAGGTGAAAGGGCTTCGACAGCAGCCATGAGCCATCCCGTCGCCCAGCTGACCGCAAACATGATCCTGAGCGCCGATGAGGGCTCGGAGCCGAAGATCCACGTCGGCGACCACGCCGTCGCGCACCTGTGGGGTCTCGAGTTCAATGTCGACACCATCGTGTCGACCACCGTTGCCGCGCTCATCGTGCTCGGGCTCGCCTTCTATCTGCGCGTCAAGCTCACTTCCGGTGTCCCCAACGGTGTTCAGCTGTTCTTCGAGGCCGTCACCGTGCAGATGCGCAACCAGGTGGAAACCGCCATCGGCATGCGCGTCGCCCCCTTCGTGCTGCCGCTGGCGGTCACGCTGTTCACGTTCATCCTGCTGTCCAATTGGTTATCGGTGCTGCCGGTGCAGTACGGCTCCGGGGAATTGATTGCCCCGCCGGCCTCGGACGTCAATTTCGTGTACGCGCTGGCGCTGTTCGTATTCGTGGCCTATCACGCCGCGGGTGTATCGCGGCGCGGTCCCGGAACCCACGCCAAACAATTGCTCAAGGGCCACACCGGTTGGGGCCCCATGGTTTTCATCAATGTGATCGAGGAAATCGCCAAGCCGCTCTCCCTGGCGCTGCGACTTTTCGGCAATATGTTCGCCGGTGGCGTCATGATCGCGGTGATCACGCTGTTCCCGTTCTGGATCAGCTGGGGTCCGAATGCTATATGGAAGATCTTCGACCTTTTCGTCGGCGCCATCCAGGCATTCATCTTCTCCCTGCTGACCGTCCTCTACTTCAGCCAGTCGATGTCGCTGGAGGATGAAAAGCACTGATCGGCACCGCTGTTCGGTGAGGATTTCCACAAAGGAAGTGAAAAATGGCAGACCCAGCAACCGCGAGTATCATCCAGGGCGCTCTTATCGGCGGCGGCATCATCCTGGCGGGCGGTGCGATCGGCGCGGGTATCGGTGACGGTCTCGCCGGCGCGGCGTTGATCAATGGCGTCACCCGGCAGCCCGAGGCCGAAGGCCGCCTGCGCGGCAACTTCTTCCTGACCGTCGGTCTGGTGGAGGCGGCGTACTTCATCAACCTGGCGTTCATGGCGCTTTTCGTATTCGCGACTCCCGGTAAGTAGCGTAATCATGTCTCCGAGAACAGATGTGGAGGCCGCGGGAAACTTCCTGATTCCCAACGGCACCTTCTTCGTCGAGCTGGCGATCTTCCTGATCGTGCTCGGGGTCATCATGTTCTTCGTGGTCCCGCCGATCCGAAAGGTGCTGGCGGAACGGGAGGCTCGGGTCGAAGAGACGGCAGCGACCGCGAAAACGGCGACGGAATTGTTCGCCGAGGCCGAGGCCAGATACCAGTCCGCACTGGAACAGGCTCGGTCCGAAGCGGCCGAGATCCGGAACCAGGCGCGTGCCGAAGGCCGGGCAATACTCGAAGAACTCCGTGGCGACGCCAAGAACGAGGTCGATCACATAGTCGCCGAATCCTCGGCGCATTTGCGTGCCGAGGCCGATCAGGTCGCCGCCGAACTCCGCGAGGACGTCGAACCGCTGGCCCAGAATCTCGCCGATCGCATGCTCGGCGTGAAGCACAGACCCCGGACCAGCGCCGGTCAGCAGAGAGGACGGGGGACGCCCTGATGCACATGAACGGCGTACTCGCCGAGCCGATTTACGACATTTCCTTCGATTGGCCGGTGTTCTTCAGCCAGCTCTTCGGGTTCGTCGTCATCGTATGGATTTTTGTCAGATACATTTTGCCGCCACTACGGAAGATCATGTCCAAGGCGCAGGACACCGTCCGGCGTCAGCTGGAGGAGAGCACGGACGCGGCCGATCGGCTGACCGACGCGAAAACCGCCTACGACAGCGCCATTGCCGAAGCCAAGGCCGAACTCGAGCGCATGCGGGCCGATGCCCGCACCGATGCCGATCGCATCATCGCGCAAATGCGGGAGGCGGCGGCCGAGGAAGTCGAACGGGTCCGCAAACAGGGCCGCGATCAGATCCTGCAGTACCGCAGGCAGTTGATGCGCGATCTGGAGGCCGATCTGTCGGCCGCCATGCTGGCGCTCACCGAAGAGAAGGTGCGCGAGCAGATCGGCACCCCGCAGGCCAGGTCCGAGAGCGTGGAGCGTTTCCTCGCCGATCTCGAGGCCCTGGCCAACTCGACCCCGGCCGGACGGCAGCAGCCGCAGACCGGGTTGAATTGATCAGAAATCGTGTGACATAGACACGGTTAATCCGGATCCCGGCCGGTCAGGCAGTAGTGCTGACCGGCCGGATCGGTCATTACCAGCCATTCTCGGCCCCGGCGCACGCGCAGTGCGCCGAGTTTCTCATGCCAGGCGGCGGTCTTGTCGATATCGTCGCAGGCCAGATCCGGATGCGCGCCGGTCGGGCGGTCCTGGTCGAGGCGTTGCAGGAGAAGTTTCACCGGAAGCTCGAAATCCGGTGTGAGCCTGGAGTATTCGGGCAGCGTGCCGGGCGTCCAGCGCCAGCCGGTCAACTCCGTCCAGAAGCGAACCTCGTCGCGGTGATCGGCCGGGCCGATATCGAGGCAGACCTGATCGAGTCGGCTGCGATCACCTTCCGGGCCGGTGACGACGGCCGCGACCGGCCCCGCGGTGCTCGCCGGGGTGAAGCAGAAGATCATGCCGTGCGGCGACCGCATCACGGTGTACCCGTGATTGTCGAAGACCACTGTGGCACCGAGCTTTACCGCCCGCTCGACCTCCGCCGGGACATCGTCGACATCCAGATCGAGGTGGACGCGCGGATCGTGCGGCACCGCCTGCATCTTCACCGACGGCGTACCGGAATCCGGTAGTAGCGTCAGGAATTCATCGTTGTCACCGCGTTTGGCCGAGAGCGTGCTGCCGGTAACCGTGCGCCAGAACTCCGCGCTCTCGTCGAATCGCGCAGCGGGCGTGTCCAGGAACGCCCAGACCCATCGAATCGTCATACCGTCTCCAAACTCTCGCGATGCCAGTCCTTGCGGAACGTCTTGCGGTAGGTCAGCGGCGGCACCCCGAGTTCGGCGCGCATGTGATGCCGCAGCGAGGCCGCGGTCCCCATTCCCGCCGAGCGGGCCACCTCGTCGATCGGCAGATCGGTGGTCTCCAGCAGTTGCCGGGCGTGACGCAACCGCTGCTGCAAAACCCATGCGCCCGGGGCCATTCCGGTCTCGGCCTTGAAGCGGCGGGTGAAGGTGCGCACGCTCATGCACGCGTGCGCGGCCAGGGTGTTCAGGTCCAGTTCCCGATGCAATTGCCGCAGCGCCCACAGCCGGGTCGGCGCGGTGCCGTCATTGCCGGGTTCGGGGACATGCTGTTCGATGAACTGCGATTGCCCGCCCTCGCGCCACGGCGGGACCACGCAGTAGCGGGCGGCGTTATTGGCCACCGCGCTGCCGTGGTCGGTGCGGATCAGATGCAGGCACAGATCGATTCCGGCGGCCAAACCGGCTGAGGACCAGATGTTTTCGTCCTGAACGAAGAGCAGGTTCTCATCGAGCCGGACCGCCGGATACAGCGAGCGGAACATGTCGGCGAAATTCCAGTGCGTGGTCGCGCGCCTGCCGTCCAGCAGACCCGCCGCGGCCAGGACGAAGGCGCCCGTGCAGATGGAGACGATGCGGGCGTCCGGGCGAATGCTGCCCAGCGCCGCGGCCAGTTCCGGCGGCAGCACGCCCTGGGTGCGCGGTTCGGCGATGCGGGTGCCGGGCACGATCACCGTATCGGCGCGGGCCAGCAGTTCCGGGCCGAACTTCGGGACCACCTGGAAGCCGTTGGTGCTGGAAATGGGTTGTCCCGCTTGCAATCCGCAGATCTGCACCTCGTATAGCGGTTGCCCCGAATCGTCCTTGGCCTCGCCGAGTACCAGCGGCGGAATCGTCATATCGAATCCGATCAGCGGTTCCAGCGCCAGTACGGCCACCAGATGCGGTGCGCCCATCACCGGCCTCCTCTCCTCGACATTGGCCGGATATTGACGCATTGTGTCATTCAGGCCACTCGTTCGCCAGCCGGGAATCCGTCACGCTCAATCGGTGACCGAACTGCACACCGATTCCGATGTCGAATCTCCTCGAGGCTCTGCTTCGCTTGGCCCCGGTAGCTCAGCGCCCTTGCGCTCGGGCCGCCTGCATCCGGCCTGGATCGTCGCGGCGGTCGGCTTCATCGCACTGGTGGGCGCGGCCGCCTTCCGATCGGTGCCCGGTGTACTCATGGAGCCGCTGCACGAGGAGTTCGGCTGGTCGCACGGCACCATCGGTGCCGCCGTCTCGGTGAATGTGCTGCTGTACGGCCTGATTTCACCGTTCGCGGCGGCGCTGATGGATCGCTTCGGCATTCGGCGGGTGGTGGCGGGAGCGCTGCTGCTCATCGCCACCGGTGCGGGGCTGACGGTGTTCATGACCCAGCCCTGGCAGCTGATGGCCACCTGGGGCCTGCTGGTCGGGGTCGGCGTGGGATCGATGTCCATGCCGTTCGTGGCCACCATCACCGGGCGGTGGTTCGTGCGGCAGCGCGGGCTGGTGACCGGTGTGCTGACGGCGGCGGGCGCGGCCGGGCAGTTGGTGTTCCTGCCGCTGATCGCGCGGCTGGCGGGCGATTACGGTTGGCGCACACCGTCTCTCGTGGTGGCGGGCACCGCACTGGTGGTGGTGCCGCTGGTGCTGCTGTTCATTCGCGACTATCCCAGCGATATCGGCCGCACCGCGTACGGCGCGGAACCCGGCAGCACGGTCGGCGTGCGCACCCAGGCGCCGGGCGGGGCCGGGCGGGCGCTCACGGTGCTCTTCTCGGTCGCCCGCAAGCCCGTATTCTGGTTGCTGGCAGGTGGTTTCGCGATCTGCGGGGCGTCAACCAACGGTCTCATCGGCACCCACTTCGTGAGCGCGGCCCATGATCACGGCATGCCCGCCACCACCGCGGCCGGATTGCTCGCGCTGGTCGGTGTTTTCGATGTGGCCGGAACCATCGCCTCGGGCTGGTTCACCGATCGCGTGGATTCGCGGTATCTGCTGGTCGGCTACTACACGCTGCGCGGGCTGTCGCTGCTGGTGCTGCCCCTGCTGTTCGGACCGGATGTGCAGCCGAGCATGTGGGCGTTCATCATCTTCTACGGTCTGGACTGGATCGCCACCGTGCCGCCGACGGTCGCGCTGTGCCGTCAGCATTTCGGCGATGACGGTCCGGTCGCCTTCGGCTGGGTCTTCGCCTCACATCAGATCGGCGCGGCCATCGCTGCCTTCGGCGCGGGCGTCATCCGCGATGTGCAGGGCAGCTACACCATGGCCTGGTTCATCGCGGGCGGACTGTGCGGGCTGGCGGCGCTGATGTCCGCGAGCATCCGGCGCGGGCAGCCGCAGGACGATTCAGCTGGTGATTCGGCTGTCGACGGCGATTCAGCCGTCGATGGCATTGTGCGGGCGTGATTCGAGCGCCTTCTGATTGCGCCGCCCGTCCCACCGGCTGGGTTCGTCCTTGCTGCGGGGCGGGCGGTCGTTCGCGCCCAGCACCGCGATCCACGGCAGCGGAATCGACACCCCGATGATCAGCAGCGAAATCACCCAGTTGTGCCAGATGCCGTACGCGATCGCCGCGCCCACCAGGCACGGAATCCGGAAAGCCATGATCATCACATAGCGCCGCACCCGATCTTTGTGCTGCTGCTCCAGCGACGTGGCCGCCTCGGTGATCAGCGTCGGATGATCCTTCTCGCCCCGGAAGAACCCCGCCGGTTTGCGCTCCGGCATGGGAATCGAACCGGCAGGAAGGAATTCGACCTCCGGGCGATCATCGCCGCCCGAGACCTCGGCCCCTGATTCGCCATCACGCTGCATACCTCGAGTCTTGCACTCCCGCCTGTCGAATGCACATGCCGGTTGCCGCCCGCCGGTGACCTGGCATCATGGACGGGTGAGCACAGACACCCTGGTACGTCCGGAAACGACCACCGACGAGTCGACCGACAACGACACCCCCAAGGTCTTCCACTACGTCAAGAAGAACAAAATCGCCGAAAGCGCCGTCATGGGCACCTTCGTCCAGGCCCTGTGCGGCGAGGTGTTCCCGGTCACCCGCTCCGCCAAGCCGGGCTCCCCGGTCTGCGAGGAGTGCAAGCGCGTCTACGAGATGATGAAGAAGGACTGACGGTCCAGCCCTGGGCAGAATTACTCGAGGGTGCGAGTAGTCGACCTCATCCGGGGCGGGCTCGCACTCGACAGGATCGAACGCGTCGATAGTTCTCGAACGCGGAAGGTCCCGGGTCATGAAACGGTCCCTGCTCGTCGTCAGTCAAATCTTCGTGGTTCTGCTTGCCCTGGCCATCCGGATGTTCGCACCCGGATGGTGGTTGGTCATCCTGGTCATGAGCGCGGGTGTCGCGGCGGCCGTCGTGCTGGCTCCACCGCTGCTGGCTGGTGTAATGGCCGTCGTCTTCGCGCCGTCGCTGCGTTCGCGCACCGTGGCCGCGCTTGTCGCCACCGATCTCGCGGTGCTGTCCTTCGCGCTGACACTGCCGGATTTCACGGATCAATACGACGATCATCTGGTGCCGCTGGCCGCCCTGGCCACGAGTGATGGAAACGTATCCGGCTCCGCGGCAACCACATTCGAATCGATCGCCGCGGCTTCCGCCATTGCGTACACGATCGGCGCCGTCGCGGTCGTCGTGCTCTCGATCCTGGACCATCGTCGCGCGGGTCGCGTCGCGCGGCTCGGCCATGACCTCGGCTCGATCGGATCCCGCGAACTATCGCTGTCGTAGTCGCGTGGGTTCGCGGGCCGGGGCGAAAGCGCTTTCACCTGCCGTGGCTATCACCGTCGCGTCGTCTTCGATGAGCCATTTTCCGCATACACAGCGCAGGTAGCGGACGGGGCCGTGGGTCGAGATGAGGGTGGGGGCGGGCCAGGAGCAGGTGGGGCAGGTGGCGGGCATGGGTTCACTCTGATGTAATGGTCTAGTGCATTTCAACCCTTACGGTGGGGTGGCGGCGGAGATCGCCGCCCGGCTGGTGAACGCGGGGGCGGACGAGGATCTCGAGGGGTTGCTCGTTGGGGCCGGTTATCGGCCGGTGGGTGCGATCGATGCTCGGCAGGAAGCCGAATTGCGGCGGTGGATAAAGGAACTCGATGCGGTGTTCAGTGCGCCGACGGTCGAGTTGCTCAATGGGTTGCTTGCCGAGACCACGCATCGGCCCTATATCTCGACCCATGACGGGCGGGCTCCGCATGTGCACTACTCGGATGAGACCGCGCCGATCGACGAGCGGGTGAAGGCTTACACCGCGTTCGGGTTGGTCACGTTGTTCTGTGAGGATCCGGCGCGGATCGGCCGGTGTGATCGGGAGGGGTGCGAGATCGTTTTCATCGATACTTCGCGAAATGGCAAGCGGCGGTTCTGTTCCACTCGCTGCTCGACGCGGGTGCACGTGGCCGCGCATCGCCGCCGGGGTGAGGATCGTTGAGTCGGTTGATCGCCGGGGTGCTGCGGGAGACCGCGGCTGATGAGCGGCGGGTGGCGGTGACACCCGCGGATGTGATGCGGCTGGCGGCGGCGGGATTGCCCGTGGTGGTGCAAACCGGCGCGGGAATCGGAGCGGGCTTCGATGATCGCGCCTATGAACGCGCGGGAGCGCGGCTGGTGGCCGAGCCCGCGCTGGTGTTCGACGCTGCGGATCTGATCGCGTGGGTGAAACCTCCTGTCTATCAACTGGATTCGCTGCCCTTGCGGGAAGGGCAGGTGCTGATCGGATTTCAGGATCCGATCGCGCGGGCCGAACCGATCGCGTGGTTGCGCGAGCGCGGGGTGGAATCGGTGGCGTTCGAGCAGGTGCCGGGTGATAGCGGCTCGGATACCGACGCGCTGTCCGCGATGAGCCGGATCGCCGGTGCCATCGCGTACACGGAGGGGCGCGGGTTGCTGGCCCAGGAGCTGCGGGAGAAACCGGTCCGGACCTTGGTGCTGGGTTGCGGGCATGCGGGCCTGGCCGCCGTGACCGCGGCGGCGCGGCACGGCGATGCGGTGATCGCCGTGGGACATCGCGCGGCGCACCGGGATATCGCGATTCGGCATGGCGCGGGACGATTCGCGCTCGACTCCGAGATACCCGCGCTGCTCGCGCGGGAGCGGATCGACGTGGTGATTTGCGCGGCCGTGCGGCGAGGCGTACGCGCGCCGGTATTGCTCGGCGCTCCCGAACTGGCCGCATTGCCGCCCGGGGCGGTCGTGGTCGATCTCGCCGGTAAAGCGGGCGGGAACTGCGTCGCCACGGTGCTGCACACCACGGTCACGGTGCCCGGCGGTGTCATCGTCACGCACCGCTCGAACTATCCGGCGCGCGAACCCGTTGCCGCGAGCCATGCCTACAGCGCCGCGGTCGCCGCAATGTTGCTGTCCCGCACTCTTTGATGCCGAACGCGCATAGGATCACCGCAGGTGCGTGATGGGTCCTGGGTCGGGAACGAAGGGGTTCGGTCATGAATGGCAGATACGGCGGAGTAGTCGGGGCGGGTGTGCTCGCGGCGGTGGTGATTGCCGCGCCGCGGGCGGTCGCGGATCCGCCGCCGGTGGTGGAGCTCGGTTTTCACAATGGCTACTGTTCGACGACCGAGGTGTCGGTGCCCGCGAATACGCCGTTCTTCGTCGATATCGACACCGGGTTCCAGTTCACCGATCAGTCCGAGTTCCGGGTGCCGTCGCTGAAGATTCGGGTGATTCTGCCGAGCGCCTATTTCAGCCCGCGCGCCCGGGTCGCGGTTGACGCGCAGCCCGCCGGTGCGATTCCGTTCGAGCTCATGACGCCGTGGGTGTCGGGGAGTGCGGGGCACGGCTGCTGGGGGACGATTCGGGTCTGGTGACGCGCGGGGTCCGGTGTGGCGGCGGGGCCGGTGTTTTCGTCGTTGGCAACTCGGGCTCGACTCGGACATCATGGGCGCGTAGTCAGTGGATTCGCGCACATGATGGGGAGCGATGGCAGCGGTATCGGAAACAAGTGACGGGGTCGGCGATCGGCGGATCGAGGCGCAGGGTGAGGTCGCGGTCGCGGTACTGGCCCTCGACAGCGGGGATCTCACGCACGCCGCGGACCACATCGCGGGGGCATTGCAGCTCGAGCCGTTGCTGCCGGAAGCGCATGAGTGCCTGGCCCGGCTCGTGGTGGCCGCCGGTGGCGTGGACGCCGCGCTGACGCTGTATCCGACCGATCGCCCGAGTCTCGGCGCGATGGGCGCGCGGGCGCATGTGCTGGCCGCCGACGCGCAGTGGGATTCGGCGGTATCGCTGCTCACCCAGGTCGTCGCCTTCGATCCGAGCCTGCCGTGGGCGCGGACGCCGTGGCTGGGCCTGCCCGATATCGTGCCCGCGTTGAGCGCGGACACCATCCTGTACGCCGTGCTGGCGCTCAATCGCGCACTGCCGGAACCGGTTTCCGATGAGGTGCGGCAGACCATCGCGCCGTTGTACGAATTGCTGTGCGCCGCGGTCGAATCGCACGATGAGGACGCCCGGCTGCTGGCGATGGGATCCTCGCTGGCGCGCCGCTTCACCGCCTTCGAGCTCGCGGAATCCCTTGCGGTGCGGGCGCATCGGATCAGCGCCGACCAGATGACCAGCGTCATGCTGGGTCAGGTGTACCGCCGCACCGGCCGCCCCGACGAGGCGATCGAGGTGTGGGCCGATCAGCTGCGCCGGGATCCGTCCGATGAATACCTGCACGTCGATCTCGCCGAACTCTATGCCGATACCGGGCGGCCGGAACTGGGCCTGCCCTGGCTCGATGCCGTGGTGGCGAATTCGCCCGCGCATGAGAAGGCCGCGCCCGCGCTGCTCGGACTGCGCTACCGCATCGACGGGGACACCCGGCATCTGGTCGCGCTCGCCGATCACCTGCGCGAATATCCCGACCACCACTACGCCGGTGAGCTGCTGGCGCAATTCTGTAGTGACGCATCGTGGCTCGGGTACATCGAGGGTGCGGGGGAGTCGCTGGTGAACCTGCTGCGGCAGGTGTTCGAGCAGGTCCCCGCGGAAGGCCGCGCGGAACTGGAGCTGCGCTGTACGGTCTCCATGATCGAACCGCCCAGTGCCGTGCTGACCGTGCGCCGGGCGCTGCCGCGCGTCGACATCATCGTCTCCGAGGTCGGCGATCCGGACCCGAGACTGCCGCTCGCCGCGGGCAATCCGGCGGGTATCGCGGTGTGGCACTACCCGGACGGCGCCATGACCGCGGTGCCCATTGTCGCGCCGCCGTCCGCCGAAGCCGCCGAGAAGATCAGGTGGACAACGCAATTGCGCTGGCCGCACCTGCCCGCCGCCTATGATTTCGCCGTCGCGCTGTCCGATCTGCCGCTGCCGGATCTGCTCGGCGCGCTGGTGCATCCGCCCGCGCCGGACGCCGACCCCTTCTACGCGCAGCATCCGGAATTGTGGGTGCGAGCGGTGCAGATGTGGTCGTGTCTGGGCATCGCCCACCATCGCGTCGACGAACCGTGGCAGGAATCTACCCGTCGCACAGTGCTTTTCGATCTGCTGGACGGCGTCGAGGACTGGGTCTGCGAGGCCGCCGCGGTGGCGCTGGTCGCGATCGCGTGGATGCGGCCGGACGCCCGCGTCGAGATCGGACTCGCGATCTGCCGTCGTTTCATCGCGCTGGCCGAGGCATCGCAATCGCGTGCGGTGACCATCCTCGATTCGTTCTGCCGGCTCACCCTGGCCTGCCCGTGGGTGGATCCGGGCATTCTCGACCTCGCCCGGGCGCTGCTGGAGGCCGAAACGCAGGAGTGAGCGCCGCTGCGTCCGATCCAGGCTGGGATCCGGGCGCGCGGTCGCCCGCGTCCCGCCGAAATTCCCTGCGGTAGCCCTGTGATTGCGCTTACCCGGTAACCGGGCTCTGCGCCGGTATTGTCGGAATGGACGGAGTCACTTCCGGTCGCACCGGAAGGCACGTCGCCATGGACCGTGATATCGGGACGGAGAGGTGAGATACGTTGCCTGCCAGCATGATCGATCGTCCAGTGGTTGTCGGGGTGGATTCCTCGGAGTCGGCGGGGCATGCGGTGCGGTGGGCGGCGGTCGATGCCGCGCTGCACGGGGCGGAGCTGCACCTGGTGTTCGCCGTACCGCCGTTCGTGGAGACGCCCCTGGACGACAGTCCGGTCCGACTCTGGCATGACGAATATCGGCAGACCGCCGAACAGGCGCTGGCCGATGCCGCGCGGGCGGCCGCGGAGTTCGCCGCACCCCACGGCGACCTCGAGATCCGGACCTTCCTGGTCGACGCACCGCCCATCCCCACCCTGACCTCGCTGGCCGCGACCGCGCGCTACGTGGTCGTGGGCTCGCGCGGGCTGGGTGCCTACCATCGCAGCCTGCTCGGTTCGGTCAGCACGGCGCTGACCCGTCATGCGCTCGGCCCCGTGGTCGTGGTGCCGAGCGTTCCGGTGCCGGACACCACGCTGCCGGTGGTCGTCGGTGTGGACGGTTCGCCGTACAGCACCCGCGCGATCGAGGTCGCGTTCGACGAGGCGTCCCGGCGCGGTGCCGGACTGGTCGCGGTGCACGTCTGGGATCGACTGGGGCAGAGCGGATCCGGCTCGCAGGAGCGCGCCGAACAGGTGCTCGCCGACAGCCTGGCGCACAGTCGCGCCGAGTTTCCCGGGGTGAGCGTGCGCAGCGTGGTCACCGAGGATCGCCCGGTGCGCACCCTGCTGGCGGAAAGCGAAGCGGCGCAACTGGTTGTGGTCGGCAGCCACGGTGTCGGCGGCTTCCCGGGTATGACGCTGGGTTCCACCGGTGAGGCGCTGCTGCCCGTGGTGGCCTGCCCCATCGCCATTGTGCGCCTGCGGAACTGAATCCGACGGTCATCGATAGAACAGGAGTGGACCGAATGAGCCTGTCCCGGAACGAGAATCCCCACCTGCTGGCGTCCGCGCCGGTCGTGGTCGGCGTGGACGGCACGCCCGAAGCGAGTCACGCGGTCGCCTGGGCGGCGCAGACCGCCGCCGCGCGCGAGCGCGAACTGCGCATCGTGCACGGCACCAACCTGGAGATGACCCGCGCGCTGCTGGGCTCCTACTCCGTCGTCAATCAGGATGTGGTGCTGCCGATTTCGCAGCACGGCGAGGAACTGGTCGCCGCCGCGCGCCAGGTCGCGGAGAAGGTGGATCCGGATCTGCGCATCACCACCGAGGTCTCACCCGAACATCCGGCGCGATTGCTCATCGAGCAGTCGGCCACCGCGCACATGGTGGTGATCGGCGGTCCGGAACCCCGGCGCGGTCTCAATCGCCTGGGGTCGATCCTGCTGTCGGTATCGAGTCACAGTCGCGGTGCGGTGGTCACCGTCCGCAGTTCGGCCGCCGACGCGCCCCCGCCGTCCAGCGGCCCGGTCGTGGTCGGCGTCGACGGCAGCCCGGTCAGTGAGGCCGCCATCGCGGTGGCCTTCCAGGAGGCGGCCCTGCGCGGTGCGCCGCTGGTCGCAGTGCACGCCTGGAGCGATCTGTACCTGAGCCAGTTCTCCGGGATCATCGACACCTCCATCGAGGCCGAGCAGATCGCCGAGGCCGAGCGTTCCCTGCTGGTCGAACGCCTGGCCGGGTACCGCGAGAACTATCCGGAGGTGGAGGTCATCCGCGATATCCACCTCGCCGATCCGCGTGATCATCTGCTCACCTGGTCCGATACCGCGCAACTGCTGGTCGTGGGCAGCCGGGGTCGCGGCGGTTTCACCGGAATGCTGCTCGGCTCCACCAGCAACGCACTGGTTCAGCAGGCGAACTGCCCGGTCATGGTGGTGCACCCGGAATAGCGGAAAACGTTGCGGCTCAGCTGGACAGGCCGCGATCGGGGGCGCTCATATCCCCGGTCGCGGGCGTTCCGTCGGCCAGGCCGTAGCGCAGCAGTACCGTGCCCAGCTTGCCCGCCACCGGAGGCTCCAGCAGCGTGATGTTGGTGGGTACCGCACCGCCGTCGAACACCTTCTTGCCGACGCCGAGCACGATCGGGTGCACCCACAGGTCGAGGCGGTCGAACAGCTTCTCCCGCAACAGGGTTTGCACCAGGTTCAGGCTGCCGACGACGGTGATGTGCTCATGCCGCTCCCGGATCTCGCGCACGGCCGCGGGCAGATCCGGCCCGAGCAGTGACGACCCGGCCCAGGACAGCTCGGGCGTGCCGCGCGAGGCCACGTACTTCGGAATCCGGTTGAACAGGTTCGCGAAATCCTGGTCCTCGGCACTCGCCTGATCCGGCCAGTAGCCGGCGAAGATGTCATAGGTCCGCCTGCCGAGCAGCAGCGCGTCCGTACCCTCGTACGCCGCGCTGACCTGCGCCCCGGACACTTCGTCCAGTAGCGGCGCCTGCCAGCCGCCGAACGGGAAACCCCCGTCCGGGTCCTCGCCCGGACCGCCGGGCGCCTGCCCGACGAGGTCCAATGTCGCGAACATCTCGATGTGGATCAATCCCATATCGCACTCCCGATGAATCGGCCGGTTCGGTCACTGGGTAGACGGGGGAGCGCCCGCGAATTCATCGGGGCTCGGAGATTCAGGCCAGGGCGAGGAAGAGTTTCTCCAGTTCGGCCTCGCTCAGGGGTTCGCGGCCCTCCGCCCCGGTCATGCATTCCCGCAGACCGCTCGCGACGATCTTGAAACCGGCGCGGTCCAGCGCCTTGGATACCGCAGCCAGTTGAGTGACGACGTCCTTGCAATCGCGGCCCTGTTCGATCATCGAGATGACACCGGTGAGCTGGCCCTGCGCGCGGCGCAGGCGATTGAGCACCGCGGTGATGGTCTCTTCGTCGCCGACCATGATTGCCTCCTGCGTTCGGTGGGTCCGGGATGGTCACGTTGACTCCCGCCCTTGCCGAGAATACCCCATGGGGTATGTTGGAACAGAATTGTCAGATACCCCCTGGGGTATATCGATGGATTGTTGTGTCGGGTGCCCGTGCGTGGCCCGTCAGGAGGTGTGAGATGAAGGTCGTGATCGTGGGTGGTGTCGCCGGTGGCATGTCGGCCGCCACCCGGCTGCGCAGGCTCGACGAGTCCGCCGAGATCATCGTGTTCGAGCGCGGCGCGCACGTGTCGTTCGCGAATTGCGGTCTGCCGTATTACGTCGGCGGGGTCATTCCGAAGCGGGAATCGCTGCTCTTGCAGACGCCCGATTCGCTGGCCGCGCGCTTCCGGCTGGATGTGCGGGTGCGGCACGAGGTCATCGCGGTGGACCCGCACGGGCGGACCGTGACCGTGCGCGAGCTGGAGTCCGGACGCGAATTCACTGAATCCTTCGACGAATTGGTGCTCAGCACCGGAGCGTCGGCGATCGTCCCGCCGCTGCCGGGCGTCGAGCGGGCACTGGTGCTGCGCGATGTCGAGGATGTGGATCGGATGGTCGCCGCGCTCGGCGACGCCCGCTCCGCCGTGGTCACCGGCGCCGGATTCATCGGCGTGGAGATGGCGGAAAATCTGGTGCGACAGGGCATTTCGACCACCCTGGTGGAGCGCGGGCCGCAACTGCTGGCACCGCTGGATCCGGAGATGGCCGCACCCGTCACGGCGGAACTGCGCGCGCGTGGCGTGCGGGTGGAGATGAATGCCGAACTGGCCCGTATCGACGCCGACACCGTCACCCTCGCGGACGGGCGAACCGTCCCCGCCGATGTGGTGGTGATGGCGATCGGCGTGCGTCCCGAGAGTGCGCTCGCTCGCACGGCGGGACTCGAAATAGGTTCCGGCGGAGGCATTGTCGTCGATGCCACGCTGCGCACATCGGTTCCGCACATCTACGCGGTCGGCGACGCGGTGCAGAAACGGGACGCGGTCGGCGGGCAGGCGGCGCTGATTCCGCTCGCCAATGCCGCCAACCGCCAGGGGCGCATGGTCGCAGATGTGATCGCCGGATTGCCGGTCAGCGATCCGCCCGCGCTGGGCACCGCGATCCTGGGAGTGTTCGACCTCACGGTCGCCATGACCGGCTGGAGCGAGAAGCGCCTGCGCGCCGCGGGCCGTCCGTTCCGTGCGGTGCACACCCATCCGCTGGCGCACGCCGGGTATTACCCGGGCGCGAGCGCGCTATCGCTGAAACTGCTGGTGGACCCCGATACCGACGAGATCCTGGGCGCACAGGCGGTCGGTGGATCCGGCGTCGACAAACGCATCGACGTCCTGGCCACCGCCATGGCGGGCGGTATCCGCGCCTCCCGCCTGATGGACCTCGAACTCGCCTACGCCCCGCAATTCGGATCGGCGAAGGATCCGGTGAACATGCTCGGCTACCTGGCCGACAATCTGCGCACCGGTGCGCTGCGCACCCTGCAATGGCATGAGGTTGCCGAAAGGGTTTCCGCCGGAACACAACTGGTGGATGTGCGCTCCCCGGAGGAGTTCGCCGCCGGATCCATCCCCGGTGCGCGAAACATCCCCCTGGACGAGTTGCGCGAGCGCAGCGCCGAAATCCCGGCGGGCCCGATCCTGGCCTTCTGTCAGGTCGGTCAGCGCGGCAACAGTGCCACCCGCTTGCTCACCCACCTCGGCCGCGAGGCATTCAACCTGGACGGCGGCTACCGCACCTGGAGCGCGACCCAACCGTCCTAGGCGACGAAACACGCTCTCCCCGAAAGGAATCATCTCATGTGTCAGCGCACCACCTGCCGCGCCTGCGGTAAGCCCGGATTCACCGGCTGCGGCAGCCACGTCGAACAGGTACTCGGCGACGTGCCGAAATCCGAACGCTGTTCCTGCGCTGCGGATTCGGCCCCGCGCGGCCGGTGGCGGTGGTGGTGATCGCACCGCCACCGCGCCGACCATCGCCGGACTCGGTCACGGTGTCAGGTCGGTCACCCCGGTGCCGGTCGTGACATCGAACGGCACCGACACCTGATCGTGCGCGATCAGCCAGTCGCCGTTGATCTTTCGCATGCAATAGGTGACGCGAACCCACATCCCGGGGGTTGTCGCGCCGTTGGCCAGGGTGCCACTGAGACGGGCGAAGCCGTGGCCGAAAGCGATCTCATCACCGACGGTAAAGGCGAGATCCCGCAGTTCGTAGCCGACCTCGTCGAAGAAGGTGAAGACCTTCGACCAGTTGGCGAGTTTCGCCTCGACGCCGACGTGCTGGAGCGGAGGCTCCACATCGAAGGAGATGACATCGGGGGTGTAGAGCCGCCGGACCGCGTCGAGATCCTTGGCGCGCAGCGCCTCGATGATCTGCTCGACGGTCTCAGCGGGTGACTGAAAGCTGTTCCGCGTCTTCATATTCGACTCCTTCGATGTGGCGTAGCGGTGCGAGGGCGGTGCTCCACGCGATGAGCTGATCGAGCATGGCGTGCAGCGCCGCGGTGTGCCGCTCGGCCGGGACGAACTCGGTGTAGTTCCGGAAATCGGTGAGCACCGAGATGCTGACCTGGCGGCTCACATCCGCCATGCCCAGCACCCCGCAGATCGAACGCAGATGCTCCACCGCGAGCACCCCGCCGCCCGCGCCGTAGGAGACGAATCCGACCGCCTTGTCCACCCATTCGGCGAAAATATGGTCGATGGCGTTCTTCAGCACCCCGGGTGCGGAATGGTTGTACTCGGGGGTCACGATGACGAAGCCGTCGAAGGGCGCGATGCGCGCGGCCCACGCCCGGGTGTGCTCGTGCGCCGACGGTCCGAACATCGGCGCCACCGCCTCATCCAGATGCGGTAGCGGATGATCGGCCAGATCGATCAGTTCGAACTCGGCGTCGCCGCGTCGCGCCGCCGTCTCGAACACCCAGTCCGCGACCTGTGGACCATTGCGTTTGGGGCGGGTACTGCCCAGGATGATGCCTATTTTGATCATTCGCCGAACTCCTGCTCTGCTGAGAGTGTCACGACCTTCCGACGACACAGCCGTCCGGAATGTCAGGCCGCCTCACAGATCGGTTCGCTATTTCGTCGGATTCGATGAGGACCGCAGCGACAGAGGGAGCCGACCATGACCGATCCGCAACTGGGCGCGGTGATGAGTGAGCGCGGGCAGCTGATCAACCTCGCCTATCGCCTGCTCGGCTCGCTCGCCGAGGCCGAGGATGTGGTGCAGGAGACGTATGTGCGCTGGTACGCGCTCTCGGATCGACAGCGCGCGGATGTACTGAACCCCGGAGCCTGGTTGACCACGGTCGCCAGCCGGATCTGCCTGGATCTGCTCGGTTCCGCGCGGGCGCGGCGGGAAAGATATGTGGGCGAATGGATTCCGGAGCCGCTGCCCGGCCGCTCGGAATGGCTCGGCGGACCCGTCCCCGCCGATCCCGCCGATCGGGTCACCCTCGACGAATCGATCGGCATGGCATTCCTGGTCGTGCTGGATGCCATGACCCCCGCCGAACGGGTGGCGTTCATCCTGCACGACGTCTTCCGCTACTCCTTCGCCGAAGTCGCCGAGGTCGTCGGCCGCACACCCGCCGCCTGCCGTCAGCTCGCCTCCAGCGCGCGCCGCCGCGTCGACACCGCGCAGCGCCCGTCCGGCGTGGATCGCGCCGAAGTGGTGCGCGAGTTCAAACGAGCTTGGGAGACAAGCGATATCGAGGGTCTGATCGGATTGCTCGACCCGACGGCCATCGCGACCGCCGACGGCGGCGGCCTCGCCGTCACCTTCCGTCACCCCATTGTCGGCGGCGAACGGATCGCCCGCATCTGGATCGAACTAGCCACCCGCAGAACCGATGTGACGCTCATCGAGCGCACCGTCAACGGCCAGCCCGGCTTGGTCGCCGAGGTCGACGGGGCCATCGTCTCGGTCTACGCGTTCGATATCGCCGACGGCCGCATCACGCGTATCTGGGTCGTCCGCAATCCGGAGAAGCTGCGGCCCTGGACCGTCCAAGAGCAGCACGAGAACCTGTCGTAGGGCTCGGCCATACTCGTCGGAAAGGTGTTGTCACAGGAGGATTGGCATGGTGGGGGAAGTACTGCCGGAGCTGTTCATCGACCCGGAGTGGGAGCGGCAGACCCGGGCCTACGAGGCGGCCGCAACCGCCGAGCGGGCTCGTGCGGTACCGCTGGTATCGGGGCTGATCGCACCCGAGGTGGAACAGGTGGTGTGGGAGCCGGGGGAGCGTGAACAGTGGCGCGCGGAGGGCGCGCGAATTCGTTTTTGGTACGGGTACCAGGAGCGGCTGGACGCAGAGGGCTGGCCCGCGACGATGGCGGCATACCAGCGAGGTGAGTACGACCACGCGGAGTCGCAGGTATACCTGTTCCTCAACGGCCCCGCGGAATCGGTCCGGCCATTGCTCGACGAGTGGCAGCGGGATTTCGCGTATTCCGCGCCACTGTCGTGGTTGTGCGCCTTGGTCGCGAGGTTCGAGGCCGATGTGCTGCCCCTGGTGCTTCGGAACGCGAGAGTCAGCGCGTTCGACTGCGGTTCGGCCCTGCTACCGGTGTGCACCGTCGAGGTCGCGGTGGTGATGGCCGACTGGCTGGTGCGATTGAAGTCGGCGCGGCATATCGCCCAGGCCTGGTTCCGTCGGCATGGACTCGCCGCGGTACCCCTGCTCACCCCGGACGCGCTGGGCAAGACCCGGGTGCCTCGCGAAAAAGCCACGGCGGCACTGGCTTTCATTGCCGATGAATTCGGCCTGCCCGAAGTGCTGGCGGCGGGAAGCCACGGCCCGGAGGCCGCGGCGGGAGTCGAGCGGGCACTCTCGGCGGCTTCCGCACGGGCGCAAGCGGGTCCGGTCGAGAAGCCCGCCACGCCGTCGAAACTGCCCTGGCTGGATCGAGACCTGTTGCCGCAGATACTTTTGCGTGACGGCAGCCCGCTTCCCGCGGCGGCGGTGGAACGTCTGATCGGTGCGCTCGAGCTCGCGCCCGGGGTGTCCTGGTTCGGTGCCGCGACGCCCTATCCGGGGTTGATCGAGGCACTGGAATCCTGTGATCGCGGCTCACTGGCGGCATTCGGCTGGAGCATGTTCGAGCGCTGGGCCGCGGTGCGCGCCCCGGGTCGCAACGGCTGGGTCATCGACCAGTTCTACTGGCTGGCCGATGCGGAAACCACGCGCCGGTTCGGCGAGGCCGTGCTGCGCTGGCCGACGGCGAACAGCGATAGGCACGCGGTGAACGTGCTGCGGGCCATGGGCACCGACACCGCGCTCGCGCAACTGCATCGAATCTCCCAGCGCGCCAAAGCTCCCGGCCTCCGCAAGACAGCCGTCGACTGCCTGACCGCGGCCGCCGCCGACCGTGGGCTCAGCGTCGAGGAGATCGCCGATCGACTCGTCCCCGACCTCGGACTCGATACGAACGGCACCCTTGTGCTGGACTACGGCCCGCGCCACTTCACGGTCGGATTCGATGAGAAGCTCATGCCTTTCGTGATCGACGCGGCGGGCAAGCCCCGTAAGTCACTGCCCAAACCGGCAGCCGCCGATGACAGCGCACTCGCACCGGCCGCCTATCGGCAGTTCACCGAGTTGAAGAAGCTGGCTCGTGGCGCGGCTTCCGATCAGATCCGGCGACTCGAACAGGCCATGACAACCGGAAGGGACTGGAGCGCCGCGGATTTCGAGCGTTATCTGGTGTCGCCGCCGCTGCTTCGGCACATCACCCGCCGATTGATATGGACCACGGGGGATCTCGTCTTCCGCATCGCCGAGGATCTCACCCTGGCCGATGTGGACGATACGACCGTCACGCTGCCCGAGTCCGCCCGAGTCCGCATCGCACATCCGCTGGAACTCGGGGACGCTGTCAAGAATTGGGGCGAGGTGTTCGGTGATTACGAGATCACGCAACCCTTCGGGCAACTCGGCCGACCGGTCTACGAACTCACCGAGGAGGAACGGGCGAGTGGCAGTATCGCTCGATTCCAGGGCGCCGCAGTACCGGTCGGTGCGATTCTCGGTCTGCTGGGACGGGGGTGGGAACGTGGATACGCCCACGGCGGTGGGATCTACTTCGAGGTCGTCCGGCGGATCGATGCGAACCAGTCCCTGACCATCGGGCTTGACCCGGGCATCATGGCGGGGTCCGCGCTGACAATGGGCGATCAATCGATCACCGGAATCCGTTTCAGCACACCGCCGTTGGAGCTCGATCCGGTGCTCGCCTCGGAACTTCTCGCCGATCTGGCCGGGCTCGCGCCCTAGCCGAGGTCACCCGATCAATAGCGCATGCGCAGTGTCGGCGGGTCTTTCTTCAGCGACACCAGCTGGACGGTCGGCGGATCCGATGGGTCGAATTCGGGCTCGGCGGCCGGGGCCCTGCGCTTTTTGCGCCGTTCCCACCAGGCGCGGATCTGAGCCGCCCGGGTGGCGCGGGCGGGCCAGAATTCCTGGACGCTGGCATTGAATTCCGCGCCGAGGATGACCGCGAAGCCGAGGAAGAAGGTGAAGAGCAGGAAGGCGATGGGTGTGGCCAGCGCGCCGTAGGTGACCCCGGTGCGGGTGACCCAGGCCAGATAGCGGCGCAGGCCCTCACTGGCGGTCATGAAGAACACGCCCGCCACGAGCGCGCCGCCGAACAGTCGATGCCACGGCAGTGTGCGATGCAGCGCCAGCTTGTAGAGCGTAGTGAGCGCGACGATCAGCAGCAGACCCGCGCCCGGGTAATAGAAGGTGTCGATCAGCCTGAGCCCCGGCTCCTTCCACCCGCGCGGCAGCACCCGCCCCACCAGCGACGGTCCCAGCGCCACCAGCGGCAGGATCAGCACCGAGGTCACCAGGAACAGCACGTACAGCCACAGCGCGAAAATTCGCTGCCATACCGGATGCCTCGCATTGGCCTGTCCGTGCGCGGCGGTGATGGCGTCAACGAAGGTCGCCATGGCCGAGGAGCCGGCCCACAGCGAGAGCACGAAACCCACCGAGACCACCCCGCCGTGACCGCGTTTGAGCACGTCATTGGTGGTCGGCTCGATCAGATCGTCGACCACGCTGGTGCTGAACAGGTTCCGGCTGAAGGTGATGATCTTGGCTTCCACGATGTCCACGGTGTCCGGCCCGAACCAGTGCCCGACATAGCCGAGGCTGCCGAGCAGTCCCAGTAGCAGCGGGGCCAGTGACAGCGTCTGCCAGAACGCGGCGGCGGCGGACTTGTTGAAGATCGAATCGGCCCACGCCTTCACCGCGACGTGCACGATGAGCTCTCGAACGCGCCCGAGTCGTGTGGTGACGCGCACGTCTGCCCCGGGCGCGTCGGGCGCGTCGGCGTGTTGCGGGGATTTTTCGTGCTCGTTCATTGTGGCTACAGCATCGCTCACCAGCGTTTCAAATGGACGTGGACCCGCGATGTGTCGTGCGGCACTACTTGTGACCGTGTTGGATTGGTGCGTTGTCGGTCCACATCGCTAATCTCTTCCAAGTGACTTCGGGTGGTGGCGGTTCATTACGTGCTTGGCAGCGCAGGGCTCTCACCAAGTATCTGACAACCAAGCCTCGGGACTTCCTCGCTGTCGCGACTCCGGGCGCGGGTAAGACGACGTTCGCGCTGCGCGTGGCGGCCGAGCTGCTCGCCGATCGAACCATCGATCAGGTGACGGTGGTCGCCCCGACCGAGCATCTGAAGCATCAGTGGGCCGGATCAGCGGCGCGGCTCGGGATCCAGCTCGATTCGAACTTCTCCAACTCCACCGGATCGACCTCCTCGGACTATCACGGTGTGGTGGTGACCTACGCGCAGGTCGCCTCGCATCCGTTCAAGCATCGGGTGCGCACCGAGAACCGGCGCACGCTGGTCATCATGGACGAGATCCATCACACCGGTGACGCCAAGAGCTGGGGTGAGGCGGTCGAGGAGGCCTTCGGGGACGCGACCCGAAGACTCGCGCTCACCGGAACGCCCTTCCGCAGCGATGATTCGAAGATCCCGTTCATCACCTATGAGGCCGATGAATCGGGTTTCGAGAAGTCCAAAGCCGATCACACCTACGGCTACTCCGAGGCGCTCGCGGACGGCGTGGTGCGGCCCGTGGTCTTCCTGGCCTACTCCGGTGAGGCGCACTGGCGGGACAGCGCGGGCGATGAGTACTCCGCCCGCCTGGGTGAGCCGCTGAGCGCCGAGCACACCGCGCGCGCCTGGCGCACCGCCCTGGACCCCGCCGGCGACTGGATGTCCAAGGTGCTCACCGCCGCGGACACCCGGCTGCGGCAGTTGCGTGCGACCGGTATGCCCGACGCGGGCGGTCTGGTGATCGCCACCGATCAGGACAAGGCGCGCGATTACGCCGAACTGCTGGAACATATCTCGGGCACCAAACCGACCGTTGTGCTCTCCGACGATCCGGCCTCCTCGGCGCATATCGGCACCTTCAGCGAGAGCACCGATCCGTGGATGGTCGCGGTGCGCATGGTGTCCGAGGGTGTCGACGTGCCGCGACTGGCGGTCGGCGTGTACGCCACCAGTGCTTCCACCCCGCTGTACTTCGCGCAGGCCATCGGCCGATTCGTGCGTGCCCGCAAGACCGGCGAGACCGCCAGCGTGTTCCTGCCGTCGGTGCCGGTGCTGCTGGATCTGGCCGCGCAGCTGGAGGTGCAGCGCGATCACGTCATCGGCAAACCGCATCGGGAGAAGAACGAACTCGACGACGAACTGCTGATCGACGCCAATAAGCAGAAGGACGAACCGGGCGAGGAGGAGAAGAAGTTCATCGCCCTGGCCGCGGACGCCGAACTGGATCAGGTGATCTACGACGGTGACTCGTTCGGTACGGCCACCTTCTCCGGCAGTGATGAGGAGGCCGACTACCTCGGCATCCCGGGGCTGCTGGACGCCGATCAGATGCGTGCGCTGCTGCGCGATCGGCAGACGCGACAGTTGCAGGAGCGCACGGCCGAATCCGCGCGCACGGTGACGCTGCCGACCAACGCGGCCTCCGCCGAGCGCGCCGCCACCGCGGATCGGCTCGGTGAACTGCGGCGCGAACTCAACAGCCTGGTGGCCATGCACAATCACCGCACGGGCAAACCGCACGGTGTGATCCACGGTGAGCTACGCCGCGAATGCGGCGGCCCGCCAACGGCATTGGCGACGGCGGAACAGCTCACCGAACGCATCGCGGTACTGCGCCGCACCAGCTGATCAGGCGGTGAGGAAGGTGCCCGCGTGCAGGGTGGTGCCGAATCCCGGTGCGAACGTGCCGTATTCGTACACCACGTGTCCGCCGACCACGGTCGCCGCGACCGCTCGGTCATTGCGATTGACCATGCGCGAGACCCCGCTGCCGGATAGCTCGGCCTCGGCGTAGTCGGCGGTGCCGTCGAAACCGGTGGGATCGATGACGGCGATATCGGCGCGCGTGCCGACGGCGAGTCGCCCGGCATCGAGTCCGTACCAGTCCGCCAGCTCACCGGTGAGCCGGTGCACCGCCTGTTCCAAGGGCATGAAGCCGCGCCGGTGCACGCGCTCCAACATGCGCAGGCTCGCGTTGTAGAAGGCCATATTGCGCAGGTGCGCACCGGAATCCGCGAAACCGATCTGCACCAGCGGCGAGGTCTGCAAACGGTCCAGCACCGCATCGCGATCATTGGCGATGGTGGTGCGCCAGCGCAGTGCCGCGCCGTGTTCGACGGTCAGATCCAGTAGCGCGTCCGCCGCGGTGATACCACGCTCGGCGGCCACCGCCGCGAAGGATCTGCCGACCACGGTGGCATCGGGGCAGGCCATGATCTCGGCGTCGCCGAGATCGCGATGCCATACCCGGGGACCGAATTTCTTGGCCAGATCCTTGCGGAAGCGGCGGCGATACCCCTCGTCCCGCAGCAGTTCGCCGCGTTCGAGCACCTGCCGGATGTTCAATGCCGCTGCCCCGGAACCGAATTCCTCGAAAATGACCAGATCGATGCCGTCGGCGTACACCTCGAACGGTACCGGCAGATGCTGCCAGCGCAGATCGGCCCGGCCGAGTCGATTGGCCACCCAGGCCGCGCCCAGCGCCGCGTTGACCACGGTGCGATCGGCCTTGATATCGGCGGCCGACAGCAGCGAGGTCTTGAGTGGACGGCGACCGAACAGGCGCCCGACGCTCTGCGCGAAATAGCGTCCGATCTCCGCGCGCGAGGTGAGGTTCGGCGTGCTCTGGTGCACCCGGCCGCGTTGCCGCAGTACCGAATTCAGCCGGGCGTACTCCGCCCAGGTGGCATAGGTCGACGGCAATTGCCGTGCTGGGAAGCGTGTTCCCTCGAGTTTCGAGAACGAACTGCGAATGGTGGACAGCCCCACGAATCCGGCATCGAGCGCCGCGCCGAGCATTTCCGCCATCCGATCCAGTTCGGCGGCGGTCGGACGTTCGTTCGCGTCGACCGCGCGCCCCAAACCCATGACGGCCACCCGGATATCCGAATGTCCCAGGAAGGCAGCCACATTCACACCCAATGGCCGCGCCGCGATGGCCTGCACATACGACTTGGGATCGGTCCAGGTCTTATGTTCCTTGACCGCGTCGTTGACCACATCCCACGGCAGTGCCTCGACCCGCGCGAACATATCCGCACAGTCCTGCGCGTCCGCGTAAACCGTTGACAGCGAACAATTCCCGAAGATCACCGAGGTGACGCCGTGCCGCGCCGATTCCCCCAGTCCCGGTCCGGTCAGCACCTCGGCGTCGTAATGCGTATGCACGTCGATCATTCCGGGAATCACCCATTTACCGGCGGCATCGATCGTCCGATCCCCCTCCGGTAGAACGGGTTCGATGGCTACGACCCTGCCATCGCGCACCCCCACATCCGTGACGACCGGGGACTTGCCCGTCCCGTCGTACACCGACCCACCCCGGATAACGACGTCGTAGTCCGCCATCACGCACTCCCTACTCGCGGATATTCGATACCCGTGAGTATCGAGCGTGGTGGCGGTCACGTCAACAGTCGTCCCGCCTCGTATTGTGTGGCTATGTCCGACGCCGCCATACCACCCGCGCGCAACCGCCGCCCCAGTCGCGACGAGGTGCAGGACCGCATCCTGCGCGCGGCCGCGAAAGTATTCGCGGACAATGGATTCGCCGGTGCGCGCCTGGACCAGATCGCCGAGGCGGCGGGCTTCACCAAGGGTGCGGTCTACTCGAATTTCGCCAATAAGGACGCGCTCTTCTTCGCGCTCATGGATGCCCAGATAGCCGAGCGCTCCGAACTGGCCCTGCGCATTATCGGCAGCAGCGCGCCCACCGCCGCCGAACTCGCGGATCTCGGCGCTCAACTCACCGAGGCGACCGCCGTCAACCGCGATTGGCAATTGCTGTTCCTGGAGTTCTGGCAGCGCGCCGTGCGCGATGAGAGCGTGCGCGCCCAGTACGTGCGGCATCGCCGGGCGGTTCGCGCCGCCATGGTCGCCGAACTCGAACAGCGTGCTGCCGCACTGGATGTGGCGCTACCCATCGCCGCCGAAAGCCTCGTCTTCCTCATCATGGGGCTGTCGAACGGTCTGGCGCTGGAGGAGATCGCCGACCCGGGTGTCGTTCCCCGCGACCTCATGTCCGAGGTGCTGCGTTCGCTGCTCGACTTGCGCTGAGCCGCCGCACCGGCCGCGCGAGATCGTGGCCCGCGTCACCCGCCGCAGGGGCTTCACCCCAGCCGGGTGACGCGCGCCATCGCCGAAGCGAGCAGCCTCACCTGGAGAAACAGAGAGAACCTTCATGTTTCGCGGGATTCACCTCGAATCCCGGGCTCGCCTTCCCCATCCACATGATCAATCGATCGAAAGTGGGTCTGATGATGAGTGTCAATAACGCTGTCGCCCGGACAACGCTCGCCGTGGCCGTCATATCAGCGCTCGGCGCGGGCATCGCCTCGCTCGCTGCCCCCGCACTGGCCGATCGGTCCGAACTTGCGCGGTTGGTACGACCCGCGCTCGCAATCCCGGCCCTGACCGATGCCTCGATTGCGCTGCCGGACAACGTATCCCCGTTCGTAACCGCACCGCCCGCACCGGTAGCCGCGGCCGCACCGCTCATGCCGACGGCTGCGGCCGCACCGCCCGCACCGACGATGACGGCCGCGGTCAGCGCCCCGGGGCCATCGACCGACAAGATGGCCGAACAGGCCATCCAGCGCGGCGTCGAAATCGGTTTCAAGGGCGGCCTTTTCGGCGGTTTCGTCGGCATGGGCGTCGGCTGCCTCGTCGGCCTGCCCTTCCTGCTCATCGGCTGCCCCATCGGCATGGTGATCGGCGCCGTGCTGGGCGGCACCATCGGCGGCCTGCTGGGCGCGACCTACGGCGGCGCACTCGGCATGGCGGACGGCTCCGGACTGCTCCCGCTCCTCGGTGAGAAACTGGAGCAGCCCGCCCCGGCGGCCGCGAACGACGCTGCGGCCGTGGGAGATACGCACAAGAGCGGCGCTGTCGTCGACTCACCGAACGAAGCCGCCGCGCCGGACCCGGCGAGCAAGGCGATCACACAGCCCATCGACCTGGCCGCGGACAACGCCCGAAACGCGATCGACACCGTCGCCAACGGTGTCATGGCACAACTGCCACAGGCCGCGCCGATGGTGAACGCGGTCTCCGGTGATCTACAGGCGATGACCCATCTGACCGATCAATTCCCCACCCATCTGCCCGAACTAGCCCCGGCGCACTGACCAGCGGGAAGCGGTCTCGGCAGCGAGATCGCTTCCCCTTTCGTTCGCTCACACCGAACCCGGAGCAGCTGTGCCGATCACGCGGAGCTGCCGATGACCTCCAGTTCGATCCGGAACGTATCCCCGGTATCGAGTCCCTCGGCGATCCGCACGGGCTTCTTCATCGGCAGAATGTAGGTCCCGCGCTTGCGATCCGGGAAAAGCGAAGTCGCCCACTTGCTCCCACCGACGATGACCCGCACGCGCACCGATCCGAATCCGCCCGCGAGGTGCCCGTGCAGTTCTTCGATCTCGTCCGCCACTTCCTCCGGCAAACTGGCGAAGTACCAGGCCGCAGGCCCCTCCCACACCCATAGCTCACTGGTGAAGGAGTACCGCGTTGTCGCCATGCGCCGACCGTAACCCAGCGGTACGACAACATTCGGTCCGGCCTTGCGAGCGGTCGCCTGAGCAGCGGGTGCCGGAGCCGCACGGCTCGGTACGCCGGGTACGGGGACTGCCGCGGGTGCGGTAATCACCGACCACGCAGACGCCGCCACCGGGATCGTTTCGTGGGTACGTCGACTGTTTCGGGTGATGTGTCTGTCGCGCTCGGGATTTCGGCTGACCGCTCGGCCTCCCGTACGGCCTGCCATCTGGCCACCACATCATCCGCGCGCACCGGCCCGATGGGGATGTCCGGGCCGCCGGGGGAGCGGAGCCAGCGGACTATGCGTTCGTTCAGTTCGGTGACGGCGTCGCGGACGGCGCGCTCGGAGGTCATCGGCCGCACGGTGTGGTCGATGCGTTCGCGGTCGCGGCGCAGGACTATGTGTTCGGGCAGGAGGGCGTCGGTGCCGATGCCCTCGCGTTGCAGGAGGTTTCGGACCCACCAGTTCTCATCGTCCATGCCCGGCGGGATGGGTTGACCCGCGCCGGGCAGCCTGTCGAATTCGCCCCGTTCGGTGGCCTCGCGAATCTGCTTGTCGATCCAGGATTCGAAGGTGAGATCGGGCGGCTTACGCTCGGTCACCCCTCCAGGGTACCGATCGCGCGACCGTCAGTTCTGGCAGATGGGCCAGGCGGCGGCGGGGTCGCAGCGGGACGGGCAGGCCAGGATGTAGACCTGGTTGCCGACGAAGAGGCCGTCGTCGAGGGCGGCGGGGTAGGAATCGTCGTCGTCGGAATCGTCGTCCTCATCGGCGACTTTGAAGTCGTAGAAGCTGAAGTCCTCCGGGACCTGGGCCAGGAAGGCCAGGTCGGTGCCGCAGGCGCAGCGCTGCGACTCCGGGCCCTGGAACCAGCGCGGTGCACCGCCGATCTTGAATCCGTAGTAGGGCCGGTCGTCGTCATCGTCGGTGTCGGTGTCGGGGGACAGCGACAGGGCGGTCGGGGTGAGGATCGGGTCCGGTGACTCGGTGGGGATACCGTTGCGCTGCAGCAGGATTCGCCAGAACGGGCGGCGGCCGTCGAATTCGTCCCAGAATTTCTCGGGCAGTTGCTCGCCCGTGAACCAGGGGCAGTCGCTCTCCACGGGGCATTGGAAGACCAGCAGTTGCTCGCCGCCGAAGACAGGAATGTCCGCGGGCACCTGGACCTGGAAGTACAGCACCATGCGCTGCCCGCACCCGCAGACCGGCCACGGCTGATCGGCCTCCAGTAGCGGCCAGCCGCCGATGCTGTTCCGGTCGCCCGATTTGATCTCCGTCGAATCGACGTCGATCACGTAAATCCGCCCCATGATGAACCCCTCCCGAATCGATATGTCGCGCAGACGCTATCGCACACCGGCGACAGGCCGCGAAATCGCATCTATCGGGCGAAATACCGGGCGGGGGAGATGCCGACCTCGCGATGGAAGGCCGCCACATACGCGCTCGGGGTGGCGTAACCGACCCGGGACGCGATCCGGGCGACGGGCAGATGCGCGGCGAGCAGCGGTAACGAGGCGGCCAGGCGGATTTGGGTTCGCCACTGGCCGAAGGTGATTCCGGTTTCGGCGAGGAAGGCGCGGGCCAGGGTGCGCGGGCTGACCGCGACCGATGCGGCGAATTCGACGAGGGTGCGCGGATCGGCGGGGTTGGCACGCAGCGCCTCGGCAATCCGGCGGGCGCGCGCGTCGACGGGATGCCGTGCGCCGATCGGGATGATCTCGACCGGGTCGAGTAGATCGAAGATCACCGATTCGGCGCGCTGTCGCTCGGGCGTGGCGGTCGTGCTCGCGGTCAGGTGCTCGAAGAGTTCATGCAATAGGGCGGATACCCGCAGCATTGTCGGTGCGGTGAATGTGACGGGTGTGCGATCCGGTTCGAGGTAGATCCCGCTCATCATGGCTCCGTCGTAGGTGCCGGTGCGGTGGCGTATGCCGCCCGGAATCCACAGTGCGCGGGTGGGTGGCAGGACCCAGCGGCCGCCGTTCACCTCGACGGTGATGACTCCCCGTGTGGCCCAGGCGATCTGATGTTGCGGATGCTCGTGCTCGTCGAACCAGAGTCCGGGTGGCAGCGTTCCGGCGCCGAACACCATGGCGGTCGGCCCGGTGGGTGCGGGGAAGACCGGGGGTTGGCCGTTTGACGACACAATCTGTCACCGTAGCCGGTTCTGGTCGGGGCAAGGGCTGCCTAACGTGATGCGCATGGGAATGAATGTCCTGCACCAGCTCTGCTGCGGCTCCGCGATGTGGGAGAAGACCAGCGCCACCCGCATCGTGCCCTGGGCACTGGACCGCCTGGACCTCGGTGACAATGCCCTGGAGGTGGGGCCGGGCTACGGTGCGAATGTGCGCACCCTGCGCGAGCGCACCGCCGTGCTCAGCGGTTTGGAGATCGATCCGGCGCTGGCCACCCGGCTGCGCTCGCGGCACTCCGAGCGCATGCGCGTCATCGACGGCGACGGCACCGCGATGCCGTTGCCGGACAGGGAATTCAGCGCGGTGGTCTGCTTCACCATGCTGCATCACGTCCCCTCCCCGGCCCAGCAGGACGCCCTGTTCGCCGAGGCGTTCCGGGTGCTGCGCCCGGACGGCGTCTTCGCCGGCAGCGACGGCCTGGACCGCCCCATGTTCCGGCTCATCCACCTGGGCGACACCTGCGTCCCGGTGCCGCCCCACACCCTCGCCGACCGTCTGACGCGCATCGGCTTCACCGATATCGACATCGAACCCGGCGCGTCGATGTTCCGCTTCCGCGCCCGTCGCCCCTACGCGGGCACCTCGAAATAGGCCGCCGGATCCAGCGCGGAGAGCGGCGTCCAGCGCACGGCATGGGTTTCCCCGCCGCTCGCCGCGGGCACGCTCCCGCCGCTCCGGAACCCTTGCAGATCCAGTGCCAGCCAGGGTGTTTCGTCGACCTGCCGGGCAAGGGCGTAGCAGGTGGCCAGATAGTGCAGGCACCGCTCGTTGCGCGCCCGGCACGAGCAGTCGATGCGCGCGAATTGCGGTGCGACGCTGATCCCGCGCTCGGCCAGCGCGACCCGATGCTCATCGGTCAGGGTGAGCGCGTCCGCCGGAATCACCTCCGCGACAGCGGCGATGGTCGCGGCGGTGAGCGGAACCAGCTCCAGATAGGTCACCGACGCCTCGGATCCGCGATGAATCATCGCCCGCACCATGGTGTTCTCGATCTCGGTGCGCACCAGGCCGTTACCCGCGATGCTGCGCGCCCGCGGCAGCATCGGCTCCGGTTTGCTCATCTTCAGCGGTTGCGCCAGCCGCACCCAATCCATACCCCAGCCGGTGTATCCGAAGTCATTGTCGCCCATATCAGTTGGCTCGCTTTCGACGCAGCAGCTCGAATAGTCGGTCGTCATCGAGGCGAGCCAGCGCCGCGATCCCGGCGGTATCGCTGAGATCGGTGAGCGCCGACTTGCGATCGTGCATGCCCGCGATGTGCTCCTCGATGGTGGTGCCCGAGGTCAGCGTGGTGACGGTGACCGTGCGGGTCTGCCCGATCCGATGCGCGCGATCCGAGGCCTGCGCCTCCACCGCCGGATTCCACCAGCGATCGAAGTGAATGACATCGGCCGCGCGGGTGAGCGTGAGCCCGGTGCCCGCCGCGCGCAGGCTCAGCACCAATACCGGTGGCCCATCCGGGGATTGGAAGTTCGCCACGATCTCCCCGCGCTGCGCCTGATCGAGCCCGCCGTGGAAGAACGGCGCGGTCACGCCGAGTTCCTCGGCGCAATGCCGCACCAGCAGTTCCCCGGTGCGCCGGTACTGGGTGAACACCAGCGTCGGCGCGTCATTGGCCACATTGGCGGCCAGGATATCGGCGCAGACATCGAATTTGCCCGAGCGCCCGGCCAATTCGTCCAGCTCCCCGTTGATCAGACCGGGGTGATTGCACACCTGCTTGAGCTCGGTGAGCACCGCCAGCAGCCGGGTGTGCCGCTGTCCGCCCGATCCGAACCCCTCCGTCTCGGCCCGATCGAGCAGCTGGTCGTAGAGCCGTTCCTGCTCCCGGGTGAGATCGCAGACCAGATCGGTGTGAATCTTGGGCGGCAGCGATCCGGCCACCTCGGCCTTGCGCCGCGCCAGCGCCACCGGTTCGATGGCATCGCGCAATCGCAGCACCGCGGGCGCGGACCCCTCGGAGATGGGCCGCACGAACCTGCGCCGGAATTGCGCCTTGTGCGTGAACTCGTGCGGCACAACCAGGTTCAGCAGCGCCCATAGTTCGTCCAGATTGTTCTCCACGGGCGTACCGGTCAGGGCCACCCGCACCTCGGCCTTGATACCGCGCGCCGCCTTGGACACCTGGGTGCGCGGATTCTTGAGCACCTGCGCCTCATCGAATACGACACTCGCCCACTGTTTCGCCTCGAGCGCCTTCCCGTGCCCGCGCAGCGTCGGATACCCGGTCACCACCACCGTCCCGGCGGGCGCCTCGGGCAGCTCCCCGCCCCGCCAGCCGATGGCCGCGAGCCCGGGCGCGAACCGCTCGATCTCGTGCACCCAGTTGCCGACCAGCGAGGTGGGGCACACCACCAACTGCGGTCCGGCCGCGATCCGCCCCAGCAGGAACCCGATGGCCTGCACGGTCTTACCCAAACCCATCTCATCGGCGAGTACCGCGCCGCCGTGCGCGGCCGTGGTCTCGTGCAACCAGGTGATGCCGCGCGCCTGGTACGGCCGCAGTTCGGCCTTCAGCCCGCTGCGCAGTTCATTGCCGAGCGTGACGGTGTCCAGCAGCGCCCGCACCGCGCGCTCCGCCGTCACGATGGCGTTCCCGCCCGCATTGGGCACCGCGTGCGCGGCGATGGGCAGCGCGGGCTCCGCGCCGTTCAATACCTCGCGCCAGCCGCGCACCGAGCCGCCGGGCGTGGCGAGACGCAGTCCCGGGAACCGCTCCGGCTCGACCATCCGGCAGGGCACCTCGCGCACCGCGAAGCCGCCGTCCTCGGGGACGGCCAGCGTGACGGTATCGGACTCACCCTCGATATCGGGTGCGGCCCCGGGCGCGGACGCGCGCCAGCTCCACAGGGCGAACATATGACGATCGGGCAGGTAGGTGGCGTGCACGGTGGACAGAACGCGCTCCTGACGACGTGGATCCCGGCCTGAGACAGCAAAATTCGTTTTTCGCAAGTCCGGGTCCGAAAACTGGACAACGGGCGACCCGTTGGGGCCGCCCGTTGTTGGGGGTAATTCTGTTGGGAAGATTCAATTTTCGAGCGGACCCCTCGGTTGGTGAACCAGTTCCGAGGTGGAGGAGCTGTTACAGCGCCGGTGCCGACTCCGTGTCGATCACGGCTTCGAGCTCACGGAGACGATCCATGTGCTCATTGGCGTGATGCTGGCAGAAGAGCAACTCGCCACCGGCAGGAAGGACTGCACGTACACGCGCAGCCGCCCCGCAGCGGTCACAACGATCGACCGCGGTCAGTGGGGTGCTTGTCAGGGTTCCTGGCATGACTCCTCCGTCCTGGCTCCGGGTGCTCGCACATCCTTCGCCTGGTGTGGGGCTCGCGATCCACTTCGCGAGCTCGCTACCGCTACTTCCCAGCAGTGGTTGATGACTACTCTGTCAGACGTTCGGGGCGCGGTCTTTGTTCCCGTGGAGTTTCCCGTGTGTTTTGCCTAACACGACCTGCGATTTCGCTGAAAGCGAACAGGCCCGGTTATCCCCTGTGGAGTCGTGGAAAACGCCCCTCCGTACACGCTGATCGAGTTGTCTATCGGGAGACTACCCGGGGGCACCGACACTCACACTCCGATTCGATAACCCTCCGAACACACTTAGCAAGCTCACAGCCATGAAGGGTCGAGCGCGAGGGTGGTGCGATCCCGCGAATCGAGCAGATCGAACATCGCGGTGGTGCGCGGCAATTCCCATCGGAAGAAGTATCCGGCGGCGCTGCGCTTGCCGAGTCCGAAGGATTCCCCGCGGGCCGCGCGTGGCGCGGCGGCCAGCGCCTGCTCGAGCCAGATCCATGCCAGCGTCACATGCCCGAACGCCTCGAGGTAGACGGCGGAGTTGGCCAGCGCGATCTCGGCGTCGGCGTCGCGCCACAGACCCGCGGTGGTGGCGGCGAGTCGCCCGGCGGCGGCCTCCAGCGCATCGGCGAAACCGGTCAGCTCCACGTCATCGGTGGCGCGGGCGGTCGCGACGGTGGCCGCCATCCGGGTGAGCAGCGCGGTCAGCGCCGCGCCGTTGTCGAGGGTGACCTGGCGGCCGAGCAGGTCCATGCTCTGGATGCCGTGTGTGCCTTCGTGGATGGGGTTGAGGCGATTGTCGCGGTAGTGCTGTTCCACGTCGTAGTCGCGGGTGTAGCCCGCGCCGCCGTGCACCTGGATGGCCAGGTCGTTGGCGGTCAGGCACCACTGGCTCGGCCAGCTCTTGGCGATGGGGGTGAGAATGCGCAGCAGCGTGCCGGCGGCGGTGCGCTCGGCCTCTGTCTCGGCGGTGTGCTGTTCGTCGACCAGCTTGCCGCAGTAGAGGGCAAGGGCCAGTGCGCCTTCCACGTACGACTTCTGCGCCAGCAGCATGCGCCGCACATCGGGATGATCGACGATCGGCACCTGCGGGCCGCCCTTGGCTCCCAGCGGGCGGCCCTGCGGACGATTGCGGGCGTAGTCCAGGGATTTGAGATAGCCGGTGTAGCCCAGTGCGGTGGCGGCCAGGCCGACGCTGATCCGGGCCTCGTTCATCATCGTGAACATCTGTGCCAGACCATGATTGGGCTGCCCGACCAGATAGCCGATCGCGCCCGGCTGCCCGCCGGGGGTGAAATTGCCGTCGCCGAACACCGGTGCGGTATTGACCGTGCCGCGCCAGCCCATCTTGTGATTGATGCCCGCCAGCACCACGTCATTGCGGACCGTCGGCCGATCCTGTTCGTCCGCAAGGAATTTCGGCACGATGAACAGTGAGATGCCGCGCGTGCCCTCGGGTGCGCCGGGAATGCGGGCCAGCACCAGGTGGACGATATTCTCCGAAAGTTCGTGGTCCCCACCGGAAATCCACATCTTGCGGCCGAAGATTCGGTACGAGCCGTCGTCCTGCGGGACCGCGCGGGTGGTGATGTCGGCCAGGCTCGATCCGGCGTGCGGTTCGGACAGCGCCATGGTGCCCAGATTGCGGCCGTCCAGCATGGGTCGGACGAACTGGTCGATCTGCTCCGGACTGCCGTGTGTGGCAAGCAGATTCGCATTACCGGTGGTGAGCATCGGATAGGCGGCGGTGCCCGCGTTGGCGGCGTGGAACCAGGCCATGCACGCGGTGTAGACCACATGCGGCAACTGCATGCCGCCGATCTCGTAATCCATTGCCGCGCCGATCATTCCGGCATCGGCGAAGGCCTTCACGGCCTGGCCGACGGCGGGGATGATGTGCACCTTCTCGCCGTCGAACTCCGGCTCGTGCAGATCGCTCTCGCGATTGTGCGGCGCGAAGTAGGTGCCCGCCAGATCCTGGCACAGTCGCAGCACCTGATCGAAGGTGTCGCGGGAGTGATCGGCGAAGCGTTCGCGCCCGGTGAGGGACTCCACATCCAGCCAGTCGTAGAGCAGGAACTCGATATCGCGGGCAGACATGATCACGGACGGGTTCATGATTCCTCGAACGGTCGGGTACGGATGGCCTCGTACCAGACGGTCTACCAGATCAAGGTGATCCCGCCCACGGCGCGGCGGGCACTACCCGGGAGCGCGCGGTCCACGAACTCAGGAGCGCACCGAGGTGCGACCGCGGTGCAGGCGGCCGAAATGCCCCGGTGACTGGCCCTTCCAGGTGCGGAAGGCCGAGGCGAACGCCGAGACGCTGGAATAGCCCAGCCGCTCGGCCGCCTGTTCGACGGTGAGTCCGGCGATGAGCAGCTCCTCGGCGAGCAGTCCGACCGTCTCGGTGCTCAGCTCCCGGAAGGTGGTGCCCTCCTCGGCGAGGCGGCGGCGCAGCGTGCGCACGCTGACATCCAGATCCGCGGCGATGCGCGCCTGATCGGCGGAGCCGCCGTGCCGGATGAGCAGCTGGCGCACCCGGCCGCTGAGCCCGGTGCGGCTGTGCCTGCTCTCCATGAGATCGGCGCACTGCTGTTCGTAGAAGCGGGCGGTGGACATATTCGCCTGCGGCAGTGGGGTTTGCAGCGTGGTGCTCTGAAAACTGATGCGGGACTGGGGCATCGAGAAGGCCACTTCCTCGACGCCGAAGACCGCGCCGAACATCTCGTAGATGGGATGGGCGGCGACATCCAATTCCACCCGGACGGCGGGGAGTCGCATGGGGAGCAGATCCTGCTGAATGGTGGCGATGGCGGCGAGATCCCGCTCCAGGCAGAAGCGGCGGATGTCCTTGGGTAGCGCGCTGTCATCGCGCACCACCCGCACCTCGGCGCTGCCGTTGTCCTCGATGTAATGGTGTGCGGCGGTGAAGGAGAGATCGGCGTAGCGCAGCGCGATATCCATGGCCTGGCGCAGATTCGCGCTGCTCATGAGCGCGAAACCCAAGACGCCCATGGAGGGTGGATGACAGAGCAGCCCGGCCAGCAGACCCAGGCCGGGTTCGTCCTCGATACCGGCGACCACATTGCGCAGAATCGAGAATTCCTGTGCCAGCGTGATTTCGGTGGACGGATCGCGCAGATCCGTTTCCCTGATACCGGATTCGTGTAATACCGACCGGATGGTAAGTCCGCGACCCAGGGCGAAGTCGGCCAGCAGGGCGGTGCTGGTGATGGACCGCAGTTGCGCCAACTCTTCCGTCACTCAGGCATACTCGCAAACTTTCGGCGTCCCCGGGCCGTTACCGGCCGGTAAGTTGCCTGGGTGCGGCCTATATTCGTCGATTCCTGGCCCATTGCCAGCTGGTCGCTCGAAAACCTCACCCATACGGTGAGATTCATGCGCACTGCGGTTTCCGCATATTCAGAGGTGCCGTCTGCCGGAAAGGTCGGCCCGCCGATGCTCATCGTGATCGCCCCCGCCGACGGCAGAGTGATCGACACCGTTCCCGCCCACACCCCCGATCAGGTTCGCGATGCCGTCGAACGGCTGCGCGACAGCAGCGTGCTGTGGCGCTCGCTAGGCGTGGTCGGGCGTATCCACTGGCTGTACCGGTTCCGGAACTGGTTGCAGGAGAACCGATCCGGGCTGGTCTCACTATTGAGTCTGGAGACCGGTAAACCGGAGACCGAGACCGAGGCGGAGCTGACGCTCACCATCGAGGCCCTCGATCACTACCGCACCAATGCCGCCGATTTCCTCGGCGGCAAATTACCGCAGGCGGCCATGCGCCCCGGCGCGGCCATGCAATTGGCGGTCGCGCACCACGCCTGTTCGGTGGTCGGGGTGATCGGCCCGTGGACATATCCGTTGGCGCTGGCCATGTTCGACGCGCTGCCCGCCTTGGTCGCGGGGGCGGCGGTGGTTGTCAAACCCTCTTCACAGACTCCGCTCACCATGCGGGCGATCGCGGCGGGCTGGGCGAGTATCGGCGCCCCAGCGGTTTTCGAGGTCGTCGCCGGACATGAGGCCGGGCCCGCGGTGCTCGACCAGGTGGATTACATCCGATTCACCGGCAGCGCCGAAACGGGAAAGGTGGTGGCACTGCGCGCCGCTGCCCGATTGATCCCGTGCTGTCTGGATCTCGGGGGCAAATCCACGGCGGTGGTGCTCGCCGACGCCGATCTGGACAAAGCGGCCGCGAGCATTGCGCTGGGCGGGTTGGCAAATAACGGGCAAAACCCCAACGCCATTGAGCGCGTCTATGTCGAAAGTTCGGTCTACGACGCCTTTCTCGCCAAACTCGTGGATGAGACCGCCGCTTTCGGACCGGTGCTCGACGATGACACCGCCGTCGGGGTGATGACCTCGGCCAAACATATCGACCTGGTGCGCGAACAGGTGCGCGACGCACTTCTCAAAGGCGCGACGCTGCACTGCGGCGGCACCGCCATCGGGCACAGTTTCGAGCCCACCGTACTGGGCGATGTCGACCCGACCATGGCGGTGCTGACCCAGCAGACGCTCGGTCCGGTGCTGCCCGTGGTGCGGGTGGCCGCGGCGGGTGAGGCCTTCGAACTCGCGCTGCGCCCGCCCGGTGCGCCCTGCGTCAGCGTCTGGACCTCGGACGCGGCCGTCGGCGCTCGCGCGGTGGGCCGGTTCGCGCCCACCCCGGTCGGCGTCAACGACGTATCGGTGCACGTGGCCCGGCCCGCGCCTTACTGAGTCCGGGCCCCGCGCGCCATACGGTTCCCACCCGCCCCGCCCTGTCCCCGGCGGGCGCGGGTGGGAACGAACGAGTCCCGCGAGCGACTAGGTTGGCATCCGTGGGAGACCAGACGACACCGAAGACCCTGCTGCACATCTGCACTCGCGCGGAATGGGAGGCGGCGGTCGCGGCGGGGGAGTACCGCGCGCCCTCGCTCGCCGACGCCGGATTCATCCATCTGTCCGAGCCGTATCAGGTGCACCTGCCTGCCAATCGGCTCTTCGCGGGCCGCACCGATATGGTGCTGCTGCGCCTGGATCCCGACCGCCTCGACGCGCCCGTGAAATGGGAACCGGGTGTGCCGTCCGATCCGGAGTCCATGCGCTTTCCGCATCTGTACGGTCCGCTGCCGCTGGCCGCGGTACAGGAAATCACCTCCTACCAGCCAGAACCGGACGGTCAGTACGCGCCGCTCGCCACGAGCTGAGCTGCTCCACCGGTTACCGGCCACCCTGTCCTAATCTGGACGGGTGAACGTCGATGTGACAGCGCTGCCCGGTATCGGTGTGCGAAAGGATTTCGAGGTCCGCTCGGGGCGCCGGATCGGGGTGGTGGCGCATCGGGACGGCGCCATCGACCTGATCGTCTCCCAGCGCGATGACCCGGACGCCTGCCTCGCGCAGGTGCCGCTCACCACCGACGAGGCCGCCGTGCTGGCCAATCTGCTCGGCGCGCCACAGTTGGTGGAAAAACTCAAGGAAGACCATCGCGATCTGCCCGGTATCACCACCAGGCAGCTGCCGATCGGCAGTAACTCGCCCTATCGCACCCGCATGCTCGGCGAGACCGGTATGCGCACCCGCACCAAGGCCTCGATCGTCGCGGTGATGCGCGCCGGGCAGCTGCACCCCTCGCCCGGACCGGATTTCGTGCTCGACGCCGGCGATCTGCTGGTCGTGGTAGGTACACCGCACGGGTTGGACGCGGCCGCGCGCATCCTGGCCGACGGCTGAGCCGGTGGATTCTGCCGCCCTAGCTCTGATCGAACTCGGCGCGATCTTGTTCGCGCTCGGCATGCTGGGGCGGTTCGCCGCCCGGTTCGGCATGTCCCCGATTCCGCTCTATCTGCTGGGCGGCCTCGCCTTCGGTGACGGTGGGGTGGTGCATATGCGCGCCGCCACCGAATTCAGCCATCTGGCCGGTGAGATCGGCGTGGTGCTGCTGCTCCTGCTGCTCGGATTGGAGTACACCGCAGCCGAATTGGTGACCGGGCTGCGCCTCGGCTGGCTCGCGGGCGTGCTCGATATCGTCGCCAACGCGACCCCGGGCGCACTGGTGGCGCTGTTCCTGGGCTGGGGACCGGTCGGCGCGGTGACCATGGCCGGTGTCACCTATATCTCGTCCTCCGGGATCGTCGCCAAGGTGCTCAACGACCTCGGCCGCCTCGGTAACCGGGAGACGCCGGTGATCCTGTCCATCCTGGTGTTCGAGGATCTCGCCATGGCGGTGTACCTGCCGATCCTGACCATGGTGCTGGTCGGGGTGAGCTTCTGGAACGGGCTGACCTCACTGGGTATCGCGCTGCTGGCGATCACCGTGGTGTTGGTGGTGGCGCTGCGCTACGGCCGCTATGTCTCGGCCGTGGTGGACAGCAATGACAATGAGATCTTCCTGCTCAAACTGCTCGGCGCGGCGCTGCTGGTGGCGGGCGTTGCCTCGGAGCTGAATGTCTCGGCGGCCGTGGGCGCGTTCCTGCTCGGCATCGCCATCTCCGGATCCACCGCGCAGGAAGCGGCCAAACTGCTGGAGCCGCTGCGTGATCTGTTCGCGGCCATCTTCTTCGTGGCCTTCGGGCTCAGTACCGATCCCCGGGCCATCCCCCCGGTGCTGGGCTGGGCCATCGCGCTGGCGGTGATCACCTCGCTGACCAAGATCGGCACCGGCTGGTGGGCGGCCCGGCGGCAGGGCATTCGGCGGATGGGCCGGGCGCGCGCGGGGGCGGCGCTGGTCGCGCGCGGTGAATTCTCCATTGTCATTGCCGGACTTGCGGTTTCCAAGGGCGGCGCGGACCATCGGCTGGCCGCGCTGGCCTCGGCCTATGTCCTACTGATGGCTGTTCTGGGACCGATCGCCGCTCGGGTGGTCGAGCCGGTCGTCGGGTTTTTCCAGCGCAACCGCAGCAGGGTCGATCCCGTCGTCGGCGTCTGAGGGCGCGGGATCCGAAGGGGCGGCCGCTCTTTCGGCCGTCGGACCGGAGCGGCCCGCCGATTTGCGCCAGGCCAGCAGGCGGCGGGACGAGACCACCGCCAGCCCGCCGATCACGAAACCGATGATGAGCGCGAAGAAATGGCCGTAATCGGTGAAGGTGTGGCCGTGCCAGACGCCGTAGCCGTACCAGATCAGCAGTCCGGCGGCCCAGATCAACCGGGTGGGGCCGCGCAATCGATATGCCATCACCGCGAGCATGGCCGAAATCCCATAGCTCGGGCCCACATCCGACGCCACCGTCACCCGGATCGGGATCAGGTTCTGGTCCACCCGGTGCGAAATGCCCAGCACGGTAATGATTGTCGCGCCGACATGACCGATGCCGACCACCAGAATCCAGCGCAGTGAGCCCAGCCAGCGTTCGGCCAGGGCCATCACGGTGAGCAGGATGAGGATATCGCCCCAGGGGAAACCGCCGTCGGTCCAGAAGGCCGAGGCCAGCAGCACCTGAATCGGATCACGCTGCATATTGCGCAGATTCGTGGACGCCGACAGGATCAGGCGGCGGCCGACCATATCGCTGGCCCCGCGCAGCGTCCACCAGGTGACGAAGAGGGTGAAGGCGTAGGCGATGGAGGCCGGGGCCACCGCCAGCAAACGCTGATACGCGCTCGCGGCCCGGCGCAACCGGTGCGGGTGACCCCACCAGGCGCCGACTCTCCGGAGTTCGTCGACCGGGTCCACCGAATCGAGCCACGGTGGCCGATACGTGCCGAAAGTCATGTGCAGGTGTCCGTTCTCGCGTGCGCTGTGCATCGACTATCGCTTGCGTTGTACATCGTCACCGTTCGAACCGACGGCCCGCGAGGGCGTCGGTGCCATGGTATCGCGAGGTGAAGAGTGCCCAATCCCGCGCACAGGTAACGCGCATTAATGCCCCGGGAAAGCGATGGTTACAACACAGCAACATGGGCCCGGAGGATGAGCGGAATGGGCCTGTACCACCAGCGAATCGGCGGCGCGAACTACACCTTCGACGGGCTGATCGAGGTGCTCGCCAAAGCCACCCCCAAACGCAGCGGCGATGAACTCGCCGGATGCGCGGCCGCCTCCGATGCCGAGCGGGCCGCGGCGCAGTGGGTGCTGGCCGATCTGCCGCTGACCGTATTCCTGAACGAGGCGGTGGTGCCGTACGAGACCGACGAGGTCACCCGGCTGATCTTCGACACCCACGATCGGGTTGCGTTCCAGGCGGTTTCGCATCTCACGGTGGGCGGACTGCGCGATTGGCTGCTGGCGGTGGCGGCCACCGCCGACGCCGCGGTGACACTGGCGGCTGTGTCGCGCGGACTGACACCGGAGATGGTGGCCGCGGTCAGCAAACTCATGCGGAACCAGGATCTCATCGCGGTCGCCAAGGCCACCGAGGTGACCGCCGGATTCCGGACCACCGTCGGACTGCCCGGGACGCTGGCGACGCGGCTGCAACCCAATCACCCCACCGATGATCCGCGCGGCATCGCGGCGGCGGTACTGGACGGGCTGCTGCTGGGCTGCGGTGACGCGGTGATCGGCATCAATCCGGCCACCGATTCGCCCAAGGCCACCGCCGATCTGCTGTATCTACTGGACGAGGTGCGGCAGCGGTTCGAGATTCCGACACAGTCGTGCGTGCTGTCGCATGTCACCACCACCGTCGGGCTGATCGAGGCGGGCGCGCCGGTGGATCTGGTGTTCCAGTCCATCGCGGGTACCGAAGGCGCGAATTCCGGCTTCGGCGTGACCATCTCGCTGCTGCGCGAGGCCAATGAGGCGGGGCGGTCGCTGCGGCGCGGCACCGTCGGCGAGAACGTCATGTACCTGGAAACCGGTCAGGGCTCGGCACTTTCGGCGGGCGCGCACCTCGGCACCGGCGGTAAACCTGTCGATCAGCAGACCCTGGAAACCCGCGCCTACGCGGTGGCCCGCGATCTGGATCCGCTGCTGGTCAATACCGTGGTCGGCTTCATCGGACCCGAATACCTCTATGACGGAAAGCAAATCATCCGCGCCGGGCTCGAAGACCACTTCTGCGGCAAACTCCTGGGCCTGCCCATGGGCGTCGACGTCTGCTACACCAACCACGCCGAAGCCGACCAGGACGATATGGATACGCTGCTGACCCTGCTGGGCGCGGCGGGCTGCGCCTTCGTCATCGCCGTCCCCGGCGCGGACGATGTCATGCTCGGCTACCAGAGCCTGGCGTACCACGACGCCCTCTACGCCCGAAAAGTGCTGGGCCTCAAGCCCGCTCCCGAATTCGCCGCCTGGCTGGAGAACCTCGGCATGCTCGACGCCGACGGCCGCATCCTCCCCGTCGAACCCCTGACCTCACCCCTGCGCGCCCTCGCCGGCGCCTCCTGAGAGGGAAGAACAGTGACCATCGACAGCACCGATCACCAGCCGAAAACTGCGGCCGGAAATACGATCCCCATGGAGACCACGGGCGGTGACGTCCCGCCGACCTCGGACGCACGTGGGAGTGTTGTGCCGTTGGCAGCCGGTGCGGGTGCGAAAGACGCGGTCGCGCAGGAGTTCTGGTCGGAGTTGCGGCGCACGACGCAGGCGCGGATCGGGCTGGGGCGTGCGGGGGACGCGCTGCGTACCGTCGATGTGCTGGAGTTGCGGGCCGCGCACGCCGCCGCGCGTGATGCCGTGCACAATCCGCTCGATGTCGAATCGCTTGCGGCGCAGGTGAACGCGCTCGGTCTCGGGGCGGTCGCGCATGTGCGCAGTCGTGCCGCCGACCGGTCGGAGTACCTGCGGCGACCGGATTTGGGACGCCTGCCCTCGAACTCCGAAGTGCCCGCCGGACAGGGGCTTTCGGCGGTGGCGCACTCCGGTGCGGATATCGGCGTCGTGCTCGCGGATGGGCTGTCCCCGCTGGCGCTCGCCGAACACGGGGTGCTCATGCTCGCGGCGCTCGTCGATGCGCTCGGCGACCGGCTCACCTTCGCGCCGCCGGTGATAGCCACCCAAGCCCGAGTGGCGCTCGGTGATCACATCGGCGCGGCGCTCGGCGTGCGGACGCTCCTGGTGCTCATCGGTGAGCGACCGGGTCTGTCGGTGGCGGACAGTCTGGGCATCTACCTCACCCACCTGCCCGAACCCGGTCGCGCGGATTCCGAACGCAACTGCATCTCCAATATCCATCCGCCGGAGGGACTCGGGTACACCCGCGCGGCCCAGGTCGCCGCCACCCTCGTCGACGGCGCGCGGCGACTCGGCCGTTCCGGGGTGGATCTCAAGGACACCTCCGCCGAGATCGCTCTCGGCGGTGGCGATGCGGTGATCTTGGAAGCGGCTGAGTCGGCCTAGATCGTCGAGGCTTCGCGCTGTGGCATCCGGCTCGGGTCGACCGGCGACACATCGCGGGCTCCCGACCGGGCTTCGAGCTGACTCGCGCCGTGGTGGCTATGGTCGGGGTATGGGTCGCCTGCTGTTTGCTCTGTGCGTGTTGCCGGGTGGTCTCGGCGCGCTCGTGGAGTTGACGGCGTCCGGATCTTTCGGGCAGACGCTGGTCGACCTGCTCGGGGCGGCGGGCGGAATCTACGCCTGTCTGAGCATGATTCGCGAGGATCGGGAGCGGGTGTGGCGGCGGCCCGGGGTGCTGGTCGGGGTGGCGGCGCTGGTTATCGCGATGGTGGTGGTGTGGCGGTGGCCGGAAAGTCACTCGCCGTGGGCGACGGCCTCGGCGTGGGTGGCGATCGTGGCCTGCGGGGTGGCGGCGTCGCGGATTGCCGGGCCATTTGATGCGGTGCTGACCGCCGTACTCGGGGTCGCGGCGGTCGGATCGGTGCTGGGACTGCGGTCGAGCCCGGCCGACGATGTGCTGCCGCTGCTCGTGGTGACGATTCCCACGATCACAGCGCTGGGGATCGGGCTGCTGGTGCGGTCGCATCGGCAGCGACTCGTGATCGAGCGGGGCGCGGCGGTGGCCGATGAGCGCGCGCAGATGGCACGCGAACTGCACGATGTCATCGCCCACGAGGTGATGGGCATGGTGGTGCTGGCCCAGGCCGGACAGCTCGCGGCCGATGAGCGCACCCGGCCGCTACTGACGCGGATCGAGGGTTCGGGGCGGCGGGCACTGGACGATATCCGAGCCCTGGTGGGAAATCTGCACGACGGTGCCGCACCCACGGGGACAACGGATCTCGCGGATCTGGTGGAACGCTTCGCCGACACCGCGCACGCCGAGGTGGTCACCGAACTCGACGAGCGGGTGCGCACCCCCGATGTCCCGGACCCGGTCCTGCTCGCCGCACACCGAATCCTGTTGGAGGCGTTCAACAATATTCGCCGCCACGCCGCCGACGCCAGCCGCGTCGACGTCACCGTGCGCCTGATCGACGACGCCGTCGATATCTCCGTATGCGACAACGGAACCGGCTTCGCCGGACTGGGCGGCGGTGGGGGAGTTGGCCTTACCGGCCTGGCCGAACGCGCCACCGCGGTAGGCGGCACGGTCACCGCCGGACGCCTCCTGAACGGCCATTGGCGGCTCGCGGCCCGCCTGCCGGTCGCCGAAAGCAAGGGCGGGATATGACGATTCGCGTACTGGTCGCCGACGATCAGGACATGGTCCGCATGGGGTTCGCCATGATCCTGGACGCGGCCCCCGATATCGATGTGGTGGCCCAGGCCGCCGACGGCGTCCAAGCCATCGAAGCGGTCCGCGCCCACCACCCGGACGTGGCACTCCTCGACATCCGCATGCCGCGCCTGGACGGGCTCGAGGTGTGCGCCCGCATCAGCGCCGACACCCGCGTCGTCATCGTGACCACCTTCAACGACGACGACTACGTCGACACCGCCCTGGCCAACGGTGCGAGCGGCTTCCTCCTCAAGGATTCCGGCCCCGACCTGCTACTGGCCGCCGTCCGCGCCGCCGTCGCCGGAGACGCCCTCATCAGCCCCGAACTCACCACCGGCCTGCTGCGCCGCACCCGCGAAACCGGTTCCCGCCGAGCCCCCACCGAATTCACCACGGCCATAACCGCTCTCACCCCACGCGAACTCGACGTCACCCGCCTGGTAGCCGCCGGCGCCACCAACGCCGAAATCGGCACCCAACTCTTCCTCTCCCTGGGCACCGTCAAAACCCACGTCGCCAGCATCCAACGCCGCCTGAACGCCCGCAACCGCGTCGAAATAGCCGCCCGCGCCTGGCAATCCGGCCTGATGGACTGAACTTCGGTGGAAGTGGGGACTGTGCCCGTTGCCCCCGATACTTCATGGATACCGCCGGGTTCGGCCATTCGGCTGAGGGGTGCGGGCCGGGTTCGGTCGTTCGGCTGATGTCCCCGTGGGCTGCCGCTGGCGACCATGATCGGTATGCGACGACTACCGAGCCTCGACATCCTGCGCGGATTCGCGCTGTGCGGCATCCTGTTCGCCAATGCGCCCGCCATCCTGCGGTTGGACCCGATTCGGGATGGCAGCGTTGATCCGGTGCTGCGGTGGCTGGAATTCGGGGTGTATCACCGGTTCTTTCCGCTGTTCGCGCTGCTGTTCGGGATCGGGTTCGCGCTGATGTGGCGGTCGGCTCGGGAACGGGCGCGGTCACCGCGCATCGTGATGCTGCGCCGGGTGCTCGCGATCGGGGCGCTGGGTGCCGCGCATCAACTGCTGCAACCCGGCGAGGCGCTGCTGCCGTACGCGATTGTCGCGCTCGTTCTACTGCTGCCCGCGACCTTCCTCCCGGACCGCTTCGCCGCGCCGGTGACCGGCGTGCTGGGCGCGGTGTCGATCGCGGCGGCAGCCACCGTGTCGAATGGCCTGCTGCTGGTCCCCGGCCTGTTCCTCCTCGGCTTCGCCGCGAGCTGTGCGGGCTTGCCGCAGTGGCTCGCCGGAGCGGACGGGGTCCGAACCGGGCGAGCCGGTGCGGCAGACGGACAGCGGTGGGCGGCGGATTGTCCGGCCGCTGCGGGGAATCGCCCTCGTACCGGGGCACTCGTGCTCGCGCTGCTCGTGCTCGCTCCCGCCGGGGCGGCCGCGCTGCTGTGGCAGTCCGCTGATCCGGAGGCGGGCGTGGTCGCGGGTCTGATCATGGCGGCGGTTTATGGGTGTGTGGTGCTGCTCGCCTTGCATACTCGCCCCGATGCTGCGATCGGTCGTGTACTCACCGCGCTGGGACGTACCGCCCTCACCAACTATCTCGCCGCGACCCTCATGGTCGTCGCCGCGCGGTATTTCGCCGTTCCGCTGGGTCTTGATCCGCTCGCACCCGGTGCGTGGGCGCGCACGCTGGCGTTGTGTGTGCTGATACTCGTCGCGCAGGCGGCGGTATCGCTGTGGTGGCTGGGGCGATTCGCGCAGGGACCGGTGGAGTGGCTGTTGCGCCGCGTGTCCTGGGCGGGGATGTCGGCGGCTGCGCCTACCGTGCCCACTGTGCCCGCCACCACCGCGCCAGATACCGCCGCCGTGTCCGCCCTCGCATCCGCGACACCACCCGTATCGGCCGTCGAACGCTCTGCGGCGGCGTTCGGCGCGGATAGTGGGCGCGTAGAACGGTATTCGAGGTGACCGGGTTCGCGTACGCGCTGCTGACCGCCGGGATCGTGCTGGCGGTCATCGGGGCGGTGCGGGTGGTGCGGGAGCCGCGGCGGGTGTCGACGGGGCTGGTGCTGTTCGCGGCGCTCGGGTTGATCGCGCTGTGGGCGGTGGTGGCGCTGCTGGAGCGGAATACGTTGGTGGCGATCGAGATCGGGGTCGCGGTGCTCGTGCTGCTGCCACCGCTGTCGCTGCTGGCGGCGGGGATCGGGCTGGTGGCGAACGGAGTGGTGCTGACCCGCCGCGAGGGGCTGCGGATTGCCACGGCGGTCGCACCGCTCGCCGGAATCGGTCTGCTGCTGTTCCCACTCGCGGCCTGGATTCTGCTGGATCCCGGTGGCCGCTCGCCCGCCTGGCGCACCGGATTGGGAGTGGCGCTGGTGCTGATCGGATTGCTGCTGCTGGTGCAGTTGCTCGCCTTCACCGGCTACGCCGTGCTGTACGCGCGATTGCCGCAGCGACCGGGCGCGGACGCGGTGGTGGTGCTCGGCTGCGGTCTGGCGGGCGGGCAGGTGACCCCGCTGCTGGCCTCCCGGCTGGATCGGGCGCGCACCGCGTACGAGGCGGAGTTGGCGGCGGGCGGTGACCCGGTCCTGGTGACCTCCGGCGGGCAGGGACCGGGTGAGTCGGTCGCCGAGGCCGACGCCATGGCCGACTATCTCGAGGCCGCCGGTATCCCGGCGGCGAAGATCGTGCGGGAGAACAACTCTCGCAATACCGAGCAGAATCTCCGGTTCACCACCGAACAGCTGCGCGGACATCGGGAACTACCGGAGTCACCGCGGATGACGGTGGTGACCAGCGACTTCCACGTCCTGCGCACCGCCGAGCTGACCCGTCGGCTCGGACTGGACGCGCAGGTCGTCGGCGCGCGCACGGCCCGCTACTTCGTACCCGCCGCCTTCTTGCGCGAATTCATCGCGGTCCTGGTCTCGCATCGCCGCGCCAATCTGGTGGTATCGGGCGTGCTGCTCGCCATGGTCGCCGCGTTGGCGATCTACTCGTATCTGCCCATCGGCTTGGACGCCGGGAATTAGGGCGAGCCCGCCTTGGTGCGCAGATCCAGGCGGCGCATCACCCGATCCACCACATCGGGCGCGATACCGGGTTCGCGCCGGGCGGCCAGCGCCTCGGTCCGCCCCGCCTCCAGCACCTCATTGGTGATGGCGCGCATCTGTTTGGCGAATACGACGGCGCGATCGGTATTGATCCGCGCATTGCCTTCCGCCGCTTCGGGATCGGCCTGCGCCAGCCGTCGTTCGAAACCGTCGCGCAGCCGCTCGTACAGCTCCTCGGGCAGCGCCTGGGTCACCGAAATCTCTTTCAGCCGTGCCAGTTCCGCCTCCAGTACGCGAGTCCACAGGCGGCGCTCCATCTCTCGTTCGCGTTCGGTGTCCACGTGCACACCGGTCACCCGCACCACCGCGGGCAGGGTGGGGCCCTGGAGCAGCAGGGTGAACATCACCACCGCGAACGCGGTGAACAGGATTTCCGAGCGTCCCGGAAACGGCTCCCCGGAATCGGTGGTGAACGGAACCGCCAGCGCCAGTGCGACTGTCGCCACCCCGCGCATGCCCGCCCACCAGGTGACCAGCGTCTCGCGCCAGGTGTACGGCTCATCGGCGTCGCGTTCGCGCCACCAACTCTTGAACAGTGCGGTGGTGATCAGCAGCCAGATCAGCCGCAACCCCACCACCACACCGATGACCACGGCCGCGCCGCCGATGAAGCGCGGCCAATCCGGTCCGGCGTCCCGGAGCACGGTGCTCAGCTCCAGGCCGATGAGCCCGAAAGCGAAACCGGTGACCAGCATCTCGGTGATCTCCCAGAAGGAATCACCGACGAGCCGGTAATCGCTATCGCTGAAATCGGTTGCGGCGTCGGTGAGATACAGCGAACACACCAGCACCGCCAGCACGGCCGAACCGTCGCGCGCCTCGGAGACGCCGTACGCCGCGAACGGCAGCAGCAGCCCCAGCGCCACCTGCCAGGGCGCTTCGCCGAGTCGCCGCATGAGCTTGCTGCCCGCCCAGCCGAACAGCAGGCCGACGCCGACACCGACCACCGCCGAGATCGCGAACTGCCCGGCCGCATGCCACGCTGAGAATTTGCCGGTCACCACCGCCTGAATGGCGACCGAGTAGACGACGATGGCCGTCACATCGTTGAACAGGCCCTCGCCCTCGAGTACGGCCACCAGGCGGCGCGGCAGCCCGAGTTTGCCCGCCAGCGCGGACACCGCCACCGGATCGGGCGGTGCGACCAGCGCGCCCAGCGCCAGCGCCGCCCCGATCGGCACGGCCGGATAGAACGCCCGGAAGGCCCAGGCCACCGCCCCCGCGGTCACGATGACCAGCACCACCGCGCGCATGCTGATCGCACCCCAGTTATCGGCGAAGGCCCGCCAGGAGGTGCGCCGGGCGGCGGCGTACAGCAGCGGTGGCAGCACCAGCGGCAGGATCATCTCCGGATCGATGTGGATCTCGGGGACCTGCGGGATCAGCGCCAGAATGACGCCGAAGGCGGTCATGAGCACCGCGGGCGCCTGGCCCAGCCGTTTACCGAGCGGCTGGGCCAGGATCGTCGCGAACAGGACGACGAAGATCAATTCCATTTGATGCGCCACGCCAGCCAGTTTGCTGCGCGTATGCGGGTAAGTCGACCAGCGGGTCCGGTTTCTCAGTGAGCCGCCGGAAAGTTCTCAGATTCCGCCGCCCGGTACATAGCCGCCCGCCGGTGGGAAAGCGCCGCGCTCGGGGGCGTACAGCGGCGGCTGCGGATACTGGTACGGCTCCGGATTCTGTTGCGGCAGGTCATGACTCGGCCCGGCGACCGGGGTGACGCCGCCCGAACCCGCCGCCGTGCGCTGCGCTGCGGCCGAATTCGACTGCGCGCCCAGCGAACTCGACTGTAGTGACCACGGATCGTGCCGCACGGGCTCGGGTCGCACCGGCTCGCTGACCCGGCTGGCCTCATCCACCTCGGTCAGCCCGACATGGATGAGCAGCACCATGGTCACCATGCTGACGCTGATCATGAGCGGCGCGAGCAACTGCATTCCGCTCACGCCGTGCGGCATGCTCGCGTGCGCGGCGTGATGCGCGCTCATGGACGCCATTCCGGTGTAATGCATGCCGCATACCGCGACCGCCATGATCAGGGCCGCGCCGACGGTGGCGAGAATCCCATTGATATTCAAGGTGAACCACAGTGCCACGATCGACGCCACCACCGCGATCACCATCGACAGCGTGACCAGGCCGAAGTCGTAGTCGATGATCGCATCCGATTTCATGGCGTACATGCCCGCGTAGTGCATGGCGCCCACGCCGAGTCCGGTGATGGTGCCACCGGCCGGCAACTCCCAGCCGCCCCAGCGCCCGGTCGCCACGATGGACAATCCGACCCACACCACGATCATGGCGATGGCGGCGCTGAGCAGCGTGACCGGCACGTCATAGCGAATCGACGCGCCATGGATGGAAAACCCCAGCATGGCAATGAAATGCATGACCCAGATGCCGGTGCCGCCGATGGCGACCGCCGCGGCGATGAGCCAGCCGCGGCGGCCGGTACCGGTGCGGGCACGCGCGGTGCACCGCAGGCCGAGCAGGCATCCGGTGACGGACATTATGTAGGCCAGCACGGGGGTGACCCACCCATAGCTGAAGTGGCTTATTTCCAGCACTCGAACTCCATTGCCACAACGAATCTTTCGCGATCGCTGGCGAAGAGTACCGGTCGGTTGTCCGATTGGGAAATTGAAATGTGAATGTTTCGTTCACATTAACCGGGGCTGAGAGTCAGGCCACAGCGGTACTAACCACTGGTCAGTGCGCCGCGGCCGCCGCGGTCTCGATCAGCTCCACCACCGTCTTGGGCTGCGATAGCGCGATCGCATGGCTGCCGGCATGCTCCACCACCGTCGCGTTGATGTGCTTTGCCATGGCGCGCTGGCCATCCGGCGGAATCATGTGATCGTCACGCGCCACCAGATACCAGGACGGAATCGACTTCCACGCCGGATCCACCGTGGTCTCGGTGAACGCCGCCACCGCCACCGGACGCTGCGCCGAGGCCAGCAGCGCCGCCTCATCGGCGGGCAGATCCTGCGCGAAATTGGCCGGGAACTGCTCCGGGCTGATCACCAACTCCGGCGCGGTACCACCCGTGGTGAGCGGATAGTTCTGCGGCACAGTGATTTTGGTGGCCGGACCGCCGTAGCGGGCATCCAGCTCGCCCAGGCTCTCACCCTTGTCCGGCGCGAACGCGGCCACGTAGACCAGACCCGCGACCTTCGGCGAACCCGCCGCGGCGTTGGTGATCACCGCGCCGCCGTAGGAATGGCCGACCAGGATCGTCTTATCGGGCATGGCGTCGAGCAGGCCGCGGATATAGGCCGAATCGTAGGTGAGACCGCGCAGCGGAACGGCCGCACTGGTCACGCGGTAGCCATCGCGCTGTAGGCGTTCGGCGACCCGGCTCCAGCTGGAGCCGTCCGCGAACGCGCCGTGCACGAGCAGGACCGCGGGCTTGTTCGCATCGGGTTGCGGTGCGGCGGCGGCTGGCTTATCGCCCGCGGCGGAGCAGGCGGTGGCGGCGATGCTCAGGCCCAGGGCGGTGACGAGCAGCATGGTGTGACGGAACTTCGAGGTGATACTCATGGCGACGACCATGCTTTCGATCACTCAACGCGCACTGAACGGATTCCGAAAGCCCAGCTCGCAAGCGCTTTCGGTAGTGGTTCCGGAGTCGCCACCGCGCAGATGCGGTCTCGATGGCCGCTCGCGCTGACTACGCTGTCCGAGTTCGGCAAACGGATCGATCGCGGCGGTGGGGCATCCACCCGGCGGAGAAGGGCGCGCAGTGTCGGCGGCGAATATACAGATCACCCTGCTCGACGGCGTGCAGGTGCGATTGGACGATCGGATCGTCGCGCTCGGCCCGCCACAGCGCCGCTCCCTGCTGGCCATGCTCGCCATGCGCCGCCGCCGCTGGGTCGCGGCCACCGCACTGCTGGACGGTCTGTACGACGATGCCGCGCCCGCCAGCGGAATCGGCCTGGTGCAAACCCACATCTCGGCGCTGCGCCGCGCCCTCGAACCCGATCGCGCGCCCCGCGCCGCACCCACGGTGCTGCTGTCCGGACACGGCGGCTACCAACTGAACATCACCGATGAGCAGATCGATGTCGGTGTCTTCGACCGCCTCGTCGCCGAGGCCGAACGTACACGCGCACAGGGTGATCCGGCGACCGCCGACGAGCGCTACACGCGGGCGCTACTGCTGTGCTCTGGCGAACCACTGGCCGGAGCGCCCGGACCGGTCGTGGCCGCGCACCGCGCACTACTGCACGAACGCGCGCTCGCCGTCCTCGAGGACAGCCTGTACGTCGCCCTTGACCTCGGTCGCACCGATCAGGTGGTCGATCGCGTCCGTCCGCTGGTCAGTGAACATCCGCTGCGCGAACGTCCCAGCGCTTTGCTCATGCGTGGGCTCGCCCGGCAGGGCAGACGAGCCGAAGCACTCGATGTGTACGCCCGCACTCGGCGGCGACTGGTCGACGAACTCGGCGTCGAACCCGGTGACGAGCTACGTGAACTACAGAGCCGCATACTGGCGGGTCAGGTGGAACCGGCGGTCGCACCTGCTCGATCGGTTCGGGGACCGATACCGCATCCGCTTGTGGCCGATCAGAGTTCGGCAGCCGGGATGGTTGGCGCACCATCGATGGGTTCCGAGCTATCGGGGGAATCGGCGGCCGGATCGCAGTTGGCCGCTGGTGAACGGTTGCCGGGTTCGGGGCGGGGCGCGGCAGTCGGTGACGAGATGCGGTCGCTGGTGTCCGGCCCGGTCGGTGACGAGATGCGGCCGCTAGTGTCCGGCCCGACGGGGATCTCGGCCGATCGAACGCGGTCGGCCGGTTGGGGTCTGTCAGCGGAATCGACGGCAACAACAGGATCGCTGTTGCCTGCGGCGCATCCCGATGGGGCTGGGCCGGAACAGTTTTCGCGGAGCTATGGCGTGGCTGCGGCGTTCTCGGTCGAATCTGCCCCGGTCGCAATGCTTTCGGACTGGTCTGCGGGCGGATCACCCACCGCCGCCGTGCCTTCGAAGGACGCTGCCGCCGATACGCGGCTTGCGCACTCCGGCGTTGCGCTGCTGGACCGCGACGAGCAATTGGCGGCCATTTTCGGCGCGTATCAGCGGGCGATGAGCGGGCGGGGCGGGACCGTGGTGATCTCGGGGTATCCGGGATCGGGGAAGACGGTGTTGATCGAAGCCGTCGCGGAGCGGGTGCCGAATGCGGTCGTACTCAATGCCAAGGAGCTGATCGGGCCGGAGCCGCGGCTGTTTCACGAACTTGCCCGGCTGGCCGGAATGGATTCCGCGACAGCGGGAATCGAGGACACCGACTACCGCGCGCAAGCGGCGTTGCTGCGCGACGGATTCGCATCACAACCCCGGGTGCTGCTGCTGGATGATGTGGCCGAGGCGGGCACGCCCTCGCTGGAATTGCTGGTGGCCTTGACCCCGCAATTGCGCACGCTGCCCGTGCTGGTGGTGGCGGTGTTCGATGAGCGCACCTGGTATCTCGCGCCGGTCTCGTCGGTGCATACCGAGCTGGAATGCCTTGCCGCGGAAGTGATCCGGCTGGCGGGACTGCGATTGCCGGCGATCTCGGCTCTCGCCGGGCGGGCCTTGGGCGGAAGCTGTTCGGACGCACTGGCGCTGGAGATACAGCAGGCCACGGGCGGTCTGCCCATTCTGGTCGGCGCACTGCTGAAAGACCTTGCGCTCCTCGACGCTCCACGGCATGTGCCGGAGCAGTTGCCCAGCGGCACCTATCAACGCGCCATGCGCCGCCTGCTGAACCGGTACTCCCGAGACGGCGGCGCGATGCTGCGGGCCATTGCTGTACTCCAGGACTATCGCGCGCCCGTCGAGGTGGTGGCCGCCGCGTGCGAGCAACCCGAGGCCGAGATTCGGGAGCGCTGTTCGCTGCTGGTCACCGAGGGGATTCTCGCCGCCGCAGATCCGCCGCGCTTCCGGCATCGCTTGCCCGCCAACACCTTGCGTCACCTGTGCCCGCGTGCGGAAGTCCGGCAGGTGCGCGAGCTCGCCGCGCAGCGTGCCCTGCTCCTCTCGCGCGACACCCGGGAGGTGGCCGCGTATCTGCTCGAACTCAGCGGACCGCAATGGTCGTACTGGGTGCCCACGCTCATCGACGCGGCGGCGGAAGCGGTGCGCGCCCTGGACTTGGCCGAAGCCACCGGTTATCTGGAAGTGGCGCAGCGGATCTCGGTGCCGGAGCAGCGCTCCGACCTCGCCTTGCGGCTGGGGCTGCTGAAGCAGTGGACCGATCCCGTCGCCGCCCGCGCGTATCTGGAGCAGGCGCTGGCCTTGGAGCGGGAGTCGAAAACCGCTCCGGCGGCGCTCATTCCGCTGGCCTGGACCTTGATCACCGCGTATCGAGCGACCGAGGCGGATGCGCTGCTGGATCAGGTGCTCGCCGAGACCGCCGCTCGTGATCAGGAGGCGGCGACCTCGGTGCGCGCCTCCCGCTGGATGGTCGCCGCCCTGACCTCGCAGGGCTGGTCGAGCTATCGAGAACTCGCCCGCCACGATCCCCGGCCCGATGTCGTCACCGCCGCCACCCGCACCCTGGATGACGTTTTCGCCGTGCGCATCTCGGCCGAAGCCGCTCGCGCGCGGTTCCTGCCCGCCAGCGGTGTGCAACCCCATGAGCGGCTGCCTCGGGAACTGTTCGGCATCTTCGCCCATATCGCCCTGTGGACCGACGAACTCACCCTCACCGCGCAGCTCAGTGCGCAGAGCGAGGACAAATACTTCGGCGTGATCGACGCTTACCGCCTCATCCTGCGATCGGAAGCGCTACTGCGGCAGGGCCGCTACGCCGACGCCGAACGCGAATGCGCCCTAATCGCCGCCACCCCTACCGGCACCCTGGTGCGCCGCCCGCCCGCGCTCGTCGCCCAATACGCGCACGCGCTGCTCGGCTCCGGCCGTCTCGACGAAGCCGACGACTGGCTGGAATCCACTCGCGCCCACACCAATCCGGAATCGTGGGAGTGGACCACCATCACCTACGTCCGCGCCCTGAGCTGCGTCGCCCGCAACCGGCACCGCGAAGCCGTCGCCCACTTCCTCGAATGCGGCCGCCGCCTCGCCGCCTGGGACCTACACAACCCGGCACACATCCCCTGGCGCAGTTCCGCCGCCCTGCAACTGATCCCACTCGGTGACCACGCCCAGGCCCGTCAACTCGCCGCCGAGGAACTCGAACTCGCCCAACGCTGGAACACCCCCGTCACCCTCGGCCGCGCCTGGCGTGCGATGGCGATGGCCGCCGCGGACACCACCACCATCCCCCTACTGCACCGCGCCATAACCCACCTACGCCGAGGCGAATCCGCGACCGAACTCATCCGAGCCCTGGAAGATCTCGCCGAAACCCACTCCGCCGACGGCGCATTCGCCGAAGCACGCACCGCCCTGCGCGAAGCCCACGACCTCGCCACCACCCGCGGCGCGGCCCTATTCGCCACCCGCATCGAAACCCGCCTCGCGGAGCTCCCCGAAACCTAGAGCGGCCCGTCCGATCCAGCGATTGAACGCGATGCTTATCCGGGCGATCGCGGATGCGAATCAGGCTGGTGGCCAATGCCTGTCACGAACGTGGGCGGGCAACTCGATCCCGGGGCGCAGGTCGGGGGAGGGGATCGGGGTGTCCCACATCGTGCGCAATGGCAGATGTCCCGCCCACACATCGCTGTTCGCGATATCGGCGGCCGAATCCATCGGCCCGCCATTTCGTACCTTCACCGACGCTTCGGTCAGATCCAGCGCCAGCACACAGGTCCATCCGACATCGTGCGGATCGGGTTCGGGCACGTAATCCCAAGAGCCGGGCGCACAATGCTCGACAATGGTGCGCAATGCGTGCAATTTTGTTGGGGCGTCCTGGATTTCGACGGGCTGCCCGTGAATCACCGCACTGCGGTAATTGAGTGAGAAATCTTTGAGCGCCCGCGCGTAAACGACCCCGTCCACCAAAGTCACCGCCACACACACCGGTGTACTCGCCCCCAACCGCAGACTCTCCGCATGCGGTGAACCGTGCACATACAAGGTGTCGCCATCCCGCCCGAACGTCGTCGGCAATACCAGCGGCGCACCATCCCAAATCACCGCCAAATGGCATTCCAGCGCATCATCCAAAATGGCGTACAACTCGGCCCGATCCGTACGCGCCCGCTGCGCGTCACGATGAACAGTGCTGCGTTCCGTCGGCGAGAGCGGAGTCAGATCCACGTATCAACACCTACCTTCGGCTTCGAATCGGGCGTTCGATGAGCGACTTGAGCACGTGCGATCCCTCGGTATTTCGACTGCGAATCCCAGCATGCCACAGCTGATGGACGCACCCGCCTATCCGGCGTTCATGGCGATGGCATGGGCGTGGTGAACGATCCGTGCGAATGGAATTCCTTGTGCGTGGCGGTAATTGCCGGAGCGTCGTGGTATCGGTCTGACAATTGTCATCCCGCTATCCCGGAACGACACCGAAGAACGGCCCGAACGTTCACAATAAATTGCAGTAACGAGCGCGACCTATACGCACGATGTCTTCCACAACAACACCTATTCAGGAGGTCGGAATGCTATCTGCGAAGCGACTTGCTGCCGGCGCCGCCGCCGTAGCCACCGCGGCCACGGCCGCCGTGCTCACCGGTGGGGGCGTGGCCCAAGCCGACGTACCGGTCTGGCAGGCCAACTGCCACGTCTACAACATTTTCAACACCGGCGGAATGTCCAACTGCGAGCTCCCGACCTGGCACCAGGTAAAACTCACCTGCGTAGCCTGGCCCGTCCCCTTCACCTACTGGAAATACGGCCCCATCCAATACGGCCAAAACCAATCCTGGGCCAGCTGCGACTCGCTCAATGCCATGGTCGGCATCGAAGTAATCCAAGCCTAGTGCCCGCCAACAAGATTGGGCCGCCGAACAACATTCGGCGGCCCAATCCTCATTGGTTATGCGTGCCGCCAACGCAATCGTGAGTCGGTCGCGCTTGTCTCGCACACCATCAGCGTTCCTGACTTGGTGTAGCCCGTCGCTCCGGCATCGCTACAGAACGCACCCGGTGTGACCGCAGTCGAAGGCTGTGAGCGAGCGGGGGCAGTCGCCCGAACCTCGACAGTTGGCTGGACCGATACGGGCGTGTTCACCTCGGGAATCGGGACCGGGTTGTTGATCGGAGGGGGAGCGGCAGCCGCTGTGGTGGTCGACGGTGCGGGTGCCGGTGCCGCGACGAGAGGCGCTGGGACGGCCTCCCTGGTCACCGCGGACACGACCGTCGTGGTGACGGCAGGCGAACCTGCACTGGAAAGGCTCGCCCCAGCCTGCCCCGATTGCGTCGAATCCTGTTTCGGCGCAACAACTCCTATCAGGATGAACACCGGAAGAGCTGCGCCCAGCACCCACCCCGCCGCCCGCCTGCTGCTTATGCGCGCCCAGAGCACCCGGCCACGAATGACCCCGATGACCCCGACGACAACCAAGCCCATCCATACGAACACGAAAATAGTCGCGAGTATCTGCATCGAGCTGCTTCCCTGTGATCCGGCGTCGGCGCATCCGATATCCCGGCGCATCGCGCGAAGAATCGAACGCAGCACGCGTTCCAAACGAACCTTCGATCAGCTGATACAGAAGGATTCGCTCACCACGCCACATCGTTACACCGCTTCCCCGCAACGGTTTTCAGCGATTTTCGATGATTTCGAGGAAACGAGAAAGGCCCCCGAAGCAATTGCTCAGGGGGCCTTTCTCGTATCGAACTCAGTCCAGGTAGTCGCGCAGGACCTGGGAGCGGCTCGGGTGGCGGAGCTTGCTCATGGTCTTGGACTCGATCTGGCGGATGCGTTCGCGGGTGACGCCGTAGACCTGGCCGATTTCGTCCAGGGTGCGGGGCTGGCCGTCGGTGAGGCCGAAGCGGAGGCGGACTACGCCGGCTTCGCGCTCGGAGAGCGTTTCCAGGACCGACTGGAGCTGGTCCTGTAGCAGGGTGAAGCTGACCGCGTCGACGGCGACCACTGCTTCGGAGTCCTCGATGAAATCGCCGAGCTGCGAATCACCTTCGTCACCGATGGTCTGGTCGAGGGAGATGGGCTCACGGGCGTACTGCTGGATTTCCAGCACCTTCTCCGGCGTGATGTCCATTTCCTTGGCGAGCTCTTCGGGCGTGGGCTCGCGGCCCAGGTCCTGCAGGAGTTCGCGCTGGATGCGGCCGAGCTTGTTGATGACCTCGACCATATGCACCGGGATGCGGATGGTGCGGGCCTGATCGGCCATGGCGCGGGTGATGGCCTGACGAATCCACCAGGTGGCGTACGTCGAGAACTTGTAGCCCTTGGTGTAGTCGAACTTCTCGACCGCGCGGATCAGACCCAGATTGCCTTCCTGGATCAGATCCAGGAACGCCATACCGCGGCCGGTGTAGCGCTTGGCGAGCGAAACCACCAGGCGCAGGTTGGCTTCGAGCAGATGGTTCTTGGCACGGTTGCCGTCGCGCATGATCCACTGCAGATCGCGGCGCAACTGGACGGGCAGCTTCTCACCCTTTTCGGCGAGTTCGCGCAGGCGCTCGGTGGCGTAGAGACCGGCCTCGATTCGCTTGGCGAGCTCGACCTCCTCCTCCGCGTTGAGCAGCGCGACCTTGCCGATCTGCTTGAGGTAGGCGCGGACCGAGTCGGCCGAAGCGGTGAGCTCGGCGTCCTTACGGGCCTGACGCAGGGCCTCGGATTCCTCCTCGTCCCAGACGAAGTCGCCCGAAGCCTTGTCCTTCTCGGTGGGCTCCTCGGCCTCTTCGGCCTCCTCGCCCGCCGGGGCGGCGGCCTCTTCCTCTTCGGCTTCGTCGTCCGCGAGATCTTCCTCGACCAGATCGGTCTCGTCGACCTCGAGGTCACCGAGGTCGTCGAGCTCGACCTCGTCCTCGCCGATCACATCGGCTTCGCCCTCGGCGCCCTCGGCCTTGGCCCCGGCTTTCTTGGCAACGGCCTTTTTGGCGGGCGCCTTCTTGGCAGCGACCTTCTTGGCGGCGGCCTTTTTGGCTACCGCCTTCTTGGCCGGTGCTTTCTTGGCGGCAGCCTTCTTGACCGGCCGTGCTGCGGTGGTGTCTGCGGAGTCGGCCTCATCGGCCGATTCGGCGGTCTCTCGGGTATTCGTGGCTACCACGTACGCCCTTTCGTGACGGTCTCGTGCGGCGTCACGCCAGAGTGGTGATCCGGCGGAGCGGTCTGTCGGGGGATAACCGGCGCGCATGCCGGGTTGGTTTCACCGGCGCACCGCCGGATGTTGTTCCATTGTAACGATCGAACCAGGCTGCTTACGGTGCGATACCGGCAGACACGGCCATTGCCGCTCCGACAATGCCCGCGGTGTTCTTCAAATCGGCCGCGACAACCGGGGTTCTGTTGGTCAGCAAGGGAATCCATTCAGCGTAGTCGCGACTGATGCCGCCACCCGCGACGAACACGGTCGGCCAGAACAGATTTTCGAGCGTGACCAGCACCTTACTCACCTCGGCGGCCCATTCCGCGTAGCTCAGGCCCTCGCGATCCTTGATGGACGCCGCGGCCAGATGCTCGGCCTCGCGACCGCCGACCTCGAGATGGCCGAGTTCGCTGTTCGGCATCAGCACGCCGTTGTACATCACGGCCGATCCGATACCGGTGCCGAAGGTGAGCAGCATTACCAAGCCGGTCAGATCCTTTGCCGCGCCGTAGCGGTCCTCGGCGAGTCCGGCCGCGTCGGCGTCGTTGAGCACCGTCACCTCACGGCCGCCCAGCGCCAGCGAGAACAGCGAGCGCGCGTCCGTGCCGATCCAGGACTTGTCGATATTGGCGGCCGTGCGGACCACACCACCGATGATCACGCTCGGCATGGTGATGCCGACCGGACCGTCCCACCCCGACTGCGCCACCACCTTCGCCACCGCCTCGGCCACCGCGTTCGGCGTGGACGGCTGCGGTGTCGGCACCTTGATGCGTTCCTGGGCCAGTTCACCGGTGGTCAGATCGACCTCGGCGCCCTTGACACCGCTACCACCGATGTCGATCCCGAACGCGTGCCCCCGAGCGGACATGACGACTCCTCGTTCTCCCAAGTGATGCCGGCGAAACCCGGCGCGCGGCACGATACCGGCTCCGGCGGTGATCAATTCACAGTTGCGGGATTCGCCCGCCACGCGGCCGGAACCGGCCGATGCGCTGTGTCGTGCACGACAAGCCTAATGCGAGGTGTGCCGGATCTGTGCTGCGATGGACTTCGTGCCGGAATCCGATTTCACCTCCACCGCATCGAACACCACCGCGACCGCCGACGGGACCGACATCGCCGAACTCCGGCGCATCGCGGTCCATTTGGCCGAAACCGCCGCCGCGCATGTGCGCACCCGCCGGCCTCAGGTCTTCGGACCGGGCGCGGTCGAAGGCGAAGCCGTGCAATCCAAGAGCACCCCGACCGATCCGGTCACCATCGTCGATACCGAAACCGAGGCCCTGGTCCGCCGCCTGGTGGACGAATTGCGCCCGGGTGACCGCGTAGTCGGGGAGGAGGACGGCGGGACGCTGGCGGACGATCCAGCGGCCGTGCAGTGGGTCGTGGATCCGATCGACGGGACGGTGAACTTCGTCTACGGGATTCCCGCGTACTCGGTCTCGGTGGCGGCGGTGCGCGACGGGCGATCGGTCGCCGGGGCCGTCGCGGACGTCGTGCACGAGGTCACCTACAGCGCCGGACTCGGTCAGGGTGCGCACCGCACCGATTCCGGAACCTGGGGGAGTGCGACCGCCACGCCGATTCCATTGCGCTGCAATGCCGTCGACTCGGTGTCGATGGCATTGATCGCCACCGGATTCGCCTACGCGCCCAAGCGTCGCGCCCGGCAGGGCGAACTGATCGCCGAACTGTTGCCGGAGATTCGCGATATCCGCCGTCTCGGTTCGGCGGCCCTGGATCTGTGCATGGTCGCCGAGGGCCGGGTGGACGCGCACTACGAGCACGGCCTGAACCTGTGGGACTGGGCCGCGGGCGCGCTCATCGCCGCCGAGGCGGGCGCGGTGCTGATCCTGCCCGCACCCACCTCGATGGGCACGGCCGGTGAATTGGTGGTCGCCGCCGCCCCCGGCATCGCGACCGAATTGTCCGATCTTCTGGAACGGATCGGTGTCACCACCCCTATCCCGGTTTAGTTTCAGCCCGCTAGACACGCGGAACGCGGAAAAGAAGATCGCCGCACCTCTGGACGAGGTGCGGCGATGAGCGGAACAGTCTGTGGCACAGCCCTATTGGTTCGCGGCCGTCCCGGTTCTGGACTGAGTGGAGCGGGGGAGCGAAGCGGAGGAGCGGAGGGAGGGAAGGTTCGGGACTTTCAGGGCCGCGAACCCGCCCGGAGCGAAGCGGAGGGCCAAAGGCTCAGCACTTCGCGTGGCGGGCGGCGTCGAGCAGTTTGGGATCGATGGCGGAGGTGGTGCCCGGCGTCGGATTCTTCAGGGAGCGAAGCACTTCCTCGGCATCGGTACTGGGCCGGATATCGCGGAACAGCGAGCCGAGCACCATATCCACGGTGTCATCGGTGCGCTGATCCTCGATCAGCTCCGCGCACGGCGCGACCAATTGCACGGCCGCCGCGGCGGGCCGTCCACTCACGCCGAAACGAATCTGCCCGGTGCACTCCAGATCACCGTTCACGTAGACCGGATCATTGCCGACCTGCACGTCCGGTGCGCTGGCGAACCCGAGATCACCCAGTTCCGAGGCCACGTGCGCGGCCTGACCACGCTGGCCGTTGGCATTGAACACGCGTACCTTGGCCTGGGCGAGGGCCACCGGTTCCACATCACGTAGCCGGGATTGCCCCACCCGCTGCCCCAACGGGGCGGCCGCGGGTGCGGCGGTACTGGACGCGGGACTGGGCGAATTGCACGCCATCGCGCCGGGGTCGGACTCGGTCGTCGTCAGTGCCTTGATCCACACACCGGCGCAGATCACGACTATGACGCCAACCATGGCCGCCCACGGCTCCCAGCGTCGCCGAATGAAGGGCCGCCCCGCGGGGTCGGTCGAGTTGCCTTGGGTGATCAGTGAAACCACAGGGCACACTCTACGAAAAGCTTGCCGACGTTGCGTGCAAGGTCTCGGTAAGTCCTCGAAAGGTCGCGGGAAGCCGCGTCAAGGTCTCGGTCGGTTCCCCGACCGGTGACGATTGACCCTCAGTTTCGACTCGCGTGTGTTTTGATTGCGACTTTTGTCCCGGGGTCCGCTATTGTCTGGCGGCCCAGATCGTATCGCCCGGGTTGAATCGGGGGTTCGATTTCGGGAACAACAAGGGCATGTCCTGCGTTGACCGAGCGCGATCAGGTGCGGACCAGGAGCATCCGGCCGGATCGGTGACAGGTGTGCGTGTGGCGTACACCACGGGCGGGGCGGCAAACCCCGGTTCGATTCCGACAGGAATCGGGTCCGGATCGAGCCGGTCCGGGATATACGGAGTAAGGACGAGGGGAAGACGACATGGCAACCGACTATGACGCACCGAGGCGTAGCGAAACCGACGAAGTGTCGGAGGACTCGCTCGAGGAGCTGAAGGCTCGTCGCAACGAGGCCGCGTCCGCCGTCGTGGATATCGACGAATCCGATACCGCGGAGTCGTTCGAGCTTCCCGGCGCGGATCTTTCGGAGGAGGTGCTCTCGGTTCGGGTCATCCCGAAGCAGGCCGATGAGTTCACCTGTTCCAGCTGCTTCCTGGTGCACCACCGCAGCCGGCTGGCCAATGAGGCCGGCGGGCAGCTGATTTGCATGGACTGCGCGGCCTGATCCAGGTCACACAGCCCTGAGCAGGAAATATCCGTCAGCCCGCGCTCGGTTCGCCGAGCGCGGCAAGGGATCTCTGGGGTTCGAAAGCGGCTGCTAGGCAGTCGCGTTCTGAACGCCCAGCGCCTCTGTGATTCGTTCGGGCCGGCGCGTACTGACAAGCCAGTACGGTGTCGGGTCGTCCGGGTCATCGAGCACGAGCAGGAGCATCGGGCCGATCCAGGCACGGTGTTGTACGTAGGCGGCCGGGTCGAGTTGTCGACCCAGGGCCGCGCTCTTCGCACTGGTCGGCACACCCGCCGCCCGCTTCACGAAAGTGGCCGGGAGATGGGCGGTGTCGATCCGCAATTCGGGGGTTCCATCACCGTCGCGGGCCACTTCGACCCGGTGCCGCGACATCCACAGCAGCACCCATACGGGGATGGGGAAAAGCAGCACATACGGCAGCCACGCCCGGATTCCCGGTGCGCCCATGTGGATTTCGGCTGCCAGCAGGCCGGTGACGGCCAAGCCGACGGGCCACCACCACAGCGGCACCCACAGGCGCTCGGAGTAGAGGGGTGTGGTCTGTTGCTGAGGTTCCATGGTCACCTGAGGGGGCTGGTCGGACACGACATCAGACTAGGTCAATGGCAGCGGGGGTGAACGCGTAGGCTCGGCGCACGTGACCGGAATTCCTCCTATCTCCCTGCTGCGGCTCGATGCCGGCATGCCAGTACCCACGCGCGCTCACGAGGGCGACGCCGGGGTGGACCTGTGCACCACCGAGGACGTCATCATCGAACCGGGGGAGCGGGTGCTGGTCGGTACCGGCATCGCCATCGCGCTTCCGATCGGCACGGTCGGTTTGATCCATCCGCGATCGGGACTCGCGGCCAAGCACGGCCTGTCGGTCGTCAACACCCCCGGCACGGTCGACGCGGGGTACCGCGGTGAGATCAAGGTCTGCCTGATCAATCATGATTTACGTACTCCCATCGAGCTCCGGCGCGGTGACCGGATCGCCCAGCTGCTGGTGCAGCGGGTCGAACTGGTCGACTTCGCCGAGGTCGACACGCTCGACGAAACCGAGCGGGGCGCAGGAGGATACGGATCGAGCGGTGGGCATGCCAGCCTGACCGCGCAGTCCGGCGGGGCGGGTAGAACAGCCGGCAAGGAGGCATAACGATGTTCGGACGCAAGAAGCGCAAGGGTGACGCGGACGACGCGGGCCGGTACGAGGGCGAATACACCGAGTACGACGAATACGACGAGGAATACGAGGCCGAGGGCTACGACGACGAACCCGAGTACGCCGCACCGGCTTCGGAGTTCTCCTCGGAATTCGACACCGACTCGTTCCGGGTGCCCGAGCGCGGCTCCAAGGTCGGCCCGTACAACTACGAGGACGTCGTCGATCAGCTCGAGGATGTCGCCGAGCAGCGCCTGGACCTGGGGTCGGTCATCGTGCCGGTGCCCCCGGGCGGGCAGTTGCAGGTCGAGATGACCCCGGATGGCACCCCGCAGGCGGTGCACCTGGCCACCGAACACGGCCGGATCACCGTGGCCGCGTACGCCGCACCCAAATCGGCGGGCCAATGGCGTTCGGTCGCAGCCGATCTCGCCGAGACGCTGCGCAAGGACGGTGCGCAGGTATCGGTGCAGAACGGGCCCTGGGGTCGCGAACTGCACGCCGTCACCGACGGTGCGGACCTGCGCTTCATCGGCGTCGACGGACATCGCTGGATGGTGCGCCTGGTCGCGGCCGGTCCCTCCGGCGCGGCCTCGGAGAGCCAGCCTTTGGTCGCCGCCGCCCGCGCGATCATGAGCGAGACCATCGTGCGCCGCGGCGATGAGCCGCTCCCGGTGCGCGAACCGCTCCCGGTGGTCCTACCCCAGGAGCTGGCGGATCAGCTCGCCGCCGCGCACCAGCAGCAGCTGGCCGCGCAGCAGCAGGCCGTTGCCGCGCAGCTCGCCGCGCTCCAGGGTGGCCCGCAGCCCGGCGTCCCGGCGGCCGACACCGAACCGCGTCGCGGCGCGGAAGGTTCGGCCATGCAGCAGCTCGGCCTCCAGTAACCCGAAACACCAAGAACGACAACGGCCTTCGCGCTTTCCTCGATCGAGGCGAGTACGAAGGCCGTTCGTGTAGGGAATCACGTCATCCCGGCGCGCTTGTGGCCGGGATCCACTGAACTCGCCGGAGTTCCCGTGGTGGGGATCCCGGCCACAAGCATGCCGGGATGACGAGGGTGGTCAGCGCGTTGTGATGCGGCGTTGGATCAGGGTGCTGAATCCGCGCACGCCGAGCACGGCCGGATCCGCGCCCAGCTCGTCCAGGGTGATGTGGTGCAAATCGCTGCCCGGGATGAGGTCGGCCCAGCGTTCGGCGACCGCGATGGGGTGTACCGGGTCGTCGGTCGCGCCGACCAGTGAGACCGGGACTGTGATGCTGCTCAACAACTCCGGTTCGGGCCAGCGGTAGGCGGCGGCCTCGTCCAGGGCCGAGGGCAGGTCCGGCCACTGCGAGCGCCAGGAGCGGGTGAGGGCTTCGGCGAGCCAGGCGGGGCTGGAAGCGCGCATGATGTCGATGACCGCGTCGATGCCGTCCGTACGCAGGGCCGAGGCGGTGGCGGCGGCGCTCAGGGCGGCGGGGCAGCCGGTGGTGTCGGCTCCGGTCCAGGCCGGGAGTGCCGCGACCACGCCGTAGACCGATTCCGGGTGCCGTGCGGCCCAATTCACAGCTACCGCCGCGCCCAGTGAGATGCCCGCGATCAGGATTGGTCCCGAGCGTGCGGCGGCGTCCAGGGCGGCGTGATAGCTGTCGATGACGCGCCGCGGGTCCGGATCGACCGGATGGAACGGGATATCCAGTGCGGCGCAGGCGGATCCGAAGGCCCGGTGGGCGAAATGGGCGTCGGAGCCGGTTCCGGGCAGGGCGACGGCGACCGCCGGAGAGGGGAGATCTGGCACCCGGCGAGCGTACTGGGACGGGCGCGCGTGGCGGGTGCGGGCCGTGACCTCTACAGTGGCGGTGTACATCCGCAGCCAGGGGGTAACCCTCCTGTCAAGTGGAAAGAATCGAACGACGTGCGACCCACGCCGTGAGGGTCTATCAGGAGACGTGCGAGATGCCATCCTCGGGTGGAAAGGACTTCCCGTCAGGGTATTTCCGGCGTTTGAGCCGGCGCCTGACGGAGGACCTGGATCGATTGGATGCCGAGGAACTCGCCGAGACGTCGGAAGCGTCGGGCGCGTGCCGGGCATCGGAGTGTCGCCGCGGTGAGGAAGTCACCATGCTGGGCCGCCTGCGCAGTGTCGAGGCCTGTCCGAAGTCGGGCGGTGCCGAGGTGGAGGCCGAGTTCTTCGACGGCACCGACAGTGTGAACCTGGTGTTCATCGGCAGGCGTCGCATCCCGGGTATCGAGCCGGGGCGTCGTATCCTGGTCCGCGGCCGGGTCGGCGAGCGTGACGGCGGCAAGGTCATTTTCAACCCCTACTACGAACTTCGCGGGAACTCCTGACACCTATGCCGATACCTGCCAGCAGCAATGACGAGGGCCGTGCGCCCACCGGTGCCCCTCGCGAGCTGGAGGACGGCTTCGCGGCCGAGTTCGCCGCGCGTGAGGCCGAACTCACCGAGGCCGTGACCGAGCAGTACGCGGTGCAGCAGCCGCACGGTGTCCGCGAGGAGTTGGAAGAGCTGGCCGAGGAAGAGGTCGAGCAGACCCTCCTGGAGCAGCTCGGCGGTTTCAGCGGCCTGATCTACTCCTCGCTGCCGGTGCTGGTTTTCGTACCGGTGAATTCGCTGCGCGGGCTCACCACGGCCATTTGGGCCGCACTCGGTGTGGCCACCGCGATCTTGATCTGGCGGCTGGTGCGGCGCGGCCCGATCCAGCCCGCTATCTCCGGGTTCCTGGGTGTGGGCGTCTGCGCGTTCATCGCCTACCGCATGGGTGAGGCCAAGGGCTTCTTCCTGTTCGGCATCTACGCCAGCCTGGTGTACGCGGGCGCGTTCCTGCTGTCGCTGGTGGTGCGCTGGCCCCTCGCGGGTGTCATCTGGGGTGTGCTGAACGGTCACGGCACCGATTGGCGTTCCGATCGCCGCGCCATGCGGCTCTACGATCTGGCGACGGTGGTGTGGGCGGTCGTATTCGGCGCTCGCTACCTGGTGCAGAACCACCTGTACGCGGCCAACAGCACCGGTCTGCTGGCCGTGGCGCGCCTGGCCATGGGCTGGCCGCTGACCGCTGTCGCCTTGGTGGTGACGGTGTGGGCGGTTCGCAAGGCCGGACATCTGCCCGCGAATCGTGCGAAGGCCGCCGCTGCGGCCGATACCGCCGGGTCTGCCGAGAACTGAGCCTCTACCAGCGACTTATCGCGCTGAACGCCCGCCGCGCAACACCTTCGGGGGAATTGGGGTTGTAAAGGGGGTGACCAACCCACCCCTGGGGTGCCTATTTCCGAAGCCTCGATCATCGCAGGATCGTTATGAACGATACGGCGAAAGGATCGCGGAGTTGATTACCGACGGCAAGGCAGTGGCAGCGCAGGACCGTGTTGAGGGGCTCGGGACCGCGGTGCAGACAACGGCCGCCGCGCGCAGGCATTCGGCGGGGCGGGGAACCAAGAACGGCACCACGGCGGCGACGACGGAATCCCGGCGTGCCGCAGCGGAATTGGAGAAGCTGATCGGCCCCGCGGCAGCGGGCGACCGGGCGGCGGTCTCGGAGATTCTCAAGATCGTCTACCCCCTGGTGCGGCGCTACTGCGCGGCGCGCATGGGCGGTGCGGGACACCTGCACGTGACGGCCGACGATGTGGCACAGGAGATTTGCCTGGCGACCGTGCAGGCCATCCCGCGCTACCGGGATCAGGGCAAGTCGTTCCTGGCGTTCGTGTACGGCATCTCGGCCAATAAGGTCGCCGACGCGTTCCGCCGGGCGCAGCTGCACCCGGCCTACCCGGTCGCGGAGTTCCCGGATGAGCCGAACACCGAGGCCGGACCGGAGGAGCGGGCGTTGCAGTCCGAAACCCGGGCCGCCACAAGGGAACTGATGAAGGTGCTGGCTCCCACCCATCGCGAGGTGCTGGTCATGCGCATCGTGCTGGGGTGGACCGCGGCGCAGACCGCGGAGGCCATCGGCACCAGTCCGGGCGTGGTGCGGGTGATGCAGCACCGCGCGCTCAACAAGTTGCGCGCCGAACTCCGGGCGGCGTCGTAAACCGTGACGGCACCCGGAGGGCGATATCAGGCGGTTGCGCCGACCGGGCTGCCGAAACCGTTGACGCCGAGGGCTTTCCGAAGATCGTCCTCGGCCTCCACGGAGGTGACGAACAGCAACTCGTCCGACCCTTCCAGCGGATCATCGGCCTGCGGCACGATGACCCGGCCGCCGCGCAGAATGGTGACCAGCGCGGCATCGCGCGGCAGCTTCAGCGTGCGAACGGCCTTGCCCGCCAACGGCGTATCGCTGGGCAGCGTGATCTCGACCAGATTGGCCTGACCCTGGCGCAGGGTCATCAGCCGCACCAGATCACCCACCGAGACGGCCTCCTCGACAAGTGAGGCCAGCAGTCGTGGCGTGGAGACGGCGACGTCCACACCCCACGACGAATCGAACAGCCACTCATTGCGTGGATCGTTCACCCGCGCGACCACCCGGCCGACCCCGAACTCGGTCTTGGCGAGCAGGGCGAACACCAGATTCACCTTGTCATCGCCGGTGGCGGCGATGACCACGTCATACGATTCCAGCCCGGCCTCTTCGAGCGTGGCCAGCTCACAGGCATCGGCGTGCGTCCAGACCGCGGTGGGCGCGGCGGTGGGATCGATGTGATCGAGGCGGCGCTCGAGCAGCATCACCTGATGCCCGCCGCGCAATAGCTCCTGGGCGATGGATCGGCCGACGGCGCCGGCGCCCGCAATGGCTACCTTCATGAGTCAGTCCTCGCTAGCGGGGGCGTTACCGGCCAGTGCGACGGCTTCACCGACGGTGCCGGAGGTGGCGGCGATGTAGACGGTGTCATCGGCCTGCAGCAGCGTTTTGGAGTTCGGCAGCACGCCCTGGCCGAAGCGGATCAGGAAGGCCACGCGCGCGCCGATGGTGCTCTCCAGTGAGGTGACCGTGCGGCCGTACCACTCCTCGTGCAGCGGGATCTCGGTCACCGCGACGGTGCCGGTGGGATCTCGCCAGGTGGTGGTGGATTGATCGGCTACCAGCGTGCGCAGGAAGCGATCGGTGGTCCAGGGCACGGTGGCGATGGTCGGAATGCCCAGGCGTTCGTAGACGGCGGCGCGTTTGGCGTCGTAGATGCGCGCGACGACGCGCTCGATGCCGAAGGTCTCGCGGGCCACGCGCGCGGAGATGATGTTCGAGTTGTCGCCGGAGGACACGGCCGCGAACGCCCCTGCGCGTTCGATGCCCGCGCGGGTCAGTACATCCCGGTCGAATCCGACTCCGGTGATGCACAATCCGGGGAAATCACGGCCCAGCCGCAGGAAGGCGCTCGAATTCTGATCGATCACCGCGACCTCGTGGCCGATGCGGACCAGAGCCCGGGCGAGTGAGGACCCCACTCGTCCACACCCCATGATCACTACGTACACCGTGCGAACCCCATTCCCGAAAACCGTGGTGTGCGGTCTGGTTACCGTACCGCCCGAGTTTTTCCCGAGGCACTTTCCCCCTCTCGCCGGTATTCAAACCGGAACCCGGAAAAGCTCACAGTGCGAACGGGCAGAGCTCGCAGTGTTCACGCGCAACACTACGGTCCGTCACCCCAACGTGCCGCGCCGTGGACGCGACCGGCCCCGCACTCCCTTATGCTCACCAAAGTGTCGAAGTTGACGACGGCCGCCAAGCGCATGCTGGTTGGCCGCCCATTCCGTAGTGATTCCCTGGGGCACACCCTGCTGCCCAAGCGAATCGCGCTCCCGGTCTTCGCCTCCGATGCTTTGTCATCGGTGGCATACGCGCCCGAGGAAATCTTCCTGGTGCTGTCGGTGGCCGGGCTTTCCGCCTACACCTACGCGCCCTGGGTGGGTTTGGCGGTCGCGCTGGTGATGGCGGTCGTGGTGGCCAGTTATCGGCAGAATGTGCACGCCTATCCCTCGGGCGGCGGTGATTACGAGGTCGCCACCAAGAACATCGGGCCGACCGCCGGGCTGACCGTCGGCAGTGCGCTGCTGGTGGATTATGTGCTGACCGTCGCGGTGTCGATTTCCTCGGCGGCGTCGAATATCGGTTCCGCGGTGCCGTTCGTCTCCACGCACAAGGTGTTGTTCGCGGTCGCGGCGATTGTGATTCTGACCGCTATCAATCTGCGCGGTGTCCGGGAATCGGGCACCGCGTTCGCGATTCCGACCTATGCGTTCATGATCGGCATGTTCCTCATGCTCATCTGGGGCTTCTTCCGGATCGAGGTGCTCGGCGATCAGGTGCACGCGGAGTCCTACGGATTCGAGCTGAAGGCCGAGGACGAGCATTTGATGGGGCTGGCGTTCGTGTTCCTCATCGCGCGCGCGTTCTCCTCCGGCTGTGCGGCGCTGACCGGTGTGGAGGCCATCAGCAATGGTGTGCCCGCGTTCCGGAAACCGAAGTCGCGCAATGCCGCGACCACGCTGCTGCTGCTGGGCGTCATCGCGGTCTCGCTGTTCATCTCGATGATCGTGCTGGCGCAGAAGGTCGGCATCGTCTACGCGCACAACACCGCGGATCTGATCGGCGCGCCCGCGGGCTACGAGCAGAAGACGCTGGTCGCGCAGTTGGCGGGTGCGGTGTTCCACGGCTTCCCGGCCGGGTTCTACTTCATCACCATCGTCACGGCGCTGATCCTGGTGCTGGCGGCCAATACCGCGTTCAACGGATTCCCGGTGCTGGGATCGATCCTGGCGCAGGATCGGTTCCTGCCGCGCCAGCTGCACACCCGTGGTGATCGCCTGGCGTTCAGCAACGGCATCATCTTCCTGGCGGGTGCGGCCATCGCGTTCGTGGTGCTGTTCGGGGCCGAGGTGACCAAGCTCATCCAGCTGTACATCGTGGGTGTGTTCGTCTCGTTCGTGCTGAGTCAGACCGGCATGCTGCGGCATTGGACGCGGCTGCTGCGCACCGAGACCGATCCGGCGCAGCGCATGCGCATGAAGCGCTCGCGGGTGATCAACGCGGTCGGCCTGACCATGACCGCGACCGTGCTGGTGATCGTGCTGATCACCAAGTTCCTGGCGGGCGCGTGGATCGCGATCGTCACCATGGCGGCGATCTTCGGCATCATGAAACTCATTCGGCGGCACTACGACACGGTGTCGCGGGAATTGGACGAGACCGAATGGGATGGCGTGCTGCCCAGTCGCACGCATTCCATCGTGCTGGTGTCCAAACTGCATCTGCCCACCAAGCGGGCCATCGCCTACGCGCGCGCCACCCGGCCGGACACCATCGAGGCCATCACCGTCAATGTCGATGAGCCCGATACCCGCGCGCTGGTGCGCGAGTGGGAGCGCAGCGATATCTCGGTGCCGCTCAAGGTGATCGAATCGCCGTACCGTGAGATCACCAAGCCGGTGGTGGATTACGTGAAGCGGGTGCGCAAGGATTCCCCGCGCGATGTGGTGACCGTGTTCATTCCCGAATATGTGGTCGGCCACTGGTGGGAACAGTTGCTGCACAACCAGAGTGCGTTGCGGCTCAAGGGCCGCCTGCTGTTCGAGCCCGGTGTCATGGTGACCTCGGTGCCGTGGCAGCTCAGTTCATCGGTCAAGGCCCGTGCGGGTCGTGAGGTCAATGCGCCCGGTTCGGTCCGGCGCGGATTCGGAGACGAGTAGTGAGCCGAGAGGACTGGCGCGGTTCGATTCTGGAGGTCCGGCTGGGCCCGCCCGGTCACGGCGGCTTCTGCGTGGCCCGCCATGAGGGCCGAGTCCTCTTCGTCCGCCATGGTCTACCCGGCGAACTGGTGCGCGCTCAGGTCACCGAGGATCGCGGCGGCTCGTTCTGCCGCGCCGATGCCATCGAGATCCTGGAGCCCTCGGCGGACCGCATCGACCCCACCTGCCCGGTCTCCGGTCCGGGCGGTGCGGGGTGCTGCGATTTCGCACACGCCAGTCCGGAGGGTCAGCGCGCGCTCAAGGCGACCGTGGTCTCCGAGCAGCTGCGCCGACTCGCCGACTGGGAGCCCGACTTCGAGGTCGAGGTGATTCCGGCGCCGGTGTACGGCGCGGCGGCTCGCCTGGATGCGTTCGCGGCCGAACCGGGTGCTCGGCCGGGGACGCTCGGTGCTGTGCGGGGTCTTGCCGCGGGCCGGGTACGCGGGGCGGTGCTCGCCAACGGAGATGACTCCGCACCTGATCGCGCGGGTGCGCTCGGGAGCGGTATCGCCGCCGGTCGTGTGAAAGGCATTGCGGCGGGGCGCGTTCGTGGTCTCGTCGCCGGATCGTCGGATGATCTCGGCGTGGGTGCCGCGATCGGGCGTCCGGGTGTGCTTGCGCCGCAGTCGTATACGGCCGGTTGGCGGTCGCGGGTGCGGTTGGTGGTGGATGCGAACGGTCGCGCCGGGGTGCATCGCTACCGCAGCACGGATGTGATCGCGGATCTGCGGTGTCCGCAACCGATGGCCGGGGCGATGGAGGGCATCGCCGATCGCAAGTGGACGCCGGGCGCGGATCTTGTTGTGGCCGTTGACGGTGACGGGATGCGGCATCTGATCGAGTTGGCTCCGGTGGAGTCCGAGCGCGGTCGGCAGGACCGGGGTCGCGCGGGACACGGTCGCGGTGGGGACCGGCGCGGTGGCCGCTCGGGCGGTGGGCACGGTGGTGATCGCAGTAGTACTGCTGCCCGTCGTGCGGCTGCGAGTGGGCCGCGTGCCGAACGCGTCATCGACGGCAGCGGCCGGACCGTGCAGTATGTGTCCGGTCGCCGGTTCGAGCTGTCCGCCACCGGGTTCTGGCAGCCGCATTACGGTGCCGCGCAACGGTATTCGGATGTGGTGGCGGAATGGGCCGGTGCCGCCTCCGATGCGCTGGCGTGGGATCTGTACAGCGGTGTCGGGGTGTTCGCGGCCCGGCTGGCCGAACAGGTCGGATCGGGTGGCGCGGTGCACGGGGTCGAGTTCGCGCGCACTGCTGTCACCGAAGGTAAAGCGGCGCTGCGGGATCTGCCGTGGGTGGAATTGCGGGCCGAGCGGGTGGAGCGCTGGATCGTCGAACAGCCCGATACCGCACCGGATGTGGTGGTGCTGGATCCGCCGCGCGCGGGTGCGGGTAAAGAGGTCATCGCGGCACTGGCCGAACGCGGCCCGCGCCGGATTGTCCATATCGGTTGCGATCCAGCGGCTTTCGCCCGTGATCTCGGACTGTATCGCGATGCCGGGTACAACCCCGCTGGCCTGCGCGTCTTCGATGCGTTCCCCGGTACCCACCATGTGGAGTGCATCGCCGTCCTGGAGCGCTGACCCGGATCGTATTGCGGCAGAGTCCGTCTCCGGTTGCCCGCCGGAAGCGGGCCGTGCTGTGCCCAGGTTCGGGCATCCGCCAAGATAGCGGTCATGACTACGCTGTCCGACCCGACCCTCGCGTCGGTAGTGGAACTGATCTACGGGGATCAAGCCAAGTTCTACTCCCTCGAGGGTCTGCTCCTGAGCGTCGACCTCAAGCGCCCGGAGTACACCGTGGAGATGTGGGTCAACAGCGATAGTTATTGGGGCCGTTTGGTCACCCCCGTCTACGGCGCGCGCATGGCGGCGCTGGCCGGTAACGCCGACGCCGATCAGGCCCTGTTGAATCTGGTCGAGGTGACCGCGCAGAAATTCCTGCGCGGGGAATCGCTGGAGCGCAAACAACTTCCGCCGTGGCTGAGCACCCTGCGCGCCGCGCTCCTGATCGACGGCTACCAGCTGCGCATCGAAACGGTCGGCGGCACCGCCCCGGACGCCACCGTGCGCTGTCGGCTCAGACCCACGCACCGGCTCCCGGTCGCCCTGGCCGAGGAACTGGCGCTGATCGAGACCGAACTCGAATTGCGCAGTCAGCAAACACCTTTGGAACAGCTACAGCAGGCCAGTCGCGCTTACTCCCGCCGCGATTACACCGCCTGCGAGGAACACCTGAGATCGGCCCTGGACCACCTCACCGCCTACGCCGCGGGCACCCAGGATCTGGACAGCGCCAAGAACGTCCGCCACCTCATCGACACCGCCCGCCTCTCGGTCCGCGAGGGCACCCGCCTACTCCGCGACCTCCGCCTACTCACCTCGATCAACCCGTACCCGCACCGAACCCGAGCCGATGCCACCCGCTTCCGCATCCAGCTCACCGCGACCCGCGCCGCCACCCTGCTCTCGCATATCGAGTTCTGAGAACAGCCGCCGCCCAACGGGCGTGAGCCGGATCAATGCCGAAATCACGGTCCAGGCCAGTATGAACGGGCCGAGCAGATCCGCGAGCACCGCCGGAATGAGCAGCACCGCGCATGCCACGGCCACGCAACCGAACAGCACTGCCACCGGCCACATGTGCGCCTGCCAGGTCAGGCCCGTCAGGAGAGCGGCGATACCCCCGACGATGAGAGCGCTCATCTCCCGGGCGAACTCCGTCGGCCCCGGCTTTTTCCCGGTCACCCGATCAGGCTATGTCATGTGGCGAATTCTGCTCGGGCACAATGCTATTCGATCGCGCTCAGCGTCCTGCCCGGTGTCAGCTCAATTGCCAGGTGACCTTGATCGTGGCGTTGAGTTCGCTTTCGCCGAGTTCCACGGGAATCGGTGGGGCTCCGGCCATATCGCTCTTGGCGGCGGCGAAGGCTATGCGGGGCATGGGAATCGAGGGGCCCGAGGTGTCCTCGGTGATCTCCAGTACCGGGCCGAGGGTGCGGCCGGAGCGGCGCGCGTACTGTTCGGCCTTGTCCAGAGCGTGGTCCCAGGCGGCGTCGCGGGCCAGGGTGAGCAGTGCTTCGGGATCGCTCACGGTCAGTGTCAGGCCGCCGAGCCGTACGTCGTTTCCGCCCGCGTCGACGGCATGCGCGATGATCGCGGCCGGGCCACCGTCGGCGTCGCTCTTCTCGGGTGCGGCGATATCGCGCAGCGTCACCGTCAGCGCGGTACTCGCGACGTAGCCGACGACCTGCTCGCGATTGGCTTCGGTCCACACCGTGTCGGTGCGCACCGAGAGGCCGCTGGTGGAGATGTCCCGCCTGGGCACACCGTCGCCGCGCAGTGCGTCGATGAGGGCGGTGGTGCGCTCCCCGGCGGCCGCGTAGGCGAGTGCGACCGTATCCGCCTTGGTTTCGATCGACATGGTCACGCGCATGAGATCCGGTGTGCCGGTGGCATTTCCGGATCCGTAGATGGTGATGCTGCCGGTGTCGGTTCCGGTGCTGGGCACGGTGTCCTCCTCGATGGCTGTCAGGGCAGTGGCGATGCTACCGACGACGGGTGTTTCCCCAGGTCCGGCGCGCGCGGTCAGACGCCGCCGTGCGCCGCGAGCGCCCGGACGGCGGCGTCGGCCTGGGCGTAGGCGGCGGTCGCGAGCCGTTCCAGCAGTGCGAGTTTCACTTCCGGGGCCTGGCGGGTCAGTTCATCGAATTTGTCCGGCGGCAGCACCGCCAGGCGCACCGTGTTCTCGGCGTAGATGTCATTGCTGAATCGCACTCCGGTGAGGAGGGATATCTCACCGAATGACATTCCGGGGGAGAGGGAGATCAGCCGATGCCGTCGCCCGTCGCGATCCTCGAAGGTGATTCGTACGCGACCGTCGAGAATAAGGAACAGCCCGGCGCGCGGACTGTCCCGGGCGATGATTCGCTCCCCGCGCGCGACGGTGCGGATTTCGAATTCCTTGGCCAGCCGCTGCCTTTCCTCATCGGGCAGATCGGCCAGTGCCGGATGCTGTTCTATCCGCAATGCCGCCGAGGGTGTGCAATCCTCCGGCCGGTATTTGTCGATGATCAGTTGTTCGCACCATTCGGTGGCACTGTCGCGGTCGGCGAACACCCGCCCGCGCGGATCGGCCGGATCCAGGCTCGACTCCATATGCCCGAGTTTGGCGTCCGGATCGACCAGTGCCACACGGCATCCCGCCGCGGCGAGTTCGGCTTGCAGATCGTCGAGCATGCGCACCGCGATCTCCGCCACATCGGCGACCTCGCGCAGATCGAGCACCAGCGCTTCCAGCTCTCCCGACAACGAGGCCGCCTCCACCGCGCGCACCGTGGATTCCGCGCCCGCGAACAGCAGATCGCCGTGCAGTTCGAATATCTGTGCGCGCTCGCCCCATTGGCGCAGTACGTCCAATTCGTCGGCGTCGCGGCGCAATCGCGAGGGCGCTTCGGCGACGGTGTACGCGGTGCGGATCGCGGTGTGCGCGGCCCGGGTCACATGCAGGAAGTGCAGTCCGAGTCGATGCGAGAGCTCCCGGCACGCTTTGACGCCGCGCACGCTGCTGCCGTGCGCGTCCAATCGCGGTGAGTGGACGGCGATCCCGATCTGTCCGGGCAGTACCGCCAGAATGCCGCCGCCCACACCGCTTTTGGCGGGTAGCCCGACGGTGGTCACCCAGTCGCCCGCCGCGTCGTACATGCCGCAGGTGGTCATGACGCTGAGCACTTGCTCGACCAGCGGCCGGGACAGCGCGCGTTCGTGCGTCAAGGGATTGACGCCGTTGTTGGCCAGCGTCGCCGCCATGACGGCGAGATCACGGCAGGTCACATCGATGGAGCACTGCCGGAAGTAGAGGTCCACCGCCTCGTCCGGATCGCCGTCGATGATCCCGGCCCCGCGCAGCAGATAGCCGATGGCGCGATTGCGGTAGCCGGTGCGCGCCTCGGAGGCGTAGACGGCCTCGTTGAGTCGAAGCTCACGACCGGCGAATCGGCTGTAGCTGCGTTGTATCCGAGCGAACCGGTCGGCCGCGTCCCGCCCGTCGACCAGGCCCGCGGACGCGATCGCGCCCGCGTTGATCATCGGATTGCGCGGGCGCTGTGTCTTGGGGTCCAGACTGATTTCGTAGAACGGCTCACCGGTGGGTTCCACGTCGATGCGCTCGGCCACGGCCGCGATGCCGCGATCGGCCAGTGCCAGTGCGTAGGTGAAGGGTTTGGAGATCGACTGAATCGTGAAGCAGGTGTCCAGGTCTCCGCTGCCGTACACCTGGCCGTCGGCCGTAGCCAGGCAGATGCCGAATGAATCCGGTTGCACCGCCGCGAGTTCCGGGATGTAGTCGGCGAGCTCACCGGACATATCAGATCGGCACAATTCGTACACTTCGTCGATGATGCGCGCGACCACGCCGTGCGACACGCGAGCTGGGCCGATAGTGGCCGGAATTGGGGGGACCACTGGGCCACTGTATCCGGGTAATGTGTGTGGAGCCTCACATCTATTGCGGATGTCGCAGGTGGAGTTAAGTTCCTGGCGTTGGGGGCCGGTCGGGTCTCCGTAGACTGTTGCAATCACAGGAGACATCCGGAGGGAGCAATAGCCGTGGGAGTGCTTTCCCGGGTCGACATGCCCGAGGACCTGCGTCGGCTTTCGATACCGGAGCTGCGCGAGTTGGCCGAGGAGATTCGCGAGTTCCTGGTGCGGAAGGTCGCCGTCACCGGCGGGCACCTGGGTCCGAACCTCGGCGTCGTGGAGCTGACCATCGCGCTGCATCGAATCTTCGATTCGCCGGCCGACCCGATCATCTTCGATACCGGGCACCAGGCCTATGTGCACAAGATCCTCACCGGTCGCAAGGACGGGTTCGACGCGCTGCGCAAGGAAGGTGGCCTGTCCGGCTACCCCTGCCGCGCCGAGAGCCCGCACGACTGGGTCGAGTCCTCGCACGCGTCGGCCTCACTGTCCTACGCGGACGGTCTGGCCAAGGCGTTCGGGCTCACCAGGCAGAAGCGCAGTGTGGTCGCGGTCGTCGGCGACGGCGCGCTCACCGGCGGTATGTGCTGGGAGGCGTTGAACAATATCGCCGCCGGGCAGGACCGTTCGGTTGTCGTGGTGGTCAATGACAATGGGCGCTCGTACGCCCCGACCATCGGCGGTCTCGCCGAGCGGTTGGCGGGTCTGCGCATGCAGCCCGCGTACGAGCAGGCCCTGGACGCCACCAAGCGCATCGTGCAGTCCATTCCGCGCGTGGGGGATTCGGCCTATTCGATGTTGCACGCGTTGAAGACCGGCATAAAGGATGCCGTCGCACCGCAGGAGCTGTTCGGCGATCTGGGGCTGAAGTATGTCGGCCCGGTCGACGGGCACGACACCGTCGCTCTGGAGGCGGCGTTCCGGCGCGCCAAGGATTTCGGCGGTCCGGTGGTGGTGCACGTGGTCACGCAGAAGGGTCGCGGTTACAAGCCCGCCGAAGACCATGTGGCCGATCAGATGCACGCCATCAACCGCATCGATCCGGAGACGGGTGAGCCGGTCGGTGGTTCCTCGGGCACCACCTGGACCTCGGTGTTCTCCAAGGAGCTCATCGATCAGGCCGAGCAGCGGGACGACATTGTGGCGATTACCGCCGCCATGCCCGGTCCGACCGGTCTGTCCGCGTTCGGAAAACGCTTCCCGGAGCGCATGTTCGACGTCGGCATCGCCGAACAGCACGCCATGACCTCAGCGGCCGGTATGGCGCTGGGCGGTTTGCATCCGGTGGTGGCCATCTACTCCACCTTCCTGAACCGCGCCTTCGATCAGCTGCTGATGGATGTGGCGCTGCTGAAGCTGCCCGTGACGCTGGTGCTGGATCGCGCCGGTATCACCGGTGACGACGGCGCCTCGCACAACGGCATGTGGGATTTCTCGGTGCTCGGCATCGTGCCCGGTATTCGCGTGGCAGCCCCGCGCGATGCGGCGACGCTGCGCGAGGAATTGGGCGAGGCCGTGCACATCAGCGACGGCCCCACCGCGATTCGTTTCCCGAAGGGCACTGTGTCGGAGGATATTTCCGCCGTCGAGCGCTTCGAGGGCGTGGATGTGCTGCGGCTGCCGCAGGGGGAGGACGCCGGTGCCCAGTCCGCACGCGGTGATGTCCTGCTCGTGGCGGTCGGCGCGTTCGCCGAATTGGCCTTGAAGGTCGCGGATCTGCTGTCGGCCGAAGGGGTTTCGGTCACGGTGGTCGATCCGCGCTGGGTGCTGCCGGTCTCGGACACCGTGGTGAAGCTGGCCGAGAACTACCGGCTGGTGGTCACTTTGGAGGACAGCGGCCTGCACGGCGGTATCGGCAGTACGGTGTCGGCGCGCTTGCGTTCCGCCGGGGTCGATGTCGCCACCCGCGATCTCGGTGTGCCGCAGCACTTCCTGGACCATGCCACGCGTGCGCGGATTCACCACGATCTGGGTCTGACCCCCGGCGATATCGCGCAGCGGGTACACGGCTGGCTGGGTGACAGCGCCGAGGCGGATATCGCGATGTCCGAGGCCGAGGGCGGCAAGGTCAGCGCCACCGCACGGGCGGTCGCGGACTAGCCGGGCTGTTCCCGGACCGAAGCGTTATGAGCTGGGCGGGCGATATCCTCGGATATCGTCCGCTCTCGCCGTGTAGACGGCTTTTCGCATACGCCGCAGCACTTCTCGCGTAGATTCTAGAACCGGTTACAGTTTTCGGTCAGGAGTCGTGCATGTCCGTAGATGGCCCAGCGTCGAGCGAACCCGCTTTCGTGCTGGTGGAGCAGCCGCGCCCGGGGATCGCCCTGGTCACCCTCAATCGCCCGGACCGGATGAATGCCATGGCCTTCGATGTCATGATCCCGCTCCGCGAAACCCTGGAGGCGGTCGCCGCCGACAATGACGTCCGCGTGGTGGTGCTGACGGGTGCGGGCCACGGCTTCTGCTCCGGCGCGGATCTGCAACACGCGGGCCGTGTTCCGGGTGTCGAGGGCCTGACCAAGACCACGGTCGCCCGGCGTTCGATGGAACTGCTCAATAACGTGATGCTCACCATCCGCCGCATGCATCAGCCGGTGATCAGCGCCATCAACGGCGCGGCCATCGGTGGCGGCTTCTGCCTCGCGGTGGGCACGGATATTCGAATCGCCTCGGAGGACGCCTACTTCCGTGCCGCGGGCATCAACAACGGCCTCACCTCGGCCGAACTCGGCATCAGTTACCTGCTGCCCCGCGTGGTCGGCACCACCCGCGCCTTCGAGATCATGCTCACCGGCAGGGACGTGGACGCCGCCGAAGCCGAACGCATCGGCATAGTCTCGCGCGTCGTCCCCGCCGACAAACTCCTCGAAGCCGCCTACGACACCGCCGACCAGATCATCCGCTGGAGCCGAGTGGGCACCGAACTCACCAAACGCATGCTGTGGAGCGGCCTCGAAGCAAGCAGCTTCGAATCCCACATGCAACACGAGGGCACCGCCCAGCTCTACGTCCGCCTCACCACCGAGAACTTCGACGAGGCCATCCGAGCCCGCCGCGACCGCAGGCCACCGGTCTTCGAAGACTGACCGCTCCCGGGACCGACCCGCGTCATCCCGGCATGCTTTTTGCCGGGATCCACCGCGATCGGCTGCCCACTCCCCGGTGTGGATCCCGGCCAAATACGCGCCGGGATGACGGGGAAGGTCAGTCCTTGTCGTCGGCCGGGTAGAGCGCTTCGGCGAGGCGGGGGACGGTGAGTTCTCGCTGCCAGGGGCGGGCGCCACCGGCCGCGAGGAAGGCGTCGATCAGGCCCGGGGCGTCGCCGTTGGTGGCGGTGCGGGGGAGGCCGTCCCAGCACATGCGGCGCAGTAGGTCCGGGGTGAGCAGGTTTTCGATGGGGACCGAGACCTCGGTGGAGAGGTCGCTCATGGCCGAGCGGGCGCGCTGGAGGCGGGCGGCGGCGGCCGGGTCGCGGCGTTCCCAGCGGTTGACCGGGGGTGGGCCGTCGAAGGGCTGGGTGAGCGGGGGGAGTTCGGTTTCCGGGAGGGCGCGGGCGCGTTCGATCGCGCCGAGCCATTCGCGGGAGTAGCGGCGCTGGCGCGGTCCGCCGAAGACGGGCAGCGCGCGCAGCTGGGCGATCGATTTGGGTTCGCCATTGGCGGCCGCCACGATCGCGGAGTCCGGGAGGATGCGGGCCGGTGCGACATCGCGCAGCCGGGCGAGGCGGTCGCGGGTGGTCCAGAGTTCGCGGACGATGCCGAGCTGCCGGGTGCGGCGCAGCGTGTGGATCCCGGAGGTGCGCCGCCATCGATCGGATTTGGGCGCGGACGGTTCGGCGGCGCGGACATGCTCGAATTCCTGTGCCGCCCAATCGGTCTTGCCCTGCTCGTCGAGTTCGAGCGCGACCGCGTCCCGAAGTTCGAGCAGCAGTTCCACATCGAGCGCGGCGTAATTCAGCCAGTCGTCGGGCAGCGGCCGGGTCGACCAGTCGGCGGCCCCGTGCCCCTTGCGCAGTTCACGCCCGAGCAGGTTCTCCACCATGGCGGCGAGTCCGACGCGTTCATATCCGGCGAGCCGCCCGCCGAGTTCGGTATCGAACAACTTGGCCGGGTACAGCCCGAGTTCGGCGAGTCCGGGCAGATCCTGATCGGCCGAATGCAGTACCCATTCCAGGCCGTTGATGGCGTCCGCGAGCGGTTCCAGATCCCCGTCGAGCGGAATCGGATCGATGAGGAATGAGCCGGAGCCCGCGCGCCGCAACTGAATCAGATAGGCACGATTGGAGTACCGGAATCCGGAGGCGCGTTCGGCGTCGACCGCGAGTGGTCCGGTGCCGGCGGCCAAGCGGCGTGCCGCGTCCGTGATTTCGGCAGCACTGTCCAATACCGGCGGCACACCCTCCACTGGCGCGAGCAACGGTACCGCGGCAGTGGCTTCGGGCTCTTCTGGTACGGACATGGTCTTGAACTCTACGGGTAGGACAGGGGCGATCCGCGTCACGTCGGCGAAACGGTGGAGCTCGACTCGGGGCCGGGCTGTTGGGAATCGTAATGGCCCCGGATCGATTTCGTTGCGGTACAGGTGTTCTCGTACGGGACTAGTCGGAATCGCCGTCGTCGTGCCGCACATCCAGCCGGGTAACGCCCGCGGGCGGCAGTCCGGCGGCGTAGGCGAGGACCTCGCAGAAGGCTTCGACATGCGACCGCATCTCACTGTCGCCGACGGTCCAGGAGGCCCGCAGTTCGAGTTGATGCGCGCGCGGCGGTCCGGCGATATCGCCGTACCGCACCGAGGAGGTGGAGGTGACGGTCCCGCCGAGTGCCGTGAACGGTGTGCGCGATTCGAGCGCGTCGACGAGCCAGCTCCACGCCACCTCGGGCAGCAGCGGATCGGCGGCGAGCGCGGAGTCGATATCGGCCTGTATATAGGCGACCAGCCGGTAGACCCCGTGCCAGGCTTCCTGCCCATCGGGATCGTGCAGCAGGATGAGCCGCCCGAAGGCGTCCCCGTCGGAGTCGACGGGAACCACATTCGTGTCGGGCCGGGTGACTTCCGCGCCTAGCGCGTAGGAGTACGGCGCCAGGCGCTGCGGCGGGCGGATCGGAGCTAGCTCGATCCGAGGATGCACGGTTGCGGTTCCCATCGCATCGACCGCGGCACGGAACCCGATGGGTTCTTCTGGCTCTGGGGTCGGTGCGGCGCCGTCGCGGAAGTCGAGCGGTGTCACGTATGAGGACGGTAGACCTACCCGGCGCGGTGTAGTGAGAGGCGCGCCGCCCGGGGCCTTTACGATGAGCGGTGATGAGCACTCACATCCGCCGCCAGCTGACCGACGCGCCCCTTCTAGTAGCCGCCTCGGGTGGTGTGCCGCATCGTCGTCCGGTGTGGTTCATGCGCCAGGCAGGGCGTTCGCTGCCGGAGTACCGCGAACTGCGCAAGGGCATCGGCATGCTCGAATCATGCTTCGATCCGGAGTTGGTGTGCGAGATCACCATGCAGCCGATCCGGCGACACGATGTCGACGCGGCAATCCTGTTCTCGGACATCGTGGTTCCGCTCAAGGCCGCCGGGATCGATCTGGACATCGTGCCCGGGGTGGGTCCGGTGGTCGCGAATCCGGTGCGCACCGTCGCCGATGTGCGGGCGCTGCCGCGCCTGCGCGCCGAGGAGGTGGGCGCGGTGACCGCCGGCATCGGGCTGCTGCTCGATGCGCTCGGCGAGGTGCCGCTGATCGGTTTCGCGGGCGCGCCGTTCACCCTCGCGTCCTATCTGGTCGAGGGCGGGCCGAGTAAGAACCACGAGCGCACCAAGGCGATGATGCGCGCCGATCCGGACACCTGGCATGAGCTGCTGGGCGTGCTGACCGACATCACCATCGAGTTCCTCCAGGCGCAGATCGCGGCCGGGGTGGACGCGGTGCAGCTGTTCGACTCGTGGGCGGGTGCGCTGACGCTCGCGCAGTACCGGGAGTACGTGTTCCCGCATTCGCAGCGGGTGTTCGCGGAGGTGGCGTCGGCGGGGATTCCGCGGATCCACTTCGGCGTCGGGACCGGAGAGCTCCTGGGCGCGATGGGTGAGGCCGGGGCCGACGTGGTCGGTGTGGACTGGCGGATTCCGCTCAATGACGCGGTGCGGCGGGTCGGGCCCGGAAAAGCGTTGCAGGGCAACCTGGATCCGGCGGTGTTGTTCGCGGGGTCGGCCGCGATCGAGTCCGAGGTGGTTCGGATCGCCCGGGAAGCGGATGAGGCTATTACCTTGGGAGCCAAGGGGCATATTTTCAATTTGGGGCATGGGGTGTTGCCGAATACGGATCCGGCGGCAATTACCGAGGCAGTCAAATTGATTCACAGCCTGCCTATGCCGTTGTAAATGCTAACCCTTCTGAAAAGGCTTGCATCACAATAGAATTAGCCTTTTCGGGTCTGTTTTATCGCGGTAGAATTGTGGTATGGAATCAGGGGGATTCACCACAGACGTCGCCGCTGGCGTGCACGCGTTGCGCGCCGCGGTGGACGGGCTGCTGGATTCCCCATTGATTCCGCTCTCGGATGATGAATTCACTTCGGCCATGCGGGAAGTCGAGACCGAACTGCGTCGGCTCGATGCGCTCAAAGTGCAGTTCGCCTCCGAAACCATTCGCCGCAAACTGCATGAGACCGTGGGGGTCAACTCACCGGCCCGCTTCCTGGAAGGGGCGCTGCGGCTTTCCCGTGCGGACGCCTACGGGCGAGTGAACCTGGCCGCCAAGGTTGGTGTGCGTCGCCAGTTGGGTGAAGAGCTGGAGCCGGAGTTTCCGATGCTGGCCGAGGCGCAGCGGGCCGGGGTGATGTCGGTTGATGCCGTGCGCCGGATCGTGCACGTGATGGATCGGCTGCCGGGGAGCACCGCCATCGAACTTCGAGACCGGGCCGAGGCCTCGCTCACCGAATACGCCACGACCGGGTGGCCCGATGACATTCGCCCGCTGGGTGAGGCATTGCTGGTTCGGGTCGATCCGGATGGGCGGCTCAACACCGATGCCGACCGCCAGCGCAAGCGCGGCGTGACCTTGGGTACCGAGCGCGTCGACGGCATGACCCCGCTGTGCGGTGAGATCACTCCCGAACTGCGCGCCCTGGTCGACCCGTTGCTCGCCAAGTACGCGCGCCCCGGCATGTGCAACCCCGAGGATCCGGAAAGCCCCAATACCGCCGGACCGGTGGATCGCGATGCGCTCGAGGCCGCAGCCAAGCGAGACACCCGCACCGCCGCACAGCGCAATCACGATGCGCTGCTTGCCTTCCTGCGCCTCGAGCTCGACGCGGCCAAGCTCGGCACGCATCGTGGTGTGCCGGTCGGAACCATCCTGAGCATGAGCGCCGCCGATGTGGAGAAGGGCACCGGGATCGCGACCACCGCGGCCGGAGGCACCCTCTCCATCCCCGAGGCCATGCGGCTGATCGCCAACGCCAACCACGTCGAGAACTACATCGTGGTGCTGGACGCGCACGGCATGCCGCTGCATCTGGGGCGGGTGGAAGCGCACCGATTGGCAAGCAAGGCACAGCGTTTGGCGCTGACCGCCACCGAACGGGGCTGCACCCGCCCCGGTTGCAGCGCGCCCGCCACACTGGCGGCGGTCCACCATGTCACCGAATGGGCCAACGGCGGTGCCACCGATATCGAAAACCTCACCCTCGCCTGCGACGCCTGCCACGCACTGGTCAAGGACGGCCCCGACGGGTGGAAGACGGTGAAACTCGGTGCGGACAGCGATTTCCCCGGCCGCACCGGTTGGATCGCACCACTTCACATGGATCCCACCGGGACACCCCAGGTGAATCACCGTCATCACCCCGATGAGGCGATGGCCGCCTCCGTCGCGCGAATCCAGGCCCGCAACAAACGCGAGCGAGATCGCTTGAAGCAGTGGCTCAACCGCCGCAACTCATCCCTCACCCGGCACTAGCCTCCCGGGTTACCCGGCACGGTCCCGGGGCCTTCGTAGCAGACCCACGCCCACACCTCGCCTTCCAGCGGGGTTCAGCAGAATGCCACGAATTTTCGGAGTGGGAACCTCGCCTGCCGTACCCGCCTTCACCCCTCACCTCAGCACCCATCTCACCCCCCAGCTCGGCTGACCGGCCCCGGTCACCTTCAGAACCAACGCATGTCGCAAGGATGTCCGAGGCTCTTCTCGTCCCGGCGTCTTGGTCTTTGAGGTTTTGTCTTTTTGTGTTGTGTCTCGAGAGGTGACCAAGGCCAGCCAGCCAGGCTGGAAGGTGAGGTGGCTTCCCACCCGGTGGGGTAAAGCCGGGTTACGGCAGACGAAGCGACCCCTCTGAAAATTCGTGGCCATCTACCGAACCCCGCTGGAAGGCGAGGTATGGACGTGAGTCCGCTACGAAGGCCCCGGGTGCAAACCGTGTCCCCACCTCGAGAGTACGTTCAACCTGGAAAGGAGTGATCGATGCGGATCGCAATAGTCGGCGGCGGAATCAGCGGCTTGGTAGCCGCCTACAGACTGCGCCAATCCCTGGGCGCATCAGCCGACCTGGTCCTGATCGATCAGAGAGACCGCCTCGGCGGCATCCTGCACACCACGGACATAGAAGGCGACCCGGTCGATCTCGGCGCGGAGGCATTCGTAGGCCGCCGCCCCGAAATCCCCGCGCTCATGCGCGAATTGGGTATCGAGGATCAGCTGGTCCACCCCGCCGGTAAGCGCCCCCTGGTGTGGTCGGGTGGCACTGCTCACCCGCTGCCAGGCAACACCCTGATGGGCATCCCAGCGGACTCCGAGTCCATTACCGGTCTGGTTGACGCGGAGACCATCGCCCGCGTCGCCGCCGAGCCCAGCAGCCCACTGCACTGGGAACGTGGCGCGGATATCTCCGTCGGCGCACTGGTGGCGGATCGATTCGGTGAGCAGGTGGTGCGCCGCAGCGTCGATCCCCTCCTCGGTGGCGTCTATGCCGGAACCGCCGATTCGATCGGCGTCCGCGCCGCGCTGCCCACCCTCGCCGCCGCCCTGGACGCGGGTGCGCAGAGCCTCACCCAAGCCGTGCGAGAGGCACTCCCGCCCCCGTCCACGACCCCGGTATTCGGTGGTATCCGAGACGGTTACCGCGCCCTGCTGGACGCGCTGACGGCCGCCGCCGATGTGAAGGTCGAAACCGGTACCGCCGCAACGCGGCTCACCCGTGCGGGTGCGGGCTGGCAGCTCGACCCGATCGGTGCGGTTGATGCCGTGGTGCTGGCCACTCCCGCCCCCGTGACCGCCGCTCTGCTGCGTGATATCGCGCCCGATGCCGCCGAGATTGCTGCCGGTATCGAGCTGGCTTCCTCGGCAGTCGTGGCGATGGCCCTGCCCGCTGCCACCGAACTTCCTGACAACTCCGGCATTCTGGTGGCGACGGGTGAACCCTTGCGCGCCAAGGCATTCACCCTCTCGAGCCGCAAGTGGCCGCACCTGGCCGCCCGCGATGTGGCCCTGGTCCGCGCCTCCTTCGGCCGCTTCGGCGATGACTCGCTACTCGCGTGGCAGGACGTCGATCTGATCCAGGCCGCAGTCGACGACCTCACGACGGTCACCGGCGCGAACATCAGCCCGCTGAGCGCCGTGGTGCAACGCTGGCGCGGTGGCCTACCGCAGTACGCTCCCGGCCACACCGCCCGCATTGCCGACCTGCGTTCCGCCACAGCCGATCTCGCTGGCCTGGCCCTGGCCGGCGCCTATCTCGACGGCGTCGGAGTACCCGCCTGCGCGGCTTCCGGCACCGCCGCCGCTGCCCGAATCCACGCATCCCTCGCCTGACGCCTGAACCGTCGCGCGCCACTCCACAGCCTTGGGATGCCCTCTCCCGCGCGCACATTGGCGCGGGAGACCTGAGCGGCGGGATTCGGGGCTGACGGTTATGGGGTGACGAGGTCGGTGGGGTCGGTGTTGGCTCCGCAGATGACGACTGCGATTCGTTCGCCGGGTTCCGGGGTGTAGATGCCGGAATGCAGTGCGGCCAAGGCGGTTCCCGCCGCGTTTTCCACGGCGAGTCTGCGGTTGTCCCACAGGGATTGGCGTGCGGCGATGATCTGGGCGTCGGTCACCAGGACGGAGACGGTGTCGGCGGATTGAGCTGCCGACAAAGCCATTTCGGAGGTGCGGCGCGCGCCGAGGGAATCGGCCGCGACGGAGTCGATCGATACGTCCACCGGATGTCCCGCCGCCAGTCCGGCATTGAAGGCGCGGCAGTTCTCCGGTTCGACGGCGACGACCCGAATGCCGTGGTGCGCGGCGGCCGTCGCCACCCCTGTGAAGAGTCCGCCGCCCCCGACCGCGACGACCACGGTGTCGAGATCGGGCATCTGGGTGACGATCTCCTCCAGCAGTGTCCCCGCTCCCGCCGCGATGTACGGATCGTCATAGGCATGCGACCGCAGCGCCCCGGTCGTCGCGGCGTACCTCTCGCATTCGATTGCCGCGTCCGCGTACGAGTCCCCGCCGCGCAATACCTGCGCGCCGAGCGTGCGCAGCCGGGCCAGTTTCACCGCGGGTGCGGAATTGGGCAGGAACACCGTGGCGGCGGAGTCGACCATCCGTGCGGCCCACGCGCACGCCACGCCCGCGTTGCCGCCGGAGGCGATGGTGACCCCGACGCGCGGCAACGTCCCGCGTTCCCGGTGGGCGAGTAGGAAATTGGCCGCGCCGCGGGCTTTGAAGCTCCCCGCGTATTGCAGGTGTTCCAGCGCCAGCCGGAGGTGTATGCCGTCGGTGGTGTCGGTGGGAGTGAGGATCACGGGGCGGATATGCCCGGAGATGCGGTCGCTGGCCGCCTTCACGTCGGCGTAAGTCGGATGCACTGCACTTCCTTCGCTGTTCGGTTCGGGGCTGTTACCGGTCGAGGCCGGTGGGGTCGCGCGACACGCGCCCGGGCCGATGGCACGGATAATTACACTGTAACTTACGCTGTTCGCATGCCCAGGACCTCGAAGTCGCTCGAAGAGGCGACCCCGGAGGCGATCGCGCGCGCCGGATTGGCGATCATCGAGAGCAAGGGTGCGGCCCAGCTCAGCTTTCGGGCCATCGCCACCTATCTCGGGGTATCGCATACGACCGTGGTGCGCCGCGGCGGCGGTGATTTCCTCGGCCTGCTGGATCTGCTCGCCGATCATCTGGCGGTGGACCTACCCCTGATCGCCCCGGGGTCGGGGGAGTGGGCGCGAACCACCGAGCAGCGTTTCATCGCCTGGTACACCTTGATCGCGGCCCATCCGGGTCTGGTGCTGTTGCGTGGTTCCCGTCCACTGCTCGGCCCCTGCCTGCTCGCTCGATTGACCGAACCGCAAGTGGCCGACAACCTTTCGCTGGGTCTGACCCTGCCGCAGGCGTTGCAAGCCTATCGGGAGATGTACCTGTACACGCTCGGCTGTGCCGCGATGGTGGAGCATCGCGATACCAAAGCCGTTCAACTGCGCACCCGTTCGACCCTGGCCGCTCTCGACCCCGACGAATACCCACTGCTGTCAGGGCATTTGAACGAGGTGGCCGAAGCCATTGTCGACACCGAGCCCTTCCACGACGGCCTGCGCCGCCTGATCCGCTCCTGGGCCGCGAGCGTGAAATAGCCCACCGGGTCCGCCGCCGCCATCCGGAAAGCGAAATGGCACGATGGGGTCATGGCGCGACTCGACTACAAGTCCCTCAACGACACCATCCGCTATCTCATGTTCTCGGTGTTCCAGGTGGAACCCGGCGTGCTGGGTGAGGATCGCGCGGCCGCCATCAAGGAGGCCAAGGCCTTCTTCGATTCGCTGGAAGAGCGCGGCGTGGTGGTGCGCGGTATCTACGATGTGGCCGGTATGCGGGCCGACGCCGATTTCATGATCTGGTGGCACGCCGAGAAGATCGAGGAACTCCAGGCCGCGTACGCCGATTTCCGCCGGATCACCGAGCTGGGCTCGGTGAGCAATCCGGTATGGAGCAATGCCGCCCTGCATCGCCCGGCCGAGTTCAACAAGAGCCATATCCCCGCGTTCCTGGCGGGTGAGGATCCGGGCAACTACATCTGCGTGTACCCGTTCGTGCGTTCGTACGAGTGGTACCTGCTCCCCGATGAGGAGCGTCGCAAGATGCTGGCCGATCACGGTAAGGCCGCCCGCGAATTCCCGGATGTGCGCGCCAACACCGTCGCCTCGTTCGCCCTGGGCGACTACGAGTGGATCCTGGCCTTCGAGGCCCCCGAACTGCATCGCATCGTGGATCTCATGCGTGAACTGCGCGCCACCGAGGCGAGGTTGCATGTGCGCGAGGAGATCCCGTTCTTCACCGGCCCGCGCGTCGAGGTCGAGCAGCTGATCGCCGCCCTCCCGTAATCGCCGCTCGTCGGTAACCGGTAGCCGGTTCGAGATGACGCAATAGCGCCAGGCCCCTCGGCGCGTCGGATCGCGACGCGCCGAGGGGCTTTTTCGATCTGGTTGGCTGAGTCGGTCGTTGATCGAAAGATGGGGATTCACACAATGACTCAGCCGGTGTTCAGCATCCTGACCGTGGTCGACGGACCCGAGTGGCCGCTGATCGACCTGATCGATTCGGTCAGGGATCAGACCTTCCCGGAATGGGAGTTGATCGTCATCGACGAATCCGGCGTCGCACAGCCGGTGGTCGACAAGTACGAGGATGACCGAATCCGGTTGGCGCGGTCCGAGACCCGGGGTTTCGGCGCCGGGATCAATCAGGCCGCGGCCGCGGCGACGGGCGAGATCTACACGGTGGTGCGCGCCAACCACAAGCTGATGCCGACCTTCTGCGCCCGCACGCACGAGCTGCTTCGGGCGCACCCCGGGGTCGATGTCGTGGCGGTCGACGCGGTCGGCTTCACCGATGCGGGCGAGACGAGTTCGACCACCTTCCGGGGTGAGGGCGGCGTCACCGTCGAGCCCGGCGTCGACCACTCCGTCACCCTCGCCGAATTCGTGGCCGGTTCGGTTCTCTACTATTCGGCCGCCATCCGGGCGGCCGCATGGCAGGCCGGCGGCGGCTACGACACCGATGTGCCGACTGTCGAAGGTCTGCTGCTGTTCGCTCGAATGCTCGCCCAGGGCAACGATATTCGGGTGCTTCCGGAAGCCTTGGCGGGCTACCGCGTCCCCGAGGATCCCGCCGTTTTCCAGGCCTACCAGGACAGTGTGCAGTCGGCGTTCACCCGTATCGCCGATCTGACCCCCGACCCGGCCGTGCGCTCGACGGCACTGACCAAGCTCAGCGAGATCCGATTTCATCAGGCCATGGGCCGCGCCCGCGAGGCTCTTTCGGCCTCCGACGCGAAAACCGCCCGCGATCAGGTCCGCCGCGCCCTGCGCGAACGCTTCTCGGTGAAACCCGCGATCATCTACACCGCCCTCACCGTTGCCCCGGGCGGGCTGAAGCTGGCGCAATCGGCCAAGCAACGCCTCCGCTCGCGCTGAGGCGATCATTCACCCGGTGATTCTCGGGCGCGAACTGTCAATTCGATGGCAGTTGATGTCCTTCTGCGCCCGAATTCCACCCCTTACCGTCAGGCGACGGGAATTTCGACGACACCCGGGTGAATGTTGTTCGACCACAGGAGGATCGGGTGCGGCAGGTGCGTCGCTTGGGGAAAGCAACCATGATCGTTGCCACGGCATTGTCGCTGGTGGCCGCGGGCGGCGCGATGGCCTCGGCCGAGCCCGCGCCGCCCCCGGATCCGAATCCGGATAACTCCTATCTGATGACGCAGTTGTCCGACCTGGTCAGCGGCATTTTCGGCGGTACGGCCCGGGATCTGAAGACCCCCGGCATGGTCGATTACCTGATTCGCGCGGGTATCACCGATATCACCGGCAACTGGCAGGGCGGTTTCGCGGATCTGGCGAATCCCGATACCTACAGCGGCCCCGATTCCCAGCACAAGATTCTGGTCGCGGCGCAGAAGGCATGGGATCTGATCGCGCATCTGGAGGCGTTCGGAATCAATTTCCCGCCGCATCCGGATTACCTGCCGGATTGGAATCACGACGGCAATTTCGGTCTGGCCGATAATCCTTCGTCGCCCACTTCCGATGTGGCGCTGGACGACGTCTACGACAATCCCGCATTCATGACCGCGAAGTTCCGCTACCCGTGCCTGAACTCCGACGGCAGCGTGTTCTACGAAACCCGTTCCGGGACATGTGTTCCCGGCGACACCGCGGGCGCGGATTTCAAACTCGGTGACGTGCACAAGATTCAGATCATCGGTTCGCGCGGCATCCCCATGTCGGCGATGGTGTGGCTGCCCGAGGGCGCGGAGGGTTCGGGCCGGAAGTTCCCGGTCGCCTACGGCATGCCCGGTGCGGCCGAGACGATGAATCACATCGCCATGTACACCGAATCGTATGTGCGCGACGGCTTCATCGGCGTCACTCTGTCCCAGGTCGGACAGCCCGACAGCCCCGGCACCCTGCTGGACATGTTCCTGCCCCAGTTCACCGTCCCCGACTGTTTCGCGCCCTCGACATGTTGGTCGGCGCAGGACGGCATCCGCTGGGTCGCGGGCCAGGACATCATTCCGGTCGTCGATCTCAATAACGAGGCCGCCAATATTCTGATGGTGCCCCGTCTGGTGCGCTCGAACCCCGCGTACGCGCCCGCCGGAGCCAATCAGGTCAACCCGTGGATCGACCTCATGGACGTGGATCACATCAATGTCTACGGCCAATCCATCGGCGCCGTAGGCGTTTCCAGCTACCTGGACTGGCAGCGCAAGGGTCACGGCTTCGACGGCCGCCCGCTTCCGCGCGTCTCCTCCGCCTCCCTGATGTCGGGCTTCCAGATGATGGGTTCCGACGTCCCCGTCCAGATGCAGACCGCCGATTTCGACATCCCCGGCCTGTCCACCTACGGCATCACCAACTTCTACCAATCCCTGTTCAACCCGACCGACGGCCCCTTCGGCACCGCCGACCGCTACCGCGACATGCTGAACGCGAAAACCGATGTCGCACAGCAGTGGATCGATATCCAGAGCGGCAGCCACGGCGATTCCATCAACTGGCTCGGCGTCCCCCGCAACGTGAAATCCCCCGCCATGTCGGTGAAATACTCCTCCGCCTGGTTCAGCTGCTACGGCCGCGCCGACGCCGACGAATCCGCCTGCCAAACCCTGATGCAGTCCGATGACGCCATGTCCCGCGCCTTCGCCAGCGAATACGCCCCCCAGGGCGGCAACGGCCCCAACTGGTGCCTGCGCGTCCCCGACCGTGCCTCGATCGGCCAGGCCATCCGCCCCGAATGGTTCGCCGACGCCCTGAGCGGCCACCCCCGCTACAGCTGCACCCCGCAGAACTGACGGTTCCCGAGCTCGAGTCCGGTGGACATGCTTCGTCCACCGGACTTTTCGCGTGGTCGACTACCGGCGGAAGCTGCCCGGGGCGGCGCCGCGCCAGCGGACGAAGGCGTGCGTGAACGCCGCGGTTTCGGAGTAGCCGAGCCGATGCGCGATCTGTTCGATCGACAATTGGGTGGTGGTGAGCAGCTCCATGGCCAGCCCCTCCCGGACCTCATCCACGAGCGCGCGATATGAGGTGTGCTCAGCGTCGAGGCGGCGGCGCAGCGTGCGCTGGGACAGCCCCAATTCCTCGGCCAGCGCGGCGATCGAGGGCATTTCGCGGGGGTCGGTGAGCAGCCTGGCTCGCACCACCGCCGATATTCCGCTGCGCCTGCGCCGTCCGTCGAGAATGCTTTCGCATTGGCGCAGGCAGGCATTCAGGGTCTCCGCGTCGCCGCCGGTCAGCGGCTGATCGAGGAGGGTGCGCGCGAATCGGATCCGGGTCATCTCCGCGTCCGGGGTGGCATGCATGAGCCCGCCGCTGTAGTCGGTCAGGCTCGCGCACCGCCGCGCGTCCAGACGCAGTGCCACGCTGAGGCTTTCGATCGGCAGTACGGAACTGAACGATACGAACGCGACCTGCAATACCGATGCCAGATCGCGTTCGACGAGGAACGGGCGGATATCCGCGGGGATCTCGCTGTCATCGATGGTCAGGACCGCCTGCTCGTCCGCTTCGGCGAGATCGAACCGGACGAACGCCGAAGACAGTGCGAGATAGTCGATTCCGACCGTGATGGCCTCGCGCACCGTACGGCTGGACAGCATGGCGTAGCCCAGCATGCCCATGCTGGTCAGGTTGTAATGCAGTCCCGCCTCGACGCCGAGGCCGGGCCGATCCCCGAGCCGGACCAGCAGATTGCGGGCCACCGCCAACTCCTGATCGGCGCGGATCAGCTGGTCGACCTCGAGCACGGTGATATCGAGTCCGGTGCCGCGCAGGCAATCCGCCGTCGTCGCCCCGTGCACCGCCGCCGTGGCGAGCAGGCCGCGCAGTGCGGCGGGGGAGCGGGGAAAGTCCCACGACGGGCGGGCCATTGGCCGAATGTATCAAAGCCTGGCCGTCGCGATCCTGGCTCCGGCCGGATCGCGAACCATAGCGTCTAGATATGACAATGAAGTCGAATCGGGGGCCGGGCGGCCAGGTCGTGGTCATCACCGGCGCGGGGAATGGGATCGGCGCGGAGACCGCGCGTCGGCTGGTCGCCCACGGACATCACGTGGGATTGCTCGATCGTGACGAAAAAGCAGTGCGGGCAATGGAATCCGAGCTGGGTGCGCGATCGATTGCTATCGTCGCCGATGTCACCGATGCCGCATCGCTGACCTCCGCGCTGGCGGCGGTGGCGGATCACTTCGGCGGTATCGACGTGATCGTCGCCAACGCGGGCATCTCCGGCCCGGGGGCCACCGTGGAGTCGATCGATCCGCAGGAGTTCGAACGGGTCGTCGACATCAACCTGCTGGGCGTATGGCGAACCGTCCGCGCCGCACTGCCTTTCGTGCGTGAACGCCGCGGCTACGTCCTGGCCGTCGCCTCCATCGCCGCGGTCATTCCCTGTCCGACGATGCCCGCGTACGCGGCCAGCAAGGCCGGGGTCGAACAATTCACTCGCGCGCTGCGCATGGAACTCGCGGACACCGGGATCGCCGTCGGCACCGCGTATTTCGGCGCGATCGACACCCCGATGGTGGCGCGCATGCGAAATGAGCCGGGGCTCAACCGATTACTGGACCGCCTCGGTTTCGCGGGTCGCCCGGTACCGGTCGGCCGGGCCGCCCAGGCGATCGTGCGGGGTATCGAGCACCGCCATCGCATCGTCTACGCACCGTCGTACGTACCGGCGCTGCTCGCCCTGCGCAGCGTGCTCGCCTGGACCGACCCGCTGCTGGCCCGACTGCCCGCGATCCGTGAACTGGTGCGCGAGGCCGCCGCCGTGACGGGGGATCCGCGATGAAGCGGCGGCCCCGCGTGGTCATCATCGGGGCCGGGATGTCCGGCATCTGCATGGCGATCACCTTGCTGCGCAACGGATTCGATGACCTCACCATCTACGAGAAGGCCGATCGCGGCGGCGGCACCTGGCGGGACAACACCTATCCCGGTCTCGCCTGCGATGTGCCGTCGCGGTTCTATCAGTTCACCTTCGCGCCGAACCCCGACTGGAGTCACTTCTTCTCCCCGGGCCCGGAGATCGACGCCTACTTCGCCCGTGTCGCAAGCGAATACGGCCTGCCCGCGCGGACCCGATTCGGCGCCGAGGTGACCGCGGCGGAATTCCAGGACGGCCGCTGGTCGCTCACCACCGCGAACGGTGACACCGACAGCGCCGATTTCGTCATCACCGCAACGGGTCTGCTGCATCATCCGCGCACCCCGCACATCACCGGTATGGAGTCCTTCGCGGGCGCGAGCTTCCACTCCGCGCGCTGGGATCACGCGATCACCTTGTCCGGCAAACGCGTTGGCGTCATCGGCACCGGTTCGACGGGTGTGCAGATCGTGAGCGCTCTCGCGGGCGACGCCGCCCACGTGGACATGTTCCAGCGCACGCCACACTGGGTGCTGCCCATCCCGAACTTCCGGTACTCCCGCGCCGGATCGGCGCTGTACCGCGGTCTGCCGGGCCTGAACCGGCTCGCGTACCGCTCCCTGCGCGGGGTGTTCGAATGGTTCGCGGTGGCCCTGATCGAACCCGGTCAGCGCCGCGACTTCATCGAAACCCTGTGCCGGATAAGCCTGTCGCGCATCCGCGATCCCGAATTGCGTTCCGCGCTCACCCCCGATTTCGACCCCATGTGCAAGCGGCTGATCATCTCCTCCGGCTTCTTCACCGCGGTCAATCGCGATGATGTGCGGGTCGTCACCGCCGCCATCGACCACATCGAACCGCGCGGCGTGGTGACCACCGACGGCGACCTGCACGAACTCGACGTGCTGGTCTACGCAACGGGATTCGACGCGCACGCCTTCATGCGCCCCATGAAATTGACCGGCCGCGACGGCCTCACCCTCGATCGGGCCTGGGCCGAAACCCCGCGCGGCTTCCAAACCGTCGCCATCCCGGGGTTCCCGAACCTGTTCACCCTCATCGGCCCGCACAGCCCCGTCGGCAACTACGCCCTGACCGCCATCGCCGAATCCCAAGCCGCACACATCCTGGGCTGGATCCAGCGCTGGAGCACACACGAATTCGACTCCATCGAGCCGAATCAGCAAGCCGCGGACGACTTCAACGCGGCGATCCACCGGGCCCTGCCCGGCACGGTCTGGGCATCGGGTTGCGACAGCTGGTATCTCGGCCCCGACGGCACCCCGGAACTCTGGCCGTGGACCCCGGACCGCCACCGAACCATGATGAGCCGCCACGATCGAGCCGACTACACCCTGCGACGCGTCGATGCGGGTGAGTGATCAGCCCCGCAGACTCAGTCGGCAGACCCCGCGGCGGGCTGCAAACGCAGCGAGATGGAGTTGATGCAGTACCGCTTGTCGGTCGGCGTCGGGTAGCCCTCGCCCTCGAAGACGTGGCCGAGGTGGCTGTGGCAGTTGGCGCACAGCACCTCGACGCGGGACGCGCCCAGGGAGTTGTCGGCGCGCAGGATGACCGCGTCGGAGTCGGCCGGGTCGAAGAAGGACGGCCAGCCGCAGTGCGAGTGGAATTTCTCACCGCTGCGGAACAATTCGGAGCCGCAGGCGCGGCAGGCGTAGACGCCTTCGGTTTCGGTGTCGGTGTATTCGCCGGTGAAGGCGCGTTCGGTGCCCGCCTCGCGGAGCACCTGGTATTCCTCCGGGCTCAGCTTGGCGCGCCATTCCTGCGGGGTGAGCTGGATGCGGGGTGCCGGTAGCGAGGTGTCAGCGTCGGAACTCATGGGGTCCACGCTAATACCTCGCGCGCTGGCGGGGCCGAATCAGGTGGTGACGGGCTCCGGAATTCGGGTGCGGCCGTTGGTCGCCGGGTCGGCTTCGAGTTCGGGATGCATCCACGCCGGGTCGAGGGTCTGACCGTCCCGCAGGCGGCCTTCGCGTTTGGCGGCGAGGTAGCGGTCGCCGATCACGCAGAACGCGACGATGAGCAGCAGACCCCAGCCGAAGGTGACGCGCAGGTAGTCCAGCGACCGGCCGATGCTCTGCCAGCGGTCCGAGAGCCACTTGTCGTAGGACATGAAGCCGAAGATCGCGACCCAGGCCGGCCAGTTGCGCAGCAGCGAATTGCGTTGCACCACGGTCATCAGCATGGGGAACAGGAACATCGAGTAGTACATCTGGCCGAGCGAGCCGAGCAGCAGCACACCGGCGATGAGCAGGCCGGAGGTGGTGCAGATGAAGAAGACCTCATCCTCGCGGTAGTACTTGTACAGCAGCCACAGCGTGATCAGCACCAGCACGCCGAGCGTGATCCGGATGAGCCAGGTGAGCCACCCCGCCACCCCGTAGTACCCGGCATTGCCGACGATCGCGCTGTTGAAGTAGTCCCGCGATTCCACCAGGTACGGCAGCGTGTGCGACCAGAACTGCTTGTAGTCCACGATCAGCGGCCACGCCAGCAGGTTCAGCACCAGCGGCACACCCAGCGAGGTGATGAACACCTTCCACTGCCCGCGCATGAGCGGAATCAGCAGCAGCGGTGCGAACAGTGGTCCCTTGACCGCGATCGTCAACCCCAATGCCACACCGGCCCACAGGTCTTTGCGCTGCAGGATCAGGTGGATGAACACCACCATGGCCAGCAGCAGACAGCCGTTGATATTGGTGAAGACCAGCGTATTGGTCACGGTCTCGGACGCGAACATGGCCAGCAGCAGTGCGGGCGCGGCCACCGAGGAGATGCTGTAGTTGAACAGCCGCAGCAGCAGATATCCGGCCAGGATGATGGCCGCCGCGTTCACCAGGATGAACAGCCAGCGCGACTTCTCCGGATCGACGATCGCGAGCGGAGAGATCAGCAGCGTCCCACTGGGCGGATACAGGTAGTGCGGATCGGTCGAGTCGAAATTGGCGTTGTAGATCGCCTTGTGGTTCAGGAACGCCAGCGACGCGTTGTACACGGGCCGGAAGTCATCGGTGATGTACCCGTTGACGGCCTTGATGAACACCCGGTTCAGCACTGTGAGCACCGCGAAGGGCCACAGAGCGAAGTTCAGCACCTCGGCGGTGGTGCGAGCGGTGCGTGGCTCGAGCTGGCGAAGGAACACTCGGGCACGGTACACCGAACAGCCCCCTCCCGCGTGTGCCGACCCGCCTGTGTCGTGCCGTGGCGCATAAGCGGACCCGCCGGTCGGAGGGCGATCCTGGGTGCCGATGCGCTCCGATCCGGGTGTCAGGCGGGCTGCCGCTGTGCACTATGCCGGGCAGGCGGTCCCGTCCTGGGGCAGTTTGGCGTCTTTGAGGTAGTCCGTCACGGTCTGCTGGGCGCAGCCCGAGTGCGCGAAGGTGGGGTGTCCCCAGCCCTGCCAGACCACGGTCGCGGTGCGCGCCCCGGCCGCGCCGAGCGCACCGGTGACCGACGGACGGCTGTCGACGCCGGCGACCGGATCGGCTTCGCCGCCGAGCACCAGCACCGGCATGCTGAACTTCTCCGGCAGCGCCGTGACCGCGGGTGCGGGCCAGGCGGTGCAGGCCATCAGGTCGATGGCCGCGACCTTGCCGAACACCTGATACTTCGCACCCCATTGGGTGGCAAGGTCTTTGGCGCGTACCGGGGTGGCGGGTTCGTGATTGTCACTGCACCGGTTCACATATTCGCCGTCATTGGCGATGGCCGTGGTCTGCCGCTGCACCAGCGGTGTGATCGGCCCGCGGTCGCCGCGTCCCAAAGCCGAAAGCGCGTCGGCGAATTCGGTGACCTGCGGATTCCCCTGATTGCGCGGATCACCGAGGAACCCGTTGAGCGTGGTGACGAGCGCGGCCGCGGACAGATCGCCGAATTCGCCGTTGCCCGCCCGGTTCACCAGCGTGGTGATGGCGGCGCGCGGATCACCGCCCAGCGAACACTTCAGCGCAGCGCATTTGCCCGCGAACGCGGTCAGTGCCGCCTCGGCCCCGCGCACCCGCTGTTCGGCCCGCCCGATGGCGTCCAGCCCGACCGCCTGCGGCGAATCGAGCACCAGCCGCCCGAGGTGGTCGCCGTACTTGCGCGCGTAGCTCATGGCGACCGTCGCGCCGCTGCCCGTGCCCATTACCGCGATGTGGTCGACCTGCCACTGCTTGCGCAGCTGTTCGATATCGTCCGCGGCGTGCGCGGCGTCGAACGTGCCCTGCGCGGGTGAGAGGAAGTCCAGGCACGCGATGGTGGCGTCCTGGCTGGCCTTGGCGACCGCGTCCACGGGATCGGCTGTGCCGTGGGTGAATTGGGCCTGATCGGCGATGGTGCGGCGAATATCGTTGGTGAGACAGCTGACCGGCTGCGAACTGCCGATACCGCGCCGATCGACCGCCACGATGGGCCGCGCGGCCAGCAGCGATCCGGACGGCCCGGCCGCGAGCGAGGCGAGCGTGGCGGTGGAGGACCGATCCGATCCGGAGGTCAGCACCAGCGGTGCGACGTCCTTGGGCGTGCGGTCGTAGCGCGCCCGCATGGCCGCGTTGCGGAAGTTGCCGCCCACGGCCCCGGCGATATCGACCTGTGTCGAGTACTCCGCGCATTCCAGGATCAGCCCGGTGGGCGGTGCGCCCAGCGACAGCAGATTGAATGTCGGCACCGTGCAGTCGTGCCACGCCAGATCGGTTTTCGGTACTTCCGGTGGCGGCGGCGCACTATCGGTGGGCGCGGTCGTGGGTTCGCTGATGCCCTGATGCGGTCGTTCCACGGCAACGGCGGGCCGATCCGAAGGCCCGGCGGCACAGCCGGTGGTCACCAGGATCGAAAGTGTCGACGCCAGCAGAGCGGCCCGAGTCCAGCGCATGCGGTACAGCCTGCCAGGTCTCGCGGCCGGTTTCAGCTACAGGGTGTGCGTGCGCGTCCAGCGGGTCAAGATCGTGCCGTCCTCGTCGAAGATGAGATGGCGGCATGTCATGGGTGTGGGCATGGCATTGGGGGACATCGAGATTCGTCGTTCCGTCCCCGCGACCAGCATGGGAGACAGTGTCAGGCACAGTTCGTCGACGGCCTGGGCGACGATGAGATCACCGAAGAGCGCGGGTCCGCCCTCGCACAGCACGCGTCGCATATGAAGTCTTTCCAGCGCGTCGCGGAGTCCGGTCGCGGTGACACTGGTGTCCCCGGCTTCGATCACTTCGCCGCCCGCGTCGCGCAGCGCGCGTTTGCGGTCCTCGGGTGCGGCGGCGGTCGTCAGGATGATCGGCCGCGCTCCGGTATCGGTGAAGAGCCGACCGGCCGGATCCAGCGTGGCCGTGGCGGTGACGACCGCGATGCGCGGTGGGGCACCGTTGGGATCGCCCCCGAATCCGTGATGGTGCAGCCGGGTGCGCAGGCGCGAATCCGTGTGTGCCGCCCCGTAATTCTCGGCCCGCGCGGTGCCCGCCCCGACGACCACCACATCGGCGAGGTCGCGCAGGATCCGGAACACCTTCTTGTCCGCGGGCGTGCCGAGTCCACCGGAGCGCCCGTCCACGCTGACCGCGCCGTCCAGGCTGCTCACGAAATTCACCCGGATCCAGGGTTCCGCAGGTCCGGCGGGGTACGCGTACAGCGCCAGCAGATCGTCGAAGTTGAGTTCTGTGAGCTGGATCGCATTGGGCATACGCTGCATGAGAACCGATTCCACCACGTAACTACGCTATGGCGGTGCAACAACGCCTTGTCGATCGCCATCCGGAGGTTCCGGCAGACCAGCTCGTGGCGCAGATGGTTCCCCCGCCGACCTTCGACGAGGTGAGCTTCGCCAGCTACATCCCGGATCCGAAGGAGCCGTCGCAGGCTGCCGCGGTGCTGAAGGCCGAGCTATTCGCCGATCAGGTCACCAAGCTGCACAAGGCCAATGCGAAGAAGCCCTTGTTCGGTAAGAAGAAGCCGGTCTCCGGCATCGGCCTGTACCTGGACGGTGGCTTCGGCGTCGGCAAGACCCACCTGCTGGCCTCGATCTTCCACAGCGTGCCCGGCCCGAAGTCGTTCGGCACCTTCGGTGAGGTGACCAATCTCGTCGGTGCGCTCGGCTTCAACAACACCGTCGAACGGCTCGCCGCGAACAGCGTGCTGTGCATCGACGAATTCGAGCTCGACGATCCGGGCGACACCATGCTGGTGTCCCGGCTGCTGGCCGAGTTGACCGCGCGCGGGGTGTCCATCGTGGCCACCTCGAATACGCTGCCGGGTCAGCTGGGTGAGGGCCGGTTCGCCGCGCAGGACTTCCTGCGCGAGATCAAGAAGCTGGGTTCGCTGTTCGAGCCCATTCGCGTCGACGGCCCGGACTACCGGCACCGCGATCTGCCGCCCGCCCCGGAGCCGACCGCTCCCGAGCTGCTGGCCGAAAAGGCTTCCCACACACCGGGATCCACCCTGGACGACTTCGACGCGCTGCTGAAGCATCTCAGTACGCTGCATCCCTCGAAGTACAACGCGCTCATCTCCGGTGTGTCCGCGGTGTACATCTCCGGCGTGCACACGGTCACCGATCAGGCGGTCGCGCTGCGCATCGTGGTGCTGGCCGACCGGCTCTACGACGCGGGCACTCCGGTCACCGTGTCCGGGGCCAAGCTGGATCAGATTTTCTCGCAGGAAATGCTCGATGGCGGCTACCGCAAGAAGTATCTGCGCGCCATCTCGCGCCTGCTGGCGCTGTCGCGATTCGAGGCTCCCGCGACCGCCTCCTAGATTGCCGCCTGGCTGTTCAGGTTTCGCCGGGCACTCGAGAAAGGGAAGTTCTACATGATTCGACCCCGCGTGCTCGGCGCTTCGCTGGTGCTGGCCTCCGCGCTGTCCTTCGGCTCGCTCCCGGCGGTGGCCTTCGCCGATCAGCCCGCCGCCGTCGCCGTGCAGCCGCCCGCCTCCACCGACAACGTGCTGGTGAACACCGCCGACCGCTCGCTCAATTTGCAGGGCGTGGTGAACGCTCGTGACGCGGGCGGCTACCGCACCGCGGACGGCCACACCGTGCGCACCGGCCTGGTGTACCGCACCGGTGAGCTGACCAAGGCCACCGATTCCGATCTGGCCGTGCTGGCATCGCGCAATGTGAAGTCCGTGCACGATCTGCGCACCACGATGGAACAGCAGCTCATGGGCGTGGACAAGGTGCCCGCCGGGGCGACCGAGTACCACAACGACATCATCGGCCAGGCCCCGCCGCAGGTCATGATGTCCACCCTGATGGCGGGCACGGATCTGTACCGCGCCTTCATCACCGCCCCGGGCGCGAACGAGGGCTTCGCCGATGTGCTCCGTGATATCGCGAACAACCCGGGTGCGGTGCTCTTCCACTGCACCGCGGGCAAGGATCGCACCGGCTGGACTTCGGCTGTGCTGCTGACGATTCTGGGCGTCGACCGTGACACCGTCACCTACGACTACCTGCTGTCGAACTACTACCGCGGCGCCTCGGACACCGACGCGCTCAACGGCGTCAACGCCGCCGCCCTGAATTCGGCCTTCGATCAGGCGAATCAGAGCTACGGCAGCTTCGACAACTATGTCCGCGACGGATTGAAGCTGTCCGACAGCGACATTGCCGCGCTGAAGGCGAAACTGCTCGCCTGACAACACCCCGTCATCCCGGCATGCTTTTGGCCGGGATCCACACCCTCGGTTGATGTACCGACCGTGTGGATCCCGGCCAAAAACGCGCCGGGATGACGAGCGGGCCGTCAGCTGGCCTCGGCGACCTGAGTCCGCTTGCCCCGCAAGCTGTATCGCTCCCGAGCCTGCGCCGGGGTGATCGTCTCCAGCGTGGTCGGCAGCTCTTTGGACAGGTGCTGCTTCAGGATCTGCCCCGCCATCGGCGCGATGAACGGCGCGGCCTTGATCAGCCCGAACGATCCGAACAGTGTGAAGGCCCACACCACCAGCTTGGCCGGGATCTTCACCAGCGGGTCGACGATGCGAGGTACGTTGTAGCGCCCCAGCTTTCGCATCCACATGGGCGTGAGCGCCGAGGTGGTGAGCGAGAGCACGATGCTGCCCAGCGCGTAGGTGATGCCCGCGCCATTGCGCGGTGAGGTGCGCAGCAGATGATGCATACCCTCTTCGGCGCGCACCGAGGTGCACAGTCGCGGCTTCACCTGCTCGAAGTACGCGCGCACCTCATCGCGATTGCGCGGTACGTCCTCGGGCTTGCAGGTCTGGAGTTCGGCCGCGATGGCGCATTCCTCCCAGTACCGCAGTTCGTCCTCGGGGCTGAGCTTGCCGGGCCCGTAGACCTCGTACGCCTTGAGCACCGAATGCCAGCCGGTGATGTGAATCCACAGCTGCGTTTCGGGGCTGTTGGCCGCGTACCGCTGTCCGGTGATGGGTTCGATGCCGGTCATCGGCGCGTGCACCTGCATGAGGTGTTCCGAGGCCTGGATGGCGGTGCGCCCGTCGGCGATGGCCGCGAGCAGGAAGTACGAGAAGGTGTGGTCGAGGCGCTGGCGCGGGTTGCTGTAGATGCCCTGCGAGTCGGCGACGGCCGCGGTCAGGAACGGGTCGAAGTGTTCGAGGACGACCGCGCGCTGGAAGCCGATCACCGCGGTCGGCGCGGTCCAGATCTTCCAGCTGGGGGAGTCGGGTCCGAAGAACCCGTAGTCGTCCCGGCGAAGGGTGGTCGGATCGAAGCCCATCGGTTGTCTCCTTGGTGCGCTGCCCGCCTCGACGGTGAATACAACGCAACCGTAGCAATTGTTCCCATCGAATACAACGGTCGCGTAAGATTCGGCCGGGGAGGGTTCCCACAATCCTCCGGACGGCTGACATGATGAAGCCGATGAGGTGGAGAAGGCAGTGACGACAACACGCGCGGCGGCCGAACGGCCCAAACGCCGCTATGCCCCGCGCTTGCCGCCGGAAGAGCGGCGCGCACAGCTGCTGGACGCGGCCTACGAGGTGCTGTCCCGGGTCGAACTGCACGAACTCAGCATGGAGGCGGTCGCACTCGCGGCGGGTGTGGGAAAACCGGTGCTGTACACCGTGTTCAAGACCCGCGCCGAATTGGTCGAGGCACTGCTGGACCGCGAACGCGAACGCGCCCTGGATCAGGTGGTGACCACCCTGCCCACCGATCTGCTCGGCGGTGATCCGGTGGATATCGCGTCCAAGACGGTCGAGGCGTTCGTCGGGGTGGTGCTCTCCCATCCCACCCGCTGGCGGTTGATCCTGGCCAGTCCCGGTACCGCGCCCGAGGAGTATCGCGCCGCGCTGCGCAGTTCCCGCACCGGTATCTTCGATCAGGCCGAGGCGCTGGTGCGCATGGGTGCTGCCCTGGATTCGCGCTGGGCCGCAATCGATTCGGGGCTGCTGACCAATTCGCTGCTGACGGTCGCGGAAATGCTCGGCGGGATGGCGGTGCGCGATCCGGGGGAGTACCCGCGCGAGCGGATCGAGGGTTTCGTGCGCTCGATCGTGTTCCTGCTCAGCGGTGGTGCGCCCGCTTCCGAAGAAAAGTCTTGACGGCCCCCGCGCCGCTCCGTTAGGTTCCTAACCCTCATGCATTTCTTCTTCTTCGTGTAATCGCCTCGCCGCGTTGAGCTTCGCTCCGCCGCGAATCACCACCCGCACGTAACGCCCCTGTCGGGGTGTGTCTTTCGTGCGTGTTCCGAGCGATCCGGCAGCTGCCGAGAACAGGGGATACCCATGCGTACCGCGCAACTCACCCTCGTAGAAGTCACCAAACGATACGACGACCGCACCGTGCTCGACCGCGTCACCCTGTCCATCCGCCCGGGTGACAAGGTCGGCGTGGTCGGCGACAACGGCTCCGGAAAATCCACGCTGCTGCGCCTGATCGCCGGTCGCGAACTGCCGGACAACGGCGACGTCATCGTGCAATCACCCGGCGGCACAGGCTATTTGGCGCAAACCCTGGATCTGGGGCCGACCGCCACCGTCGCCGATGCCATCGACCTGGCGCTCACCGACCTCCGCGAACTCGAGGCCCGGATGCGACAGGCCGAACAGGCGCTCATCGCACCGGGAGCACTGGGCAAGCGCCTGGCCGTCTACGACGACCTGGTACTCCGCTTCGAAGCACGTGGCGGATACCAGGCCGAACAGCGGGTGGAAGCCGCACTGCACGGTCTCGGCCTACCCGGCCTGGATCGAAATCGCCTGCTGGGCACGCTTTCCGGTGGTGAACGCCGCCGCCTCGCCCTGGCGGGCACCCTCGCGTCCTCCCCGGAACTGCTCCTGCTCGACGAGCCCACCAACGACCTCGACGACGCGGCCGTCGAATGGCTCGAACGGCAACTGCGCGCCCACCGCGGCACGGTGGTGGCGGTCACCCACGACCGAGTCTTCCTCGAACGCATCACCTCCACGGTGCTGGAGGTCGAAGCGGGCCGCGTCTCCCGGCACGGCAACGGCTACGCGGGCTACCTGACCGCCAAAGCCGCCGCCCGCCAACGCCAACAGCAGGAATACGACGCCTGGCAAGCCGAACTAACCCGAGGCGCCCGCCTCGCGGAGTCGAATGTGGCCCGCCTGGAAGCCATCCCGCGCAAACTCCCCCTCGCGGTCTTCGCCGCGGGCCCCTTCCGCACCCGCAGCCGCGGCCACGGAGCCCAATCCCGCATCCGCAACGCCAAGGAAAGGGTGGCCCGCTTGACCACCAATCCGGTTGCGCCACCGGCGGACCCGCTCCGCTTCCACGCCACCCCTCGTCATTCCAGCGAACCCCTTCGTCAAGAAGGCTCACTCCCTAGTCCGAACAGCGAACCCCTTCGTCATTCCGGCGTGCTTTTGGCCGGAATCCACACGGCGGGAGTGGATCCCGGCCAAACCCACGCCGGGATGACGGAGGTGCCGCACACCGGGAAGTCGGGGGAGCCGCAGGGCGTGGCGGGGGAGGGCTCCCTGGTCGCGGAGCTGGCCGACCTCGTAGTCAACGGCCGCGTGTGCCTCGATACTTTGCGCATCGGGGCAGGTGAACGGCTACTGATAACCGGACCGAACGGGGTCGGCAAGACCACGCTGCTGCGGGTGCTGGCCGGGGAACTAGTTCCGGACAGCGGTGAGGTGACCGTGCGCGGTCGCGTCGGGCATTTGCGACAGGAGGAATCACCTTGGGCGGCAACCGAAACGGTGCTCGAAGCCTTCGCTTCGGGTCGGATCGGCTATCCGGACGAGCATGCCGATGAGCTGCTCTCGCTCGGCCTGTTCCGTCCGGCGGATCTGCGCCTGCGGGTGGGTGAGCTGTCCTACGGTCAGCGTCGCCGCATCGAATTGGCAAGGCTGGTAACCGATCCCGCCGATCTGCTGCTCCTGGACGAGCCGACCAACCATCTGTCCCCGGCCCTGGTCGAGGATCTGGAGCAGGCCCTGGACGGCTTCCCGGGCGCGGTAGTGCTGGTCACACACGACCGGCGAATGCGTTCCCGTTTCCGTGGGTCGCGTCTGGAAATGGACGCGCGGACCCCAGCGCTTATGGCCGGGTGAGTGAGTTCCGGGGGCTCGTGTTCGGGCCCGGCACTCGTGGCCGGTTGATCGCCTGCCCTGTTCCGCTCAGAACTCGTGCTGCATGACGTAATCGCTGTGCAGCTGCGATCCGACCAGAAAGGTTTTGGTGCCCGCGATGCGGAATCCGTGTTTGCTGTAGAACCGCTGCGCCCGCACGTTCTCCTGATTGACGCCCAGCCACACCGCCGCGCTGCCTTCGTGCAGCGCGGCTTCGAGGGCGGTGGACATCAGGCCTCCGGACACCCCGTTGCCGTGGTGTCCGGGCAGCACGTACATCTTGGAGAGTTCGGTCACCGGCCGCAGATTGATCACCGCCGCCACGTCCGGATTGGCGGGTTCGGCGGTGTGCAGCAGGCTGTATCCGACGATCTGCCCGGCTGCGACGGCCTTGAGCACGGTGCGCGCCGGATCGTTGAGGTATTCGCCGAACCGTTCCGGCGACAGCACCTCGGCGATGAAGGCGGCGATATCGGCCGGCGTGGACCCCGGCGGACAGGCCAGTGGGAACGTCGCGGCGGCCACTTCACTCAGTGCCGCCGCATCCCCGGAATCGGCCCGATCGATGGTGACTGGGGAGTTGCTCACTTGTCCAGTGAAGCATGCCCCGCATCGGCTCGCGCATCGGCTCCCGCGGCCGGCACAGCGCCTCCGGTACCGCCGGTCCGGGTGTGGAACACCTGCGCGAATCCGATCAGCACGAACGCGAACAGCAGCGGCACCACGAACCCGGCGCGCAGGTTCGCCGCCGCCGAAATGGCCCCGACCACCACGCCGCCGACCAGGGTGCCCGCGTAGTTGAACAGATTGAGCCGCGCGATCAACGCGTCCAGTCCGCGCCCGCTGGTGAGCTGTCCGGCCTCGGAGAAGCACAGCGGCGCGATGAGCGGCAATCCGATTCCGGCAATGAGGAATCCGATGATGGCGACCGCCGGATGCGGCGCGCCGACCACCACGATCAGACCGACCGCACCCACCCCCGAGGCGGCCCGCACCACCGCGCGCGGCCCGAATCGCCGCACCAGCACATCGCCGGTGAGCCGTCCGAGCAGTGACGCGCCCTGATAGGCGGCCAGCGCCAGCGGGGCCGTCGCGGAGGACGAGTGCAGCACATCGGTGAGGAACAGCGCCGACCAGTTGCCGACCGCGAAGTCGATGGCGAAGGCCAGCGCGAGCACCACTCCGAAGATCAGGAAGATGCGGGTCGGCACCGATCCGGCGGGCTCGGGCTCGGCGGGTCCGGTCTCTGCCTGGTCGGTGCCGAGCAGTCGCGGCCCGGCGGCCAGCACACCCGCCAGCACCACCGCGGACGCGGTCAGAATGCTCGCCCACAGCGGCACATTCAGCGCCTTGAACGCCGATACGAACAGCGCGCCGATGATCGAGCCGCCACTCCAGGCCGCGTAGAACGAGGACAGTACGAATCGCCCATAGCCGTGCTGAATGAATACCGCCTGCATATTCGTGCCCGCGTCCACGATGCCGACGGCGATGCCGTAGACCGCGAGCGCCCCGAGCAGTACGAACTTGTTCGGCGAGAACGCGACTCCCACACCGGACGTGGCGATCAGCAGCAGGCCGATGCGCAGTGCGGTGCGGCTGGACCAGCGCAGTGCGATCTTCTCGGCGGTGATGCTGCCCCCGCCCGCCAGTACGGAGATCATCGCCACAGCCGCGACGATCAAGGTATCGGTCAATCCGAACTTGTCGCGCTGCTGCGGAAGTACGGTCAGCACGACCGCGAGGAAGAATCCCTGTAGCGCGAACGCCACCGAATTCGCGGCGCGCGCCGCGCGTAGCAGCGGGTTCGTGGTCTCGAGCATCCCGAAAGAGTAGCGGCGGCAATCGAGTCCGGCATCCCGGGCGCCCATAACAATCCGCGCGGCACTTCATCACGTCGTGCTCGCGGTTGGATAACGAATCTTGCCGCTTTCGTGCCTGGGGGGCGCTCGGCTGCTGCACTCTGGAGGGTACGGCGTGGGCCGGTAGGTTTCCGGGTACCTCTGGAACGGCTCATGGAAGAAGTGGCTGGGGCGGTGATCGTGTGAGCACGAGGCGTGTTGGAGTTCCGCGCGGGCAATCGGTGGCCCTCGTCGATGCGGAACCGAATCAGACATCAGCGGTGGCGGATTCGCGTGGGCACGCCCCGGGGGAGCGCTGCCGGGAGCCGGGTTGTCCGGACTGCCGCTGGGATACCCAGCGGTTCAAATTCTGGCTACGCGCGCGCCTGTTGTCGGCGGGCGCGGATGAGGCGCAGGTCGACGTGGCGATCGGCGGTCTGACGCCGGATCTGCTGTGGCGCATAGGAGATCGCGTCTGCGCCATCGAAGTACACAGTGCCGCACCGGAGTTGGCGCGGGCGCGGCAGCAGACCGCGGCGCTGAAGTCCGGCGGCTGCAATGAAGTGCTGTGGATCACCCCGCCGGGTTTCTGGACCGCGCAGCTGCCCGCGCTCGGCATCGATGATTTCGCGCCCGCGGCCTGCGACTACAAGGTGCTGGGCGGTATGCTCTCCGGCGGCCCCGGTGGTGTGGTTTCGCCCAGTCAATCCGCCTGTGAGCTGCGGGAATTCATCACAGGATGGGTCGCGGAGGAGCTCGCCTACGGCTTCCGCGACGAGCATATGGGAGGCTGGGCCACGGTGACCGATTGGGAACGTCACACTCGGACACAGGCGGCCGTCATCGCACGGCAGCGCCAGGAACTCCAGAATCAGCGCACCGCGCTCGCCCTGGCCCGCAAGGCCACCCGCGACAAGACCAAGCAGCTGGTGCGCCTGACCCAGCGCCTGGAGCGCACCGAGGCCGGCTCCCAGCAGCAGGCCGACGATCTCGCCCAGGCCCGCCGCCGCATCGCCGATCACAGCCGTGTGGACGCCACCCTGCGCATCACGGTTGCCGGTCAGAAGGCCGCGATCATGCACTGGCAGTTGATCTCCTGGTTCGCCCTGCTGATCATCGTCACCTTCATCGCCGCCGGCATGCTGATGATCTGATCGCTGTCACCCCGTCATCCACCCCCGTCATCCCGGCATGCTTTTGGCCGGGATCCACACCGGCAGGTACGTGCCGTTGACCGTGTGGATCCCGGCCAAATACGCGCCGGGATGACGGGGGAGCTTGCCCCCCAAGACATCTCCCGCCGCGCTAGTTCTTCTCGATGTTCTCGTAGTCGAACAGTCCGGCCCAGGTGACCTTCGCCTGCACCCTGTCCGAGCGCGCCGAGGCGGCGTTGTACTCCAGCACTGGAACGTCCGCCATATCGGCCAGCAGCAGGGTTTGCGCCTGCGCCAGTAGCGCGTATCCCTGATCCGGGGTAGGCGCGGCCAGCGCCGCGTTCAGCAGCCGGTCGAATTCCGGGTTGGCGTAATCGATGTCGTTGGTCTCGGACCCGGTGAGGTACTGCGAGGTCAGGAATTCGAACATGGATGGGTAGTCGCCCTGCCAGGCGTATCGGAAGGCCTTGTTCAGACTGCGGTGCGTGATCTCATCGCGCAGATTCTTGAACGTCGGATACGGCGCGGGCCCGGCGTCGATGCCGAGGGTGTTCTTCACGCTGTTCGCGATCGCCTCGATGACCGCCTGATGATCACCGTCGGAGTTGTACGCGATCTGTAGATCCCCGGACCACGGCGACATCGTATCGGCCTGCGCCCACAGCTTCTTGGCCTCATCGGGGTTGTAGCTCAGCCACTGCACCCCGGGAAGATCGCCGCGGAAGCCCGGCAGCGTGGAGGCGGTGAAATCCCGGGCGGGCAGTCGCGCCCCGTGGAAGATGTTGGCGCAGATCTGTTCTCGATTGATCGCCATCGAGATGGCCTTGCGTCGCAGCACACCCTCGGCCCCGCCGAAATGCGGCAGGTCCTTGGGGAATCCGACATGCAGGTTCTGTGCGGTCGGATGATCGATGGCCCGTTCGCCGAGATCCTTCTTGTAGGTGGCGAGCGCACTGGCGGGCACGGTGTCGAGCACATCGAGATTCCCGGCGAGCAGATCCGCGTAGGCGGTGTCGAAGCTCTGGTACATCATGAACCGCAGGCCCTTGTTCTTGGCGGGCCGTCCGCCGTGATAGCCGGGATTGGCCTGCATCACGATCTTGACATTGTGGTCCCAGCTGGTGAACTGGTACGGCCCGTTCCCGATCGGATGCTCCCCGAACGCCTTCATATCCTTGTATGCCGCGTCGGGCATCGGATAGAACGGTGAAAAGCCCAGCGAGAGTTCGAAATCCATCGAGGGCTGGGTGAGATCCACTGTGAACGTGCGATTGTCGACCACTTTGAGCCCGGACATGGTCTGCGCCTTGGGCGGATCGACCGACACATCGGTGTATCCGACGATGGGGGAGAACACCCAGCTGCTCAATTGCGCATTGCTGCCCAGCGCGCCGTAGTTCCACGCGTCGACGAATGATTTCGCGGTCACCGGGGTGCCGTCGGTGAAGGTCCAATCCGGTTTCAGCGTGATCGTGTAGTGCTGCCGATCCGGTGAGTCGATCGACTGCGCCATTTCGTTGTATGACTTGCCGTCCACGTCGTAGTACTTCAACCCGGCGAACAGCCGGTCGACGACGCGCCCGCCCTGATTCTCATTGGTATTGGCCGGAAGCAGCGGATTCTGCGGTTCTCCGGCATTGACGGTGACGTAGCCGTCATCGTCGCCGCCACCGGAGGAGCAGCCCGTCAATGCGGGACTCGCGGCCAATACGGCCGCGAAACAGAGCGCGGTGAGCCTGGACCATTTCATGTTGTCTCCCGATTCCAGCGTTTCCGGCAGATCTGGATCGTAGCGACCGACCCCCGTCATTCCGGCGTGCTTTTGGCCGGAATCCATGAAACCGGTGTGGCGCGGTGGGTGTGGATCCCGGCCAAAAACATGCCGGGATGACGGGCTGCGGCTCAGCTGACTCGGGTCAGGAGGAACGGCCCACGGTCCCAACGCCATTGGTTGCGCAGCACCATGGCGGCCAGATCGAGCAGGTCGATGCCGGTGCTTTCGCGGTAGCGGCGCAGCGCCGTCCAGTCGACCGGTCCGGTGGCGAGCCGATTGCGGAGCTGGTTCTCGTGCCGGGTGCTCACCTTGCGGGCGAGCAGATCCGTGACGCCTTCGTCCGCGCCGGTCCAGACCAGCCAGCCCCAGCCCTGCGCGTGCGCGTAGGCCCGCCCAGCGGTGGATTTGACCCGGTTCACATGGAATGCGGTGTGTGCCAGCGGGATTACATCGATGAGCACCACGCGCCCGTCGGTGAAGCGTGCGACGGCGGCGGGGTAGTGCACGCGTTCACTGCCGTCGATGTCGTAGACGATCTCGGCCGGATACTCCTGGAAGCTCTCCACGCGTTCACTGCCGTCCAGCAGCCGCAGCAGCCGCGCTTGCAGACCGGTGTCGAAAGTCGTTTCCCGGGCCAGCTTTTCGGAGTACATGAACCCGCGCCCGTCATCGCCGAGATCGAGGGTGCGCGCGGGCGCGGTGGGCAGCTCCCGCGGATCGCCCGCCGCCCACTCCACGCGGTGCAGCCAAGGGTTCCAGGCGTCCGCTGGAACCTCTTCCAGGTGTTCGGGCGGCATCAGGTGCCAGCGGCCCTTCTGCTGCCATCCTGCGATGCGCTGGAAGACGAAGCCCGCCAACCGTTTCGACTCCTGCAGATCGTGCCCAGCCAGCCGCAGGTGCAGATACGCGCGATCCTGTCCCGCGATATCGCTGTCGGTGGCATAGATTTCGGCGAGCAGCGTGCGCACCAGACGCTCATCGCTCCAGCCGACGGGGTAGCGGTCGGCGAAGACGCTCAGATCGTGTTCACCGCTCAATTGGGCGGCGCGCACCATATTGCCGATGCCGCGGGTGTAGAGCTGGCGCGCGCGATCGCGTGAAACGCCGAAACGCGCGCCCAGCAGAGTCAGGGTTTCCGGTGGTTCGCCGTCCAGGCCGAGACGGCAGGTGATGAGCAGACCTTCGCGCGGGCGTTCGGCCGCCTGTTCGCCGACCATGGCGGCGAGCACCTCGTCGATGGCTTCCAGGCCGAAGCCATCGAGCCCGGTGGCGGCGTTCGCACGTCCGGCGGCGCTCGCATCGCGCCCGGTGGCAGCCGCCTCGCGCGCGGAGATGCGCGGATCGCGCCCGGCCGCGTTCGCGGCGCGCCCGGTGCCGCCCGCATCGCGCCCGGTGCTCCCGGAGGCTGCTGCCTCACGCTCAGTACTCGTCACAGTGGCCCCTGCCGTTTCGCCAGTCTGTTCGACGAGCTTAGTGGCGGGGGCCGACAGGTTGCGGGAGGTCGGCCGCTCGAATCAGCCGACGGCCGGGTTCATTCAGCCGATGGCCGCGTTCATGATGGTTCCGGCGCTGGTGGCGATGATGCCGCCGATCATCGCGCCCGCCACCATCTTCGGCGAGGCCAGACCGCCGCCGGACCACTTCTCCCAGGCGAAGCGGCCACCGGCGTAGGTGATTCCCATGACGCCGGACAGCAGCACGAACCAGGTGAAGTAGCGGACCAGCTTCATGAGTTTGTCGGCCACCGGCGGTGTCTCGGGGGTCGGGTTGCTGATCTGGGCGAGCACAGAGCTGTCGCTGAAATTGAGCACAGAGCTGTCGCTGAGATGAAGCACAGTGTCGTGGAAGGCGCTGAGCATGGGGGTCACCCCGCTCACGATATTCCAAAATGAGCCGACATGCCCGGGAAAGTTTGTGAGATGCTTTGCACGAGAGCGGATTCCGTGCGTTCAGGGGACTGGACTCGGGAGTCTTGCACGGTGCGGGACTCGGTGGCCCGATGCGAATCGCAACGACGATCTGCCGAGCGCGAGAGCTGAGAAATTGCGGTAGCCGAGGCTCATAGAGCCTCGGACCAGGGGATTCGTTGAGCGGATGACGAGATTCGAACTCGCGACCCTCACCTTGGCAAGGTGATGCGCTACCAGCTGCGCTACATCCGCTTGCGCGTCTTCCGGGGCCTCGCGGCTCCTTCGGCGTGCGAGAGAAGACATTAGCCGACGATGCGCCGAACACCAAAACGGGGTGTTCAGCGCGGTGCCGGCGCGCCCTGCGGGGGTGCTGTCGCGCTCTGCGGTGCGGCGTTCTCGCTCTGTAGCGGCACGATGGAGGCCACCAGCGTGCGATCCCCGACGGTCGAGGTGAGCACCAGCTGCGGCGGCCACACCCGGCTGGACTTATCCGGATGCGCCTCGCTCACCACCATGATGTGCTGCCCCGCGAACGGTCCCGGCATGATCTGCACGCAGTAGGTGGTGCCCACCGGGATGCTGTCGATCCCGGCCTGGATATCGGCGACCGGCGGCGGGGTGGCGTCGGGCGCGAACATCTCCCGCACCCGCGCCCCATTGCGTTCGACGTAGTACCGATTCTGTAGCGCCAGGATCGCGTCGGTGCCGGTGCGGGTGCCGCCGGGTCCATTGCCCCGGATGCTGGTGCCGCTCATCTCATTCGGGCACAGCGTCGGATCGGTGTTCACCGCCGGTGCTGCCGAACTCGGTGTGACCGAGGTCGCCGGGGGAGCGGCGACCGTCGGCATGGGTCCGCTCTTGTCGGCGGGACTCATCTTCGCGATCTGCACCGCCACGGCGGCGACCACCGCGAGCACGGCGAGCACCCCGAGCAGCGGTACGGCCCAGGCGGGATAGGGCCCCCGCTGTGGTTTCGAGCGCAGTGGTGTCGCACGCCGATGCCGGGCTCCCAGATGCGGCCGCAGTCCGGGCTCGTACTCGTCGTCATCGTCGTAGTAGTCGTCATCGTCGTCGTAGTACTCGGGCTCGCTGTGCCGTGCGGCGGCCGGTTTCGGTTCCGGCGCAATCCAATCCGACCAGTTGCCGGTGTACTCATCATCGGTGTCCGGATGCTGCGGTTCGCGCCGCTCCTGTGTGGTCATCGCGTCCCCTGCGGTTGCAGGTCCGGGATGAGCGGCGCGCCGCTGGTGGGTGCGACCGCGGTGGTGGGCGCGATGGCGATCAGCGGCGCTCCGGACGTGCTGGGCGCGGTGGTTCCGCCGCCATTGGAATCGCCTATGCCGAGCGGGAATTGACCCCCGGGCACCGCACTCGTGGTGACGGTGCTGGACGGCGCGAAATCGAATCCGCCGCTGGGCTTGTCGCTACCGCCCTTGGGTGTGGCCCCGGGCGTGCTCACCGAGGACAGATCGTGTGCCAGCGCCGCGAACCAGGTGCCCACGAATTGCGTTGGGCTGTTGCCGAATCCGCCACCCTGCGCATGCGTGTAATCATGCTTGGCGGCGGTATTCCAGTACCGCACCCAGGTGGTGACGTTGAGCAGATCCTTATTGTCGGTGACATTCTGCACCAGCGCCGAGAAGGCCTGACTGGTCAGTTTGCTGATGGTGGTGGGCGGCACCAGATCCGCCACCGCACCGACCAGCTTGGCCCCGAGAACCGCCAGTCCGGCAATGGGATTCGCCAATCCGGCCGCCGCGATCTCGGCGATATTGGTACCGGTCAGTACATTCTTCACCACGGCCACAACGGAATTGAAGGCAATGGTGCCCACCTTCACCAGCGCCTGGATAGCACCGGGCAGATTCAGCGCGGTATTGGGATCGGCGGCGTCGGCCACCCGCTGCGACAGCGATTTCTGCGGCTGAATCGACAGATCGGTGATCGAGTTCCCGGAGATGTCGTTGTTCACCACATTGGTGAACGTCTTGATCGAGGTGAATGCCAGCGCCTCGGCAATGGATTTCAGCGAGGCGATCGGATCACCGCCCGAAATCTCCACCTGGCCCGCGATATTGGCCACCGCGCGCAGCAGCGGCGCGTTATCCGGTGCGTCACAGGCGAGATCGCCGTCCGCGCAGAAGCTGGCCACGCGTCCGCTCAGGCTGCCGAAGTTGACTCCACCGCCGGTGGTTCCGCCCGCGCTGATGGTGTTCACATTGGTGCCGAGTTTGGCGGCGGTGCCCATACCGGATCCGGCCGGCGGCTGATCCGATTGCGGTGGCGGCGGCAGTTTCGCGACTTCGGTGCCGTTGGTGCCGGGCGCGGGATCGGGTTCCTTCTGTCCGGGCTTACCGGGGAACATGGCCGCGCCCGCAGTGCGCGTGGGATCGCCGAACAGCGCGACGGCCGCGACCTTGTCGGCCGGGACCACGCCCTTGCCCGCCGCGATCTCCTGTGCGAACAGCGATGCCACGTTCGCGCCCTGCGAATACCCAGCAATCGCGAGCCTGGTGTTGGCGCAGCGGTCCGCGACCTGCTTGGCCATGGACCGCAATCGATCGAGACCGTTCGAAACCGATTGTGAGTAAGTGGTCTTGTCAGTGGAGATCACACCACCGAACGACGACTCGTACGGTACGTACGCGCGATCGACCAGTCCGGCATCGGATGCCTCGGACATCATCGGCCGGAAGACCGTGGACAGCATGCCGGTATCGGTGGTCACCGCGGCATCGGGTGAGGATTCCCCGGTGCCCTGCACGCCGAGCGCGAACAGCGCCGGGCAGGTGTCGATGGGCAGGCTGGTATCGGGCGGGCCCGCACCGGCCCCGCCTATGGTCACCGCGGTGAAGAGCCCCGCGGTGGTAATGATGAGCAGCAGTTTCCGGACCACGCCCGCACCTCGTTCAGTTCATGGACTCGGGTTCCGAGCGCCGGGTTGCGCGCTCGCGGTGATCCGCGCCCCGGCCGCGCGGGCCGTGGTGAGGATCAGTTCGGCGAGATGCCGAACCGGTTGTGGCGGTGTGCGGGTGGGATCGCCGTCATCCAGCGGTGAACTGGATACGGACGGATTCCACGCCGCCATTTCATGGGGTTCCAGGGCGCGCCACTGCTCCAGCCAGCCCAGTCGCCAGACCTGCGCGCCGAGGTCGTAGGCCAGATCCTCGACATCGCGGCGGCGCTCCTCGACCGGATTGGGCAGTGGGCGTGCGGAATCGGCGACGGTGATCATGCCGACGACCTCGCTGCCCGCCGGGGTGGCGTGCTGTTCATGCGCGACCAGCGCGCGATGCAGCATGTTCATCCCGCGCATATGCGTGCGCGCGACCAGCACCACCAGCGGTGAATCCATATCGGCGGCAAGGCCGATGCGCGCGGGCCAGCGCTGCCCGGCGTCCCCGGCCCAGCTCATGCTGGCGGCCAGGCTGCTCACGCCCGCCCCGCCGTGCACGCCGACCAGCCACAGCAGTGGCGGCCGGGCGGGCCGGTTCGGGACCGCGCGCTGCCACATGGGCACCGGGGGCACGCTGAGCGCGGTCATCGCAGCGCTCCCAGCAGTGCCAGGTACGCGTCGCGGGTTTCGGCGGCCATCCGATGCCAGGAGATGAGGCTGCCGCTGGCGAGGTGAATATCGAAGGGCACCAACTGCACCGCGCGCACCCATTCGCCCAGGTGCGCGCGCACATGCGCGAGGATGCCGACCCCGGTGCCGGGTGTCTGTTCGGTCAGCACGATCACCGCGTCGCCGACCACGAATTCGCTGTAGTTCTCGTCCAGCCAGCTCAGCGCGGGTTGCAACCGGTTGATGGCATCGGGCCGCGCGGCCACGGTGATGACCAGCCCGACCCGCGGATCGGCGAGCAGCGGAGCGGCCAGGCGACTGGTGACCGGTGCGCCCGCGTCGAAAACGGCCAGCAGTCCGGCGGTTTCGAGATGCCGGGCCACCGACACCAGCGATTCCCGGCGCGGCAGCGCGTCCGGACTGCGGGTGAGTACCCGCACGCCGGTACTGGTCTGCCCCGCGCACGCGCCGACGCTGGACGGCAATTCGGGATGCGCGGACACCAGCCAGGTTTGCAAGGTGCTCACCGGCTGCGCGGTATCGCAGCCGCGCAGGCCGATATCGCCGCCGCCGAGCGTGGCGTCCACGGCCACCGGCCAGATCTCGCCCTCGGAGTCGACGGCGGCCGCGGCGGCCAATCCCAGTGCGGTGGTCGATGATCCGGAGGATCCGGAGCCGCCCAGCACCAGCACCGAGGGGACGGCGGCCCGCATCAGGCGGCCCTGTCCGCCGCGCAGCGGCACCGGGTCGGTGGGGGAACCGACCGGGGTGCGCGGCGCGGGCTCTTCCTCGGCTTCGGTGGCCCGGCGGATCAGATCGTGGACATCGACCATGTCCTCACCCGCCGGAGGACCGGATCGAGCTGATCAGCACGTGACCATCCCGGTTGACGGTGGTGAAGACCTGCTGCCAGGACGATTGCGCGCCGTCCGGGCGGAGTTCGTTGACGGTGACATCCCAGCTGTCGGCGGTGAGCCGGGCGATGGCGACGCAGTGCTGTGTCCCGGCCGGGACGGCCGAAATGGCATCGCGGGTGGCCTGTTCCGGGGCGGCCATCGCGTCCGGGGTGAGCATGCTGCGCACCACGGCGGCATCGCGCAGCACGTACCAGGCGTATTCCAGGTGCAGGATGACGCCCGGGCCGGTGTCGAGATCGCCTGTGCTGGAACCGCTCACCCGGTCGGCGGTGCTGCTGGTCTGGCACCACGGGGCCGGAGCGGGCGGGTTCACCGCCGCGACAGTGGGTTCCGAGGTGGGGGCGGCCAGGGGCGTGCCGCTCGGGGTGAGTGTCACCCACGCGCCCACCGCGACCAGCAGCAGTACGACGGCCCCCGCTCCCGCGGCGATCAGCCGATTGCGCAGCTGACGGCGGCGGCGGGTTTGCAGCGCGCGCTCGCGCGCGGCCTCCATGAGCGGGGCCATCGGATCGTCGTCGTACAGCTCACCGTCCTTGGCGAGCGATACGCGCACATGGGCATTCGAATCGCCGGGCGCGGTGGCGGAGTCATCGAGCCACTGCGCCCACGCGGGTCCGCCCGACTGCGCGGAGCGCGGAGTCGGAGCGGTCGGCGGTAACGCGGGTATCGGTGGTCGCGGCGCCGTGCGGTCGTCCTGTTCGATCACGGCGTCACCCAGGCTTTCTCGTTCAGGCACCCGGTGCGGGCGCTAGTCCCGCCAGGAAGGATTCGGGAGTCAGCGGCGGCATCTGGGCGACGGCGGAACGCAGGGAATCGACCGTGGTTTCCACGGTTTGGGTGACCTGGTCGACGGTTTGCGCGACCTGGGTACCCACCTGATTCACCACGGTCTCGACCTGCTGGGCGATGGGGGCCACGGCGTCGTAGACGGGCTGTGCGGCGGGGATGGGGGCCACGGCGGGGACGATCGGCGCGACCGGGGCCACGGGGGCGGAAACCGGTGCTACGAATGGCTGATCGACCGTCGCGGGGTCAGGAGGCGGAGGCTGGTTCGCGTTGCCGCCGCCAAGCGCTCCGGCAGCCATTGCGCCCAAGGTTCCGATGATGCCTACAGCTGGAATGCCTACGACCGCAGCACCTGTCAGACAGCCGGTTACACCACCGATCAGAACGCCTGCCGGGGCTCCGACTCCTGCTGTCGGAATGCCGCCGATCAGACCGCCTGCGATTCCGCCGACAACCGCTCCCACTGCGCAGCCCACCGGGACTGCGGCAACGGTTGCCAGTCCGCCAGCGGCCAAACCGAGTCCTGCTCCAGTGAAGCTGGAAGCGGCCATGCGGTCTGATTGATCTTGGGGGAACCCGAGGCGATCGTACGTCGCGGCGATCTGCCACTCCGCCATATCGAGGTACGCCTGGGCCTTGTTGCGCGTCTTGAGGTCGATGAAGTCCGGCAGCTGCACCGAATTCACGCCCACTCGCAGCTTGTGCGGATCGGTCGGCATGACTTCCTGGTTCGGCGCCTGCGGAACCGCTTCCGGCTCGGGCTCGACCGTATCCGGCTGTGTGGCCTGCGGTTTCGGCCCGACCAGCGTATTCACATCCGGTTGCGTCTGCTGTTGCGGACGCGGCCGGTTGGGCGGCGCGATCGGCGGATCCGGAATCCAGTCCGCGGGACTGGGCGCGGTGGCCGCGGGTGGTGACTGGGGCGTGGTGCTCAGCCCCGGCTGACCCTCACCCGGTACCGCGAGCCCCGGTTGTCCCGGTGCGGCCGCGGCGACCCCCTGCCCGGCGACCAGCATTATCGGTAAAACCGATAATGCGAGTGAAGTTCGTTTGGAATTCATTACCCATTCCCCTTACCCGAACGGCCGACGGCGGTTGAACCCGCCTGAAACCCCCTGCCGACCAGCGTTATTCGCGCCTCCGGCTCAATCCACCGCAGTTGACCCATGACTGAACCCCACCGGTGTGCGATGATCATGTTTCCGGGTCGATCTTACCCGTAACCGTTCCCCTCACAACCTGATACGGATTAGTCGGAACGAATACTTCTGCCCCATCCGATTCCACATCGTAAGATCACTCGCGTTCACCGCAAGAGCCGTGCGGCGCAATATTTCTCATCGCGCCCGCCGGTTCCCGGAAGGAATTCCCATGCGCGCACACCCAGCACACCTCGCGCTACCCCTTGCCGCCGCCTGTGTTCTCACCGGGTGCGGCGGCCTCGGCGGCGGCGGTGTGACGACGACCAATATCGCCCCGCCCGATCCGGCGCGCGCCCCCGCCGATGTGCACTGGGAAGCGTTCCAGGGCATTCAACTCCCCATCGGCGCGCATGACGGCCCCACCAAACTCGCCACCACCGCGGCGGGCTACTCGCATACGCCGCAGGGTGCGGCACTGGCGGCGGTGAACCTCTCGGTGCGCCTGTCCCTGGCCCCCGACGCCGCCTGGCCCGAGATCGCCTCGCAGTCTTTGATGCCCGGCCCTGCCAAGGACTCCTGGGTGCTGTCCCGAGCCCAGATCTCCATCACCGCCCCCGCCAACCCGGCCGTGGCCCCCCGCATCTCCGGCTACAAGATCCCCGCCTACGACCCGCTGCGCACCGAGGTGACGATCTACACCACCTACCCCGACGCCAGCATCGCCGCCACCCGTCAAACCGTCCAGTGGTCGGCCGAGGACTGGCGCTTGACCCTCCCCGACCCCACCTCCAAAACCCCTACGGTGCAATCGATTCCGTCGATCCCGACGGACGCGGTGAAACTGGAGCCCGCCAAGTAGGCATGGTGCCGCCGCCTTCCGGAACCGGCGGCCGCGCACTTCAGCGCCGCCACACCCCGCTGCCCAGGAATCGATCCCACTGCTCGCCGGAGAAGACCAGCGCCGGGCCACCCGCATCCTTCGAATCCCGCACGCCCACATGACTATCGATGAATGCGACTTCCACGCATTCGGAGGCGTTCGGCGACCTACTGGACTTGAACCACTTCGCTTGGGATAGATCGATATTCACGCCGTGTGCTCCTTCGCGATACTCCACACCAGATCTCGGGTGGCGGCTCCGCTCAACGCTACCTGCTCCAGTTCGATGATCGCTCGTCGATGACGGTCGATCACCTCGCTTTGTTCCAGGTAGAGCGCACCTTCGTAACCGTCCACGTAAACGACCGGAGGTTCGACCAATCTGCTTGCCAGTGGCGGGAATTCGAGCAGGGCGAAAGAACGGACCACCAGTCCGATGGGTGCCGGTGCGCTGAACGGTACGACTCGAATGGTGACGTTGTCGCGCTCGGCGACAGCGTTGAGGTGCCGCAATTGTGCGTCCATGATTGTGGGTGCGCCGGGCCGCTGTCGCAGAACGGACTCGGACAGTAGGGCTTTGACGTGAAAGCCTTCCTTGTCGAGTACCAGCCGTCTGCGGGCGGCTAGTTCGAGCCGCCGCTCCACATCGACCGCGGACAGCTGCGGATCGGCTGCGGTTGTCAGAGCCCGGCGGTACTCCGAAGTCTGCAACAGTCCGGGTATCAGTGAAAGCTGGTGCGTCGTAAGTTTATTGGCGGCCGACTCCAGGTTCAAATAGTGATCGAAGTGTGAGGCGAATTGATCGCTGTAGGACCGCCACCAGCCCTTCGTCGTACCTTGCAGCTTGGCGGCCTGGTCTTGCAGCTTGACCTCTTCCCACAACGCCAGCAGCTCATCGCGTTCTTTGCTCGGGTGTCCGACCCCGTAGAAATCCAGTAGGTCCCGAATTTGAGATGTCGATATTTTGATCTTTCGACCATCTTCCATGCGGCCAATGCTCTGCGGTGACAGTTCGATGTGCAGCCCGGCCACCAATTGGCCTTTACCCGCCCGAATTCGGTAGTCCCGGAGAACGCGTCCCGCTGCTCGGCGGGGGAGTGATGATCCGGCCATTTCTTAGCCTCACTACTCGGGATGCCCCGTATGGGAATACCCCTCAGGGGATTTCCACAAGGCTATCGGGAATTTCCTCGCTGGCAGCCCCAATTGGCTCAATCTTAGGTGCGTGAAAGGTCATGGACCGCATCGTCATTTCCCGTATGGAGGTCGTAATGTCTTGGGACGCATGGGCTCTCCTGTCGATCCTCGCCCTGTGCGGCACCGTCATCGCCTGGTCCTGCTGGGGCTTTCATCGTGACCGCGACCCCCAGGAGCCCCACTCATACCGCCTGGCGCTGTCCGGCGGCGGTCACCTCTACATCCCCCGCCCCATCGATCACCCGATAGCCCGCCACCGCACGGTGTCGACTGTCGCAAGAAAGGCGCAGCCACCATGGATATCGGCCATCAACCCCCGGACTACCCGATCATGAACCTCGAGGTCGCACAACGCGGCCGCCGCGCCCACCAAACCTGCGATACCGAAACCTGCCCGGCCAGAGCCTATTTCGACAAGGTCGCCGCCCGCCTCGCCCACCAATCCGAACCCCCCGAACCCCCGGCGGCGACACCGATCAACCCGCCGAGTATGTGATCACCGGAAACTGACGCACCTCCACGCCGCAATTTCCGACCGTCAGTTCCTGGTGATCTTGTCCGCGCGCCCCCGCTCGATTGTCGGGTAGCGAGTGCGCCCGGAAGATTCATGCGGGAACTATCGCGCACGATCCTCGGACACGGCGCTAGGTTGGTAGGCGTGGGCGAATTGGGGGTATTCGACGAATTGCGGCCGCTGCTGTTCACGATCGCGTACGAGATCCTGGGCAGTGCGGCCGACGCCGAGGATGTGTTGCAGGACAGCTACATTCGCTGGCGCGATGCCGACGGGGTGGAGCACCCGCGGGCATATCTGACCCAGGTGGTGACCCGGCAGGCATTGAATCGATTGCGTGCGCTACGGCGGCGGCGCGAGGAGTACGTGGGTAATTGGCTGCCCGAGCCGATCCGCACCGAGAACGATGCCAGTCACGACATCCTGCTCGCCGAATCGGTGTCGATGGCCATGCTGCTGGTGCTGGAAACCCTCGGCCCCACCGAGCGCGCGGTCTTCGTCCTGTCCGAGGTCTTCGGGCATTCCCTGGTCGAAATCGCGGGCATGATCGGCAAATCCGATGCCACCGTGCGCCAGATCGCGCATCGCGCTCGCGCGCACGTGCGGGCGCGCCGCAAACGCTACGAACCCGATTCGGACACCAGCCGCGCGGTGATCGCCCGCTTCGCACTGGCCGCCCGCACCGGCGAGGTGCAGACGCTGATGGATGTGCTCGCCCCGGATGTGGTGTCGATTTCCGACGGCGGCGGCAAGGTCACCGTGGCGGGCCGTCCGATCCTGGGCCCGGAGCCGGTCGCCAAATACCTCATCGCGCTGGCGCGAGGTCCCATGGCGGACATGACTTTCGAGCTCGGCCGCTACAACGCGCTGCCCGCGCTGCTGTGCCGTGCCGCCGACGGCTCACTCGATTCCATTCTCATGATCGAGGTGTCCGGTGACCTGATCACCGGCCTCTACGCCGTCCGCAATCCCGACAAACTGCGCGAGATCGATGTGGTTCGCCCACTGCTGCGAGAAATTTCTTGATCACATGTCACGGTCTCGGACCCGGAGGTGTCCCAGAGGTATGGAAACGATCACCGTAGAACGCACTATCCCCGCTCCCATCGATCAGGTATTCGACTGGTGCGCGACCACCACCAACTACGAACGCACCCGCTGGGTGCTGCGCTGCAAGCTCACCCAACCCGGCCGCGACGCCCCGTACGGCGTCGGCGCGATCCGCGTGCACACCTGGCTGATCGGCTATTTCGTCGAACGCGTCACCCGCTACGACGCCCCGCACTCCTTCGACTACGTGGTCGATCGCAGCGTCCCGCCCTCGCGCCACGAGGGCGGCACCATGACCTTCACCGAGGTCCCCGGCGGCACCCATGTCGTATGGTCGACCACCACCGAAATGGCCGTCCCCTTCGCCGCGGCCGCCGCCACCCGCCGCATCGCGCGGCCCATCGTCACCCATGTCTTCGGCCGCATCCTGCGCGCCTGCGCCGCGGACCTGTCCTCCCGAATCCCGCCGAATCCCGTGGAAGCTCCCCATGACTGACACCACCCCGGCCCTCGCGGTCACCGAACACCTCGTGGACGGCGTCCGCTGCGCCGTCCACGACAGCGATCCGGCGGGCGCGGGGGAGGCCGTGGTCTTCGTGCACGGCAACCCCGGCCCCATGGACGACTGGATCGACCTGGTCCCGCCCATCGCGCGCTTCGCCCGCGTAATCGCCATGGATATGCCGGGTTTCGGGCGATCCGAACGCCCGAAGTCCTTCGACCACAGCGTGACCGGCCACGCCCGCTTCCTCGGCCGGCTCCTGGACCAACTCGGCATCACCCGAGTCCACCTGGTCCTGCACGACTTCGGCGGCCCGTGGGGCCTGCGCTGGGCACTGGACCATCGGGACGCCCTGGCCAGCCTCACCTTGATCAATACCGGTGCGCTCCAGGGCTACAGCTGGCACCGCTACGCCCGCATCTGGCAGACCCCGCTACTGGGCGAACTCTTCCAATTGGCGAGCAACCCCCGCGCCATGCACATCGCCCTCAATCGCGACAATCCAAAACCGTTGCCGCGCAACTACGTCGACCGCGTCGCCGGTTACGCCGACTGGCCCCACAAACGCGCCGTCCTGACCCTCTACCGCAACACCCGCGACCCCGCGAGCGCCTTCCCCGAACAAAACCTCGGCCTATCCGCGGATTCCCTTCCGGTATGCGTGATCTGGGGCGCGGGCGACCGCTACATCCCCGTCCGCTTCGCCGACCAACAGCGAAAGTTCTTCCCCACCGCGGAGATTCACATCATCGAAGGCGCAGGCCACTGGCCCTTCGTCGACGACCCGCAAGCGGTCCTGACCCCCATGGAGGCGTTCCTCCGCCGACAGATCTAGCTATCGCTCGGGCCCACCCCGCGTCAATGCCTATGGCGCGGGGCGGTATCTGTGGCCCGGAAGCCTGCTGTGTGATACCTGTGGCGCGGCGGGCTTCCTGCGCCTCAGCGCGCCAGCAATGCCTCGAGCTTGGGCATCAGATTCCGCCACCCGCGCTCCATGGCATTGCGCGCCATCTTCTGCCGCCGATCCTCGATATCGAACCCGGTCTGCGTCAACAACAACCGCGTCCCCCGCCCCTGCGCCTCAATGGTCCAATCCACCACCCATTTGGGCGGATTGTCCCCTTTCGTATAAACCCAGGTATACGTCAACTGCTCCCCGGGCCGCGCGACCAGCACCTCCGACACGATCTCCGAGGGCGGCTCGGTAGGCATCACGAACATGAAATGCGTCCCCACCTCGGGCGTGAACCCCACGGACCGCAACAGCCACTGCTCCAGCAGGTCCGGATCCGTCAACGCCCGCCACACCTCCTCCGGCGACTGCGGAAAGAACCTCCCCACCTCCACCGCCGCCGGATTCAATTCAGCATCCTCCGCCATCCCACCACCATGCCACGGCACCGGTGCTCTCGTGCGGTAGCGACCCACGCTCGAAACATTCCGTCGAGCATGAAAAGTGTGGAGCGAGCATCGTGCTGCCTTGCTACGGTGGGGATTCATCCAGGGGGAGTGAGCAATGAGAACAACAACATTGGGTATTGCCGTGCTCGCGGCGACGGTGGGATCGGCGGTGCTGTGCGCACCGGCTCAGGCCGTGGACGTCGTCCCGACCGCAAGCATCGGCATCGCGAACCACCGCGTCGCGTCCATCATGGTCACGCTGTCGAACCTCACACCGGGAGCCGATGAATCGGTCTCGGTATCCCTGTCCACCGGGACGTCGGGATCCGGCAGCACCTGGTCCGTCGCGGGCGGTTTCCAGTCACTCAGCATCGGGCTCGTCGGCCCCGAGGTGACCGACGGCCAATCCATCCAAGCCACGATCACCGTCACCGAAACAGACCGGAACACCGGTGCGGTGGTAACCAGCACCGGCACCGCATCGATGACCTGCGCCATCTACTCGGAGTCGATGGGGACCGGAATGTGCTTGTGACGCAACGGCAATGAGAGAGAAGCAGCCGGGACCGGTCGAATCCGTAGTCTGAATGAACTATGCTGCAATAGGTTTCAGGTCTCGCCGTAGTCGTGGCCGTGGGATCGTTACGGAGGGCTGGGGAACATGCTGGTCTGGCACGACATCTTCACGGGCGATCAAGTCATGTCCGACTCCTTCGAGATCGCGGCGGCGATCGATTCGGAAGGTGCCTCGGTTCCCGGACTGTTCCGAGTCGATTCCAAGATCATTGCCAGGGGCGCCGACTCGGACGAGAAGGTCAACAATGTCATCGACGAGCAGGCGGGCTTCGGCTACACGCAAACCTATTTCGAAACCAAAGCGGAGCTGAAGGCCTACCTGAAGCAGTATTTCGTGCGAATCCTCAACCACCTGAAGGGTTCCGGCGCTTCCGGCGACGAAATCGACCGCTTCGAATCGGATGCCGTGGAAATTCTGAAATTCCTGAATCCACGGTTCAAGGATCTCCAGTACTACATGTTCCGCAGTATGGCCGGTGATGGCGGAATGGCGTTCGCCTACTACGAACCTGAAAGTCACACCCCCACCTTCCTGTACATCAGGTGGGGGCTCGAAGAAGTCAAGTCGTAGCCGTCGGTGGCTTACTCGTCGGGGGATGCGCTCCACGCCGGATAGTCGATGACGACCACACCGCCGGTGGCGTAATTGGCGACATCGGCGTTCGCCCGCCGGCCCTGCGGCGACGACCGCGCCGCCTTCATTGCGTCGGCGTCGGCGAAGTCGGCTTCGAAGACCGCGAAATACGGCGCTTGTCCGCCGACCGCCGACACCTCGAAGCTGTACCGCGCCGCGAGCAGGCCGGGCATCGCCAGGGCCAGCGGAAGGTGGGTGTTCACGTAGTAGTCGCGGAAGTGGTCGGGGTCGGTGGGCTCGGGGTAGAGGACCAGCAGCTTATGCATGCCGGCCTCCGCGCGGATCGAGGTTGGTGCGCTGAGCCTGTCGAATTGTCATATCCGCAGGTTAGGGCCTGATGTGCGGGCAAGGGAAAGACCGGAACGGGATAGACTCAGAACCGTTCGTTATCAATCGACGGGGAGGGTGCGTGGCACCGGACACGCTGAGCCTGCGGTACTTCCTGGTACTGGCGCAGGAGCTGAACTTCACCCGCGCGGCCGCCCGGATCGGCATCGCCCAGCCCGCACTCAGCGCCCGAATGCGCCGCCTGGAGGCCGAACTCGGCACCACCCTGCTGATTCGCGATACCCGCAGCGTCGTATTGACCACGGCCGGAGCGGCTTTGGCCGAGTCCGCACCACCCGCCCTCGCGGCGCTGGACCGAGCCTGGGACGCCGCCCGGAGCGCGGGCGCAGGTGAAGTGGGCACCCTGCGCATCGGATACAGCCTCAGCACGGGAGCCGAGACGGCACCGGCCCTGGTGGACAGACTCATTCGCGACAGTCCTGGCCTCGAGGTCAGCGCCGTCCCGATGTCGACACCGGAGATCTCCACCGCCGTAGCCGACGGCCGCATCGACGCCGGCATCACCCGCGGCGAACAACCCGCCCGCGGCGTACGCCGTTACCTCCTACGCCGCCAGCGCATAGGTGTCCAACTGGCCCAACATCATCCACTAGCCGCCCACCCCGAAATCGACATCCCTACAGCCGCCGCCTACCCCCTACGCCTCCCCGACCGCACCGCCAACCCCGCAGTCCACGACCAACTCTCCGCCCTATTCCAAGACATCCACCCGACCCCCCAATTCCAAACCCCCGCAATCTCTTTCGACATGTACCAACGCGACCTACGCGACGGCCGCACCCTAGCCCCCGCAGGCGAAGCCGCCATCACAGTCCTCACCCCCGGCCTAACCTGGCGCCCACTCCGAGATGCCCCCACCCTGACGATCCACCTGGTCCTCCCACGCGTGCAGTCCCCCCTACACCGCCGCATCCGCGCCACCGCCAAAACCCTGGCACAAGAACTGCACTGGCTACCCGGCACCTCAGACGGCCACCAGCCGCAGAAAGGCCCGGCGTGAGCCGGGCCTGATCTGATCGAATCGTGGTGCGCGATACTGGGATTGAACCAGTGACCTCTTCCGTGTCAGGGAAGCGCTCTCCCGCTGAGCTAATCGCGCCGGGTCGTACTTTGAGCGGATGACGAGATTCGAACTCGCGACCCTCACCTTGGCAAGGTGATGCGCTACCAGCTGCGCTACATCCGCTTGCTTGCCGGGGCTCGGGAGCCGATCGGCTTGCGGGACAGAACTTTAGGGACAAACCGGGGTGGAAAGCAAATCGGCACCATATCGGGCGTTTCGTGGCGTCCGGGGGAGTGCTCGCCACGGGACGCTCAGCCGCCGTACGAGTACCGCAGATCCGCGAAGAGCAACACGTTGAGCCTCCGTCGCAGATGCCCGGCCTTGCTCGCGTCTGGAGCCGCGTCGGGTGTCAGCAGTGTGAATCGCACCAGCGTCTCCCGGCTCGGCGTCGCCGACAATTCGAACAGAATCTCGTCATCCGGCCGACTCGGCCACAGCGACGACCACACCACCGTCCGTGGTTCCTCGGCTCGCAGGATCCGCGGCTCGACCTCATCGCCCAGCAGATTCAGCCACGGCCGCGCCCCGGCCCGCCGCGGCCGGGTGAGCGATTCCCACACCGCCGGCGGCGACGCCGGTAGTTTCCTTGCCCGCGAACCGAACTCGATCACGGCCCCAGCGTAGTAGCGGCAACCCCCGATGACGCAGGTCACCGGGCCGGGAAAAGGTCATCCTTCAGTCGCTTCGATTCCAGACCACAGGCTGATGCGCACAACCGGGATCCGAAGGGAATCTTGGTGGGGTGACCGAGATCAGCATGCCCCTACGCCCGGGCCCCGCGCCGCTGCGCTGGTGGCAGCAGGGCTGGCGACTGCTGGTCGTGGTGCTCTTCGCCGCGCTGTCCTGGATCATCGCCAAGCAGAGCCTGCCGGACGATGTTTCCAGGATGCTGATGATGTGGCTGTGTGTGGCCGACCCCATCATCGGTGTGGCCATGCTGGCGCTGCTGGGTTTCCGTCGCCGCTGGCCGGTCGCCGTCGCCGCGATCACCACGGCCGCCTCGGCGGTGTCGACGACCGCGAGCGGGCCGTCGCTGCTGGCGATGGCCTCGGTGGCGACCCGCCGCCGCTCCCGTGAGATCGTCCCGATCGCGGCTGCCGGCGTCGTGTCAGGCATGGTGATGACGGTCATGTACCCGGACCTGAACGTCGATACCGGCATGCCGGGCGCATTGTGGTACACCGTGGCGTTCTTGGTGCTGGCCATCAGCGCCGTGGTGGCGATCGGCGTCGCCGTCGGCTCCCGCCGCGAGGTGATCTGGTCGCTGCAACAGCGCACCGAGATCGCCGAGCGAGCCCAGGTCGCCCGCGCCGCCGAAGCCCGCATCCTGGAACGCCACCGCATCGCCCGCGAGATGCATGATGTTCTCGCACACCGCATCTCACTGGTCGCCATGCAGGCGGGCGTACTCACCTATCGCCCCGATCTGGACTCCGAACAGGTCGGCGCGATCGCCAAAACGATCGCCGACAATTCCCGGCAGGCCCTGGAGGAACTCCGCGATGTGCTCGGCGTACTGCGCGCCGACGAATTGCACACCAGCGATCCGGAACCCCCGCAACCCTCGCTGGCCGCCCTGCCCACCCTGGTGGCCGATGCCCGCGATTCCGGCCTCGCCGTGACACTCACCGACCGCACGGTGGGCGAACCGCCCGTGACGAGCGCCCGCACCGCGTACCGCATCGTCCAGGAGGGCCTCACCAACGTCGGCAAACACGCCCCCGGCGCGCGCGTCTGGATCGGCGTGGAGGGCACGGCGGGGGAGGGCCTGGCGGTCACCGTGCGCGACTCCGGAGGCGACGACGCGACCCGACCCGCCCCACTGTCCGGCTACGGCCTGCTCGGCCTCACCGAACGCGCCGAATTGGTGGGCGGCACACTCGCTTTCGGCCCCCGCCCATTCGGCGGCTTCCAACTCCGCGCCACCCTGCCCTGGCCGGTGGCGGTCGAGGACTGACGGCCGCGCCGACTCGGGCACCACGACAGCGTGCCCGGGTCGGCGCGGCATGCGCCGAACCTCAGAGCGCCTGATTGATCCGCACATGATTGCCCGCCGGATCCCGGAACGCACAGTCCCGCACCCCGTACGGCTGATCCATCGGCTCCTGGACCACCTCCGCCCCGGTCGCCTGAATCTTGTCGAACACCCCGTTGATATCGGAGGTGGTCAACACGATCGTCGCGTACGTCCCCTTCGCCATCATCTCGGTGATCACGCGCCGCTCATCCTCGGTGATCCCCGGATCCGCGCCCGGCGGATGCAGCACGATCGACACCCCGGGCTGCCCGGCCGGACCGACGGTGATCCACCGCATCGGCCCGTATTCGACGTCATTGCGCACCTCGAACCCGAGCGCGTCCCGATAGAACGCCAGCGATTCCTCCGGATCGTTATGCGGGAGGAAAGTGTTGAGAATCGATAGGTCCATGTCCTAGACGCTATCCGCGCGCCCGCGCCGCGCGCTTCTTGATTCCTGACCGACCCACGTATTCGGCGAGATGTTCGCCGGTCAGCGTGGCGCGAGATGCGACCAGATCCTCGGGCGTGCCCTCGAAGACGATCTGCCCGCCGTCATGCCCGGCCCCCGGCCCGAGGTCGATGATCCAGTCGGCATGCGCCATCACGGCCTGATGATGTTCCACCACGATCACCGATTTACCGGAGTCCACGAGCCGGTCCAGCAGCCCGAGCAACTGCTCCACATCGGCCAGATGCAACCCGGCGGTCGGCTCGTCGAGCACGTACACCCCGCCCTTCTCACCCATATGCGTGGCCAGCTTCAGCCGCTGCCGCTCACCGCCGGACAGCGTGGTCAACGGCTGCCCGATGGTCAGATATCCCAGCCCGACATCCGCCAGCTGTCGCAGAATCTTCTCCGCCGCAGGCAGTTTCGCCTCACCGTCGCTGAAGAACTCGACCGCCTCGGACACCGGCATGGCCAGCACCTCGCTGATATCGCGCCCGCCCAGGTGGTAATCGAGCACCGCGGCCTGGAACCGCTTGCCCCCGCACTCCTCACAGACGGTCGCGACCCCGGCCATCACGGCCAGATCGGTGTAGATGACCCCGTTGCCATTGCATGCCGGGCACGCACCCTCGGAATTGGCGCTGAACAGCGCGGGTTTGACCCCGTTGGCCTTGGCGAACGCCTTGCGAATCGGTTCCAGCAGCCCGGTATAGGTCGCCGGATTGCTGCGCCGCGACCCCTTGATCGGAGCCTGATCGATCGACACCACATCCTCCCCGGCGGGGATGGATCCGTGCACCAGCGAACTCTTGCCCGACCCCGCGACACCGGTGACCACCACCAGCACCCCGAGCGGCACATCGACATTCACATTCCGCAGGTTGTGCAGCTTCGCCCCACGAATCTTCAACGCGCCCTTGGATTTCCGCACCGAGTCCTTGACCGCGGCGCGATCGTCGAAATGCCGTCCGGTAATGGTGTCGCTCTTGCGCAATCCGTCGACGGTGCCCTCGAAACACACCGTGCCGCCGCCCGCGCCCGCACCCGGTCCGAGATCCACGATGTGATCCGCGATCGAGATGGTCTCCGGCTTGTGCTCGACCACGAGCACCGTATTCCCCTTGTCCCGCAAGCGAATCAGCAGCTCGTTCATGCGCTGGATGTCATGCGGATGCAACCCGACGGTCGGCTCGTCGAACACATAGGTGACATCGGTCAACGCCGACCCGAGATGCCGAATCATCTTGACGCGCTGCGCTTCTCCGCCCGACAGCGTGCCCGAGGACCGATCCAGGCTCAAATACCCGAGCCCGATCTCCACGAACGAATCCAGCGTCTGACCGAGCGATTCCAGCAGCGGCCCCACCGACGGCTCATCGAGCCCCTTCACCCATTCGGCGAGATCGCTGATCTGCATGGCGCACGCGTCGGCGATGCTGATCTTCTTGATCTTCGACGACCGCGCCTGCTCGCTGAGCCGCGTGCCATGGCATTCCGGGCAGACGGTGAATGTCACCGCACGCTCGACGAACGCCCGGATATGCGACTGCAACGCCTCGACATCCTTGGACAGCATCGATTTCTGAATGCGCGGGATCAACCCCTCGTATGTCAGATTGATGCCATCGACCTTGATCTTGGTCGGCTCCTTGTACAGCAGATCGTTCAACTCACGCTTGGTGTACTTCTTGATCGGCTTATCCGGATCGAAATACCCACAGCCACTGAAGATTCGGCCGAACCAGCCATCCATGCTGTACCCGGGAATGGTCAGCGCGCCCTCGTTCAGCGATTTGTTCTCGTCATAGAGCTGCGTCAGATCGATGTCATTGACCGACCCCCGCCCCTCACAGCGCGGGCACATACCGCCGGTAATGCTGAACGCGCGCTTCTCGCGCACCTGCCGCCCGTTCTTCTCCACCGTGACCGCGCCCGCGCCACTGATCGAGGCCACATTGAACGAATACGCCTTCGGCGATCCGATATGCGGTTTCCCCAAGCGGCTGAACAGGATTCGCAGCATCGCATTGGCATCGGTGGCCGTGCCGACCGTGGAGCGCGGATCCGACCCCATCCGCTGCTGATCGACCAGGATCGCGGTGGTGAGCCCCTCCAGCACATCCACCTCGGGCCGCGCCTGACTCGGCATGAACCCCTGCACGAAACTGCTGTAGGTCTCATTGATCAACCGCTGCGATTCCGCCGCGATCGTCCCGAACACCAGCGAGCTCTTGCCCGACCCGGAAACCCCGGTGAAGACCGTCAGCCGCCGCTTGGGAATCGCGATGCTGACATCCTTGAGATTGTTCACCCGCGCCCCGTATACGCGGATCACCTCGTGGCTGTCCGCGGCGTGCGAGGCGGGCTGCTTCTTCGTCGGTGTGGTCATGCGATCAGCCTATTTGCTGATCACATGCCTAGGCTTCTCGATTCCTGATCGGTCTGGTGACCTGCTTGGCCACGCACGCCGGAATCCCGACCGTGGCGTCGGCCTCCTGCTTGCGATAGGTGCTCGGCGGCACCCCGACCAACTCGGTGAATCGCGTGCTGAACGTCCCGAGTGAGGAGCAGCCCACCGCGAAACACACCTCGGTGACGCTCATATCCGCGCGTCGCAGCAGCGTCATGGCCCGCTCGATGCGCCGGGTCATGAGATAGCTGTACGGCGATTCGCCATAGGCGAGCTTGAACTGCCGACTCAGATGCCCGGCCGACATATGCGCGTCCTGCGCCAGCGCCACCACATCCAGCGGCTGCGCGTACTCGCGATCGATCCGATCGCGGACCTTGCGCAGTCGCGCCAGGTCACGCAGGTGCTGTTCCGTCGCGGGTGTACCGGTCATGGGTATGAGATTAGGCGTCGATTCACCGAGGCGTGCAGTCCAATTGGAAGGGATAGCAGGTCTGCGCGCTGGTGATGGGGGACTGCTGGGTGACGGAGACGCCATTCGAGGGCGCGGCGGGCACGGTCGGATCGTGCCGGGGCTGTAGGAAGATCAGCGCCGCGAGCAATATCAGCGGCAGGAAGATCAACAGCACCAGGAACAGCAGCACCGGCAGGATGCCGAACCGCGTGATCCGCGCCCACAGCGACCGCTTCGGCCGCGGCGGCTGGACATATCGGCCATTCTGCTGTTGCCCCGGATTGCGCACCGTCATGCTGTCAGTCTCGCAGCCGCGCCCCGATCTGGCTTGCGGCACTGCGTGATCCGCGAAACCTACATCTGAATTGGAAATGTTTCATATGCTCTGCCCCGGCGGAGCGGGATAGCACCGCGCCCGCCGAAGATCCGGATTAGGGGACAACTTCATGAAACGCACCATTCTCGTCGGCGCGACCGCTCTCGCCTTCCTCGGCGGCGTCGCCGGTACAGCCGCCGCCGAAGGCCTTCCGCTCAACGCCCAGGAGGTGGACATCACCCCCGGCTCGGCCTCCGACCTGGGCAATGTGATCGGCGCCGGCTCCGTGAACACCGGCAGCACCGCCGCCAACCTCGGCAGCGCCTTCAGCGGCGGCTACCTCGACGGTGTCCTCAGCAGCCTGTCGGCCCACTGATCTGGGTAAACACGAAAGGCCCGGCCGAAGCCGGGCCTTTCGTGAACTCTGGTGCGCGATACTGGGATTGAACCAGTGACCTCTTCCGTGTCAGGGAAGCGCTCTCCCGCTGAGCTAATCGCGCGGGTCTTTATGTCTCTTCATAAAGAAGAGGCGGCGACGGGAATCGAACCCGTGTGCACGGCTTTGCAGGCCGTTGCCTCACCACTCGGCCACACCGCCAAGCAGGCCGTGTTGGCCCCTCGAGCGGATGACGGGATTCGAACCCGCGACCCTCACCTTGGCAAGGTGATGCGCTACCAGCTGCGCTACATCCGCATTTCTGTCTCCCGGGGACCTTGCGGCCGTCCGGCTGACGAGGTAGAACACTAGCCGACCCGCGGCGCAGGTAACAAATCGCCTGGTAAACAGGGGTAAATATGAACTACACCCGTGTAGTCCGGCCGCTCCGAGGCGTAAAAGGTCCGTCCCCATCCAACCCGCCCCATGCGACACCCCCGTATCCCCGCGGCAACGCCCAGATGAAACCTCACCCGTCACACCACCCCGTAGAACCCCGTTTTTACGCCGTTGTGCACGCGATTTGGCGTCACGCCACCCCTGTGTGTAATCTTCATTCTCGTTCGAGCAGCACAAAATCCGCCGCCCGAACACCGCAACATCTCCCGGTTCTATAGCTCAGTGGGAGAGCACTCGCCTCACACGCGAGGGGTCGCTGGTTCGAACCCAGCTAGAACCACAGCAAAGCCGCAGATCCTCGATCTGCGGCTTTTTCGTGTTTGTACCCGGATCATTCGTCACGTCAGGTTCTCGGTCGCGGTGCGCCCCGCGGCGACGGCGCGGCGCAGGAAGCCGGTGATGAGTTCGAGTTCGGCCGCGCTGTGGTCGGCGCAGATCTCGTCCAGGGACGCGTTCATCCCGGAAAACAGGCTCAGCAGTTCGGCATTGCGTTCCCGCAGCCCTTGAATCAGCGTGGCTCGGCGGTCGGACGGGTCGCGCTCGCGGGCAATCCAACCCCCTTTCTCGAGGCGGTCGAGGATTCCGGTGAGCGTCGCCGGATGCAGTCCCGCCTCGTTGGCCAGGGCTTTCGGGCTGAGCGGACCCATCCGATTGATCAGATCGAGGCAGTCGAGATCGACGTCCTTCATCTCGACCTTGCTCCCGACTCGCCGATTGAGCAGCGACAGCTGATTGCTCAGCTCGCGCAGCGAACCCTTGAGCGCGACGGTCGCCTTCCGATGACCAGGTGATACGGAACTCATATAGTACGACTCCCAAAGTAATATGCTACGGTTCTCGTACTATACGACAACCGAATGGACGACATCATGTACCTCGTGACCGGCGCGACCGGCATCATCGGACGGCCACTCGTCGAAGCACTGCTTTCCGAAGGCGTCGAGGTCCGGGCCGTGACCCGGAGCCCGGAGGCGGCCGCCTTCCCCGCGGGAGTGGAAGCCGTTGCGCCAGAGGCGATCCGCTCCGCACTGCGCGGCGTCCACGCGCTCTTCGTCCATCCCCGCGCGGCCAAGGACGACACCGACGAACTCATGCGACTCGCCGCCGAAGCGGGCGTCCCGAAACTGGTCGTCATGTCGGCGATCAATGTCGACGACGACCTCGACCATCAACCGTCGCGCTGCAACGGCGACCGCAATGCCGAGGTGGAGCGCGCCGTTATCGACAGTGGTCTGCCCTGGGTCGCGGTGCGACCCACCTCATTCGCGATGAACACCCTCGGAATGTGGCGCGGCCAACTCACATTCGGCGATACCGTCCGGGGTCCGTACGGCGGCTTCGCCGAAGCGGTGATCCACGAGCGCGACGTCGCCGAACTGATCGCCCGCGCGCTCCTCGACGACTCACTGCTCGGCAGAAAGATCGCCATCACCGGCCCCGAGGCACTCCGCCTCGACGCCATGGTCCCGATCCTCGGAGCCGCTATCGGCAGACCACTGCACTTCCAAGAGGTCCCACCCGAAATGGCGGCACAGGGCATGATCCGCAACGGTCTCGACGAGCGATTCGTCCACACACTGCTGGCCCGCTACCACCGCGAACTGAACCGCCCCGCAACGGTAACCACCGAGATCGAATCGATCCTGGGCCACCCCGCCCGCACCTTCGCCACCTGGTGCGCCGATCACGCGACAGCATGGGCATGACGAGATCCGTGCGCGTCGCCAGCCTGTTGTTCTCCGGCCTGTTCGCCGGATTCCTCACCGGCGTAATGGTTTTGGAGTTCTCCCTGCGACGCTTCGACGGCACCGTCTACACCCAGGTCAGACTGGTAGAACTCGACTCCCTGGACAAACTAGCCATCGTCACCTTGCTCCCCGCACTACTCACCACCGCGATCCTCACCTACCGCACGTTCCGAACGAATACCCGCTGGCTGACGTTGGCCGCCCTCGCGCTACTCCTGTTCGTCTTCTGCCTGACAATTGTGGTCAACCTCCCGATCAACGCCGACCAGCTCGAGTGGAACCCCCAATCCCCACCTGCCGACTGGTCCGCCATCCGAAACCGCTGGCAACTAGCCCATTTCGCCCGAACAGTAGCCGCCATCCTCGCCTTCGCATCCTTATCCCTGGCAGCCACGCTCCCCAGCCGAGCCCGCATCGCGCTGACTCTCGCTGGCCGGCAATCGAACTGACGGCCCTAGCGGCTCGATTCCGTGTAGATGCATTCGCCCGGAATCACTTTCGATCGAAACAGCTTTTTCCGTCCGCATCATCTGGCTAATGTCGACCGCATGGACGCGGTACAGGTGCAGAAGAAGCTCGACCTCACTCCCGACGAGGATTTCATCCTCACGGTCTGGCAGTACCGGATGATGCAGCGCGACATCGCCGCATCGAAGGGCAAGAACCTGTCGTCCAAGCGAGAAGTCCGTAATGCGTTCCGTGACAACGTGGTCGCGGCTATCCAGCAACGCGACCGGGAAGACTGGTCACCCGCGGTCGCCGAGGCCGTTGATCAGATCCTCGTGCAGGGCGAGTCCCCGAATCTCGAAGCGCTCGAATCAGCTGGGCCACAGATCTTCTCGGTCGTGTCGAGAAGGTCGCGAGCTCTCCTTCTGCTCATCGACCTGTACGGGTTCGAGCCGTGGACCGAGGGCAAATGGGAGAAGGCCGTTCGCGCCGAGGTTCTCACGGCGGCTCATGAATCGATGGGTCAATTGCATCCGGAAGACCTTCATGCTGTGGAAACCGCGTACCGGGATGCGATCAAGAAGCTGTCGAAGGCGGGTAACTGGAGCAAGATTGCGCTGCTGGCCGGGGCGGGCCTCGGACTCGGCGTTCTGACCGGCGGCCTCGCCGCACCCGCGATCGCGGGCGCGTATGGGGCGATCGTTCTCGGTTATTCGGGCGCGGTGGCGACTTCGGCGGGCTTGGCCGCGATCGGTGGTGGTTCCCTCGCCGCCGGTGGTCTCGGTATGGCCGGTGGTGCCGCCGTCATCACCGGCTTGAGTGGTGCGGTGGGTGCCGGGGCGGTCACGCTTGCCGGAAAGGCCTCCGGGCTCACCGCAGCTCGCATCGCGGCCGACGCCATCCGGCTGCACGTCGTTACCCAACTCGTACTCCGCGATGTCGATGGCAATGAAGAGGCGGCGAAGGCCGTCATTGTCAGTCTGCGCGAGCGAGTCACCAACCTCGGCAAGACCGTCGTGACACTCGCCGAACGAATTGACATTCTTCGTGCGCAGCTCGAGGCCAAGCAGGCGGAGGTGAACGCGGAGCGAGATCAGCGCGTCGCGGCAGAGGATCGCGTCGCCCGCTTCCGTGTCGTCGCCGATCGGCTCAAGGAACGTGTCACCGGGCCCGAGGATGACGAACTCCAGGCCTTGCTCGCCGAACTCGAAGACCTCGAGGGCGAGAAGAAGACCGTCGAAAGTCTTGCCCAGGGAGTTTCCATCCTCGCGGACGATCTCGAGGACGCGGCGTGAGTACCGCCGACGGCGACTCCGGCGACCGGACCTCGCCGATCGATGCCGACTACATCGGCAACCTGGATGCCCTCACCCGCGACCTCGACGACATCGAAAAGATCGCCGCGGCAGCGCTTTCGGGAACCCCGACCGACCATGTGGCGAGAGATCGCATCGCGAGTACTCCAGCGGAGCTCACCTATTCCGAACTCACCGCCCGCCAGCAACAGCGCCGTGTAGCCGAGGGCTGGGGCGAGCCCGAAATCGCCGACATCCTCGACCCGATCGCGCTCGCACAACTCGATGAATGGCGTGCGGCCCAACGCATTTCGTGGGAACGAAGCGACCTGGTGGTCGTCGGCATCTCCGCGCTCATCGGCGCACTCGGCAATCTCTACGACAACCGCGTAGACGCCGCCGTTCTCGGTGGTCTGTCCTTGTTGAAGAAGACCGACCTGCTGCGCCGGTGGGAGAAGGAAGCCGCCCGCCTCCCCATCGACTACACCGGCCCGAAATTCGGTGGTCCGGCACATCGTGTCCGATCCGCCGGCCACGATATCGGCCGATTCTTCACCGCCCTCAATCAAGTTCGCACCGGAGTCTTCGAAGGCACATGGTGGGACGGCGGACAACGAATGGCCGGATTCGCCACGACAACCCGTTCGGGCCTGCCCTTCGCCCAAGCCTCCGAACCGCATGTCGCAGTAGCACTTCTACTGAAACACTGGGCCGCAGACTTTGTCACCCTGATGAATCTCCCACTGCCCGGTTGGACACTCCTCTACGAGATGCCCGACGCCAGTTTGCGAAAATTCGCCTACGACGCCTACGCCGGTACAAATTCCGGCGACGGGCTGAACCTCCGCTCCGGACTATTGACCCCCGGCCTAGGGATGTTCGCCACCGAGATAGTCATCCGAACCCACACCCACCTCCGGTCCTACCGCGCCACAGGCACCGCCCGCCTGACAACCTCCGCGGCCGCCAACCACCGAGAAATGCTCCTCGCCGCCCACGCCGCAGCCGGAGCAATCAGCCTCTCGAAAACCGCAGCCGCCGCAATCGCCGGCGAAACCGCAATCGCCGCCAGACATCTCAACCTCCCCGTCCTCACACGAATCGGCATGCTCGCCCTGAAAGTCCGCGCCGATGCCGCCGCCCGAGACAGCGCAGGATCCCCATCATGGGACCAGCTACTCGCCACGGAAGCCGCGACCTGGACCCTCCCCGAAGCACTCACCATCGCGGACCTCCTGGCGAACTAGCCAACCACCCAATTGAACTGGCTCGTCTCCGAATTCGGCGAGAAATCCCACTACATCCGAAACATCCAGTCAGACAACAAGGTCCGACTCCGCATCCGCGGCCGCTGGCGCTCCGGCACCGCACACCTGGTGCCCGAAACGATGTACGAGCTCGCCTCCGCACCTTGCCACGCGCCAACAGCGCGGTGGTACGAGCAGACCAACTTGCTGACCGTCCGCATCGACTTCGACTGACCCTGCCGGACTGGGACAAGAGATTCGGTGAGGTTCAGTGACGAGGTCAAGATCGAACCCGCTAACTGCTCTGTCGCTCGACATCCGGTCACGTAGATCAGCTGCGCAAAGTCAGGACATGGGCGCCGGAATTGGCTACGATCTCGAAGTGCTGGGCTACTGGTTGGTGGCCTCGGCATCTCGATTGGACCATGACCGATCGGCTAAATGGCCCGAAGGTGCTCCGCATCGCCAACTTTCAAATCCGTATGCTGACAGTAGGCGTGTCGGGTCATGGAAAACTGTGCGCCGGAACTGGGCATTCGATGGTGAAAGATCACGCTCGTAAGAATGCGGCCAAGGCGCTCATGGCAAAAACTGGCTACGGCTACCAGAAATCCGACAGGGAATCCCGTCGCCGATACCTCTTCTTCCCCATTACGCAGGTTTGGAATGGCGTCGAGAAGTGTGTGGCCTGCGACGGCAGTGGCGTGGACAGGCATTGCCTTTACCCCAAAGAACTGGGCCGGTGCCATCCTGTGCTCGTGCCACCCGTCTGCTCGATCTGCCGTGGATGTGGCTGCGCCACGCACGAACAATGCCCCCCGCTGCATACCGGTGATGCGGCTAGGCTGGGTGTCGATTATTTCAGGCAGCTCGAACTGTCGGGGGAACCCGCACGGGATTGCAGGTCATGCCATGACCTTCAGTATTGCTACGAATTGGCAATAGGCCGTATGGAACTGATACCGGACACACCCGATATCGCGCTCGAGAAGGTCCGGAGCCAGGCTGCAGGCCGACCGGGGAATATTCGGCCCGGATACTCGCTTTTCGTTCCCAATGGCTTGGAGTACCTTCGGTTCCCGTGTGCGTGTGCCCGGGACGGCGATGCCCAAGTGGTGTCGGCCAAGGACCTGTGATTCGGTAACAAATGTTCAGGATCTTCTTGTTCGGGACTTGTCGTTGCCAAGTCAGCGTGGAATCTGACTGAGGAAGAGAAAACGGCCGGTCATCACAGGTATCACGATGACCGGCCGTTTTCGTGCGCCATCGCGGCTGGCACTCCATGTGCCGCCGGGCCACTCAGAGTTGCGTGTGCCCGGATCCGCTGAGGATGATCAGGGGCATCAGTAGTACGCCGAGGGCGGTGTTTGCGGTGCACTGGGCCGAGGCGGTGGAGCTGCCTGTTGGTTGGTTGACGCAGTTCTGCATTGTCATGGACTTGGAGGATGAGCCCTGGGTTGCCGTGAGGTTGTAGATGCCTTCGGGAAGCTTTGAGCGGTAGATGTATTGGATGGATCCGGTGCCGGGGGTGGAGCCGGGTTGGGGGGTGAAGGTGCCGACGGGTTGGCCGGCCAGGGTGATGGTGACCGGTGTCAGGGCGTCTGCGCCGCTGGTGGAGACCAGGATTGTGCAGGTGTTTCCTGCGCCTTCGCACCAGCCGGCGCCGGTGAGGACCTGCATCATGTTCACGCTGTCGACGGCGGCCGATGCCGATGCGGCCGCGGCGACCGGAATCGTCAGCATGGCCACAGTGGCTGCGGCCCAACTCATTTGCCTCATCTGTACTTCCCGTTGGAGTGGTGGGCACCTGGGTGCCGCTCCGACGGTAACCGCGCGGTGTGGTCGCGCGTGGATAAATTGAAAAGCTAGTACTTCAATTTAGATGGTCGACACCGCTCGGCTGCGACGCCACACGCCGACCGCGTCGGTGGCCAGCAATGCCCATGCCACGAGCGCGGGCTGGAATACAAGCCGCGCAGCGCGTTTGGCGTCGGTATCGAGCCCGAACGCGTCGCGATGCTCGACCAACTGCGCGATATTCCCGGGGAAAATGACGACGAAGAACGCGGCGGCGATCGCTCCGACGAGCGCGCGCCGCGGTTGCCTCCATGCCCCGAGCAGGGCCGCGCCGAGCCCGATCTCGACGACCCCGGAGGCCAGCACGACGAAATTGGTGTCGAGTGGGAACCAGGACGGCACCTGGGCGCGGAAATCGTTGCGCGCGAAGGTCAGATGGCTTGTGCCTGCGGACATGAGCATCACGCCTAGGAAGGCCTGTGCCGCCAGCCGGACTCTGGACGAACTCTCACCGTTGATCACCATGGGGAAAGCATCGCACACGATGTATCGGGGAGCAGCCTCACTGAACCCGCGCGTAGTCGTCGAAGCCGAGCCGCAGGTGGTGATCGGCGAAGCCGGTGACGGTGACCTGATCGGTCACCATCGAATATCCGCGAACCATGACGGTGTATTCGCCGTCGGGCAGTCCGCTCACCGCGTAGCGGCCGTTCTCGTCGGTACGCGCGGTTCCGACGATGGCGCCGGACAAATCGAGCACGGTGATCCTGGCATCGCCCACCGTCCGGTCGCCGGCGCGCACCGTGCCGGACAGCACCGCCATCGGTGTCAGTGTGAGGTCGAAACTGAGCCGCCCGCTGTCGGGCACCGTCAATGTTGTTGCGGTGGGCCGCATTCGGGCGGCCACCGCCACCACGGTGTAGGCACCGGCGGGCACGCCGTGACAGGTGTACGTGCCGTCCGCCGCCGTGACGGCGGTACTCGCCACATCACCGAGCGAGTCGGTCACGCTGACGGTGGCATCCGGTACGGGTTCGTGCGCGATCGTGCGCACCACACCGGACACTTCACCGGATCCCGCAAGCGTGACGTCGAGCAGCTGCGCGTCGTCATTGCGCACGATGACGTTGACCGCGGTCGGTTGATGGCCGTCCGCCGAGACGATCAGGACGTAGCTGCCGGGTGCGGGCGACTCGATGGTGTAGTTGCCGTCGCTGTCCGCGGTCGTACGCGAAACCTGTTGTCCGCGTTGGCTGATCATCGTCAATGTGGCCGCGGGCACGGGGTGCCGGTCATCCCGGTGAATGCGGCCACCGATCATCGGTCCAACGACCGGGGCAACCGGCTCGGAGTACACGACATCGACGGGCACCGGCGGATCGAGCGGCGCCGGCGGCCGTTGCAGCACACGCAGTTTCGCCCCTTCGACATCGATATCGGGCAGGATTCGGTTGAGCCACTGCGGAATCCACCAGGCTCCGTGTCCCATGATCACCAGCAGCGCCGGAACCACAACCATGCGCACCACGAACGCATCGATCGCGACCCCGCAGGCCAGCGCGAACCCCATGGATTTGGCCGTGACATCGGATTCCAGCAGGAACGAGCCGAACACCGAGATCATGATGATCGCCGCCGAGGTCACCACACGCGCTCCGTGGTGATACCCGGAGATCATCGCGTCCGTCGGCGACTTTCCGTGCGTGTATTCCTCGCGCATCCGGGTCACCAGGAACACCTGATAGTCCATGGCGAGCCCGAATACCAACCCGATCAACATGATCGGCAGGAAGCTGATGATCGGCTGCGGATCGGAGATCAGGCCGAAGGTGCCTTCCTGGAAGATCAGCACGGTCGCGCCGAAGGTGGCGGCCATCGACAGCAGGAAACCGAGAGCCGCGGTGAGCGGCACCAGGATCGACCGGAACACCAGGATCAACAGCACGAATGCCGCCCCGGCCACGATCGCCAGATAGGGCAGGATCTTGCCGAGTAGGACATGGTCCATATCGGCGTAAATGGCTGTGGTTCCGGTGATTCCGTATTCGATGCCGTACCGCTCGGTCAGCGCGCCTTCGGCATCGCGAGCCGCGCGCACCAAATCCTTGGTCGCCTGATTGTTGGGCCCCGATTTCGGTACGCCACTGAGCATTACGCCGAGCCCGTTCGCGCTGAGCCGCGGTGCGGTGACGTAATCCATCTCCGCGAACCCGGCAAGCCGATCGCGCAGCGCGCCGACCGCGGCATCGCGCTCGCCCGCCGGGACCTGCTCCAAATCGGCCACGACGGTCAGCACACCGTTGCTGCCCTCGCCGAAGCCCGCGGTCCTGATGTCGTAGGCCTGCCGCACCGTGGAATCGGCCGGGAAACTGTTCTCACCGGGCAGCCCCAGCTGCAACCCGAGCGCCGGAGTGGCCAGCGCGCCCAAGGCCGCCACCGCGATGATCAACGCGACCCACGGTCGTTTACCGATCAGGCGAGCCACCCGGGTGCCGATGGTGACCGAGGTGTCATCCTCCGGATCGTGCCGAGCGACCAACGGCAGCTTCGGTGTGAACAGGAAACGGCCGAAAGCGCCGAGCAGAGCGGGCATCAGGGTGATGGCGGTCAGCACCGCGAAGAACGCCGCGACGGCGCCGCCGAGACCCATGAACGTCAGGAAGTTCACCCCGACGATGCTCAGCGCACCCAGCGCGACAATGACGGTGAGTCCGGCGAACACCACCGCGGAACCCGCGGTCCCGACCGAAATGCCCGCCGCCTCTTCGGAACTCTCCGCGACCCGCAGTTCATGTTTGTAGCGGGAGACGATGAACAGCGCGTAGTCGATGGACAGCGCGATACCGATCATCGACGCGAGAAACGTTGTGAAGCTGGGTATCTCGATGATCGATGTACTCAGCGAAATCACCAGCATGGCGGCACCGAGCCCGGCGATGGCGGTGACGATCGGCACGAACGCCGCCACGATGGCCCCGAAGGCGATCACCATGACGACCAGCGCCACCCCCATGCCGATCATCTCGGCCTGACCGCTGGGCTGTCCCTGTTTCTGCTCGATCGCGCCGCCGATCTCGACGGTCAGCCCGTGCGCGCGAGCGGGGGCGGCCACCTCGTAGGCGGCCCGCCGCTGCGCGTCGGTGATTTCGGCCGCCGAGGCGATATCGAATGGCACCGAGAGCACCGCGACGGTGGCGGGCGCATGCTGATTCAGCACATTCAGCGGCGCACCCGCGCACACCGCCGGGTCGGCGTCGGACAGACATCCCATCGCCTTGGTCACCGCGATCGGGTTCGTCAGTGCCGCGGCGTCCTTTTCGGTGACGAGCCGCCGACCGTCGACCGAAAGCTGCGCGATATCGGAGATCAGCGCATCGATGGCGGTGGCGTTGTCCTTATCGGTCAGCTTCGTACCCGCGCCCGCTTTGATGACGTACGTGCCGCCGACGGCATCAATGCCGAATTGTCCTGACATGCCGGGGAACTGCTTGTCCAAGATGTCCGTTGCGCGCTCCGACGGCAGCGCGGGCATGCTGAACTTGTCGCTCATCGGCTTGCTCAACATGCTGCCGCCGACGCCGAGCGTCACCAGCAGCAGAAGCCACACCGGCAGCACGATCCACTTGCGTCTGAACGCGAATTTGCCCCACCGATAAAGGTATACGGACACGAAGGGTTCTCCTAGGTGGTATCCGGGTGTGCCGATTCCGGGGCCCGAATCCAACGCTTTCGCGGCCCCCCACGCATGCGAACAATCCCCCCGGCCCCGCTGCCGATCCACCGCACCCTGAGACTGGTCGATCGCCGAAAAGCCGAAAATGGAGGAGTAACCTCAAGTTTCGCGAGCTTACCGCACGCGAAATCGACACCGCCGCCGACGGGGCGATCTATGCCGCCGCAGCGGGAACTGGTCAGTCGGACCAAGACTTCAAGACACTGTGGATATGCTCCACGCGCATCGGGAGATTGCAGTCCCCGGTTCTCACCGGAACCTGGAACATCACGGTGCTGTGCTTGGTATCTCGCTTACCCCCGCCCCTGACGATGAACGGAGTTCTTTCGGGATCTTGTCGGGGAACGAAGATCCCGAACACTTCCCCCAGCGGGCTTTCCGTACGGCACATCCGAACCCCGTCGACGCCAGGAAATACCAGGTCATCGATCGCTTTGCGATATCGTGACTCGGCCCCGCGGTCTATCTCGCAGCCCTCGACAGATGCCAGAATCTCCCGCCCCAGCGGGTCTTTGATCACACGCACCCCTATCGCGAGCACCCCACCCTGTCCGGAGTTCGCGAAGGCTGCAACGTCGATGGCCAATTCCAACCGCCCGACCTCGCTCTTGAGATAGTGAATTCGCTTGGCGTCCAACACAACAGACTCCGCAACCCCTAGAAGCGAATCAACCTCGCCTCGCTCGAGGCGCGCGAACAGCTCCTCGCTGGTCGAGAGAGACGGTGAGGCCATCACAACGTCGCGCAACAGACATCCCGCGTACACGAGATCCTCCAACGTGGAATTCGGCTCCGGCACCACACGCACATCGCAGTTCTCGCTACTCGGATCGTGCGGGAACAGTTTCAGCTCAACGAATCTCAGATTGAACCTCGCGAGGTGCGGCAGCAGTATCACCTCGACCGCTTCCGGATTGCTCAACATCGACGGCGGTACGATTACGGCAATCCCCGCGGTCATTTCCCCGTTGTGCCGGCTGAGTGTCAGTATGTCGTCACAGTCACCGACGTAGCCGGCAGCCCAATGCGAACGAGTTACCCCGACCTCCGCTGGCCTGAACGCCACATCGAGCGTTATGGGCGTTCGTCGCGCGCCAGTGGACACGAGAGCGTCCGTCGCGACCTCGACCGCAGCGTCGATCTCGCTGATCCGCGCTGCCCTGCACCGGCCAAAGTCCAGGGAAACATCGTCGCGGAGGTTGCTCAGGATCACCGACGTATCGTCCTGTCCGACGAAGGTTTTCAGCGACTCCGACCATCGAAACGATCCACTCTCTACGTTCATATCGCACCCCTCGGTTTGCTGGACGGTCCGTTTCCGTCAGTGGAACCGACTCTTCGGTATTTGGTCATCAGTGGATTGTGGATTCACCGCGATTGGCACGATTCGTCACGGTGGTGCAGGTGGGTTGTGGCATAGCATCATTCGCGCTACGCAACGTAGTGCGCGAAATCATGAGCAAGACTTCAGGTATCAGAGGTGGGCACAATTGAATTCGGCAACGTCTCTGCGTAAAGGTGAGAATGCCACTCTGTCAATGGGTTCGGTCATCTGCGATGTGACATCGTCTGGATTGTCTGTCGACGTCTCGGCCCTTTTGATCGGATCCGGCGGCAAGGTTCGCAACGACAGTGACCTGGTCTTCTACAACCACCCGTCACAGGATGGCGTGTCTGTCTCCGGAACAACCGTCACGGCCGATCTGCCAACCGTTCCCCGGGATGTGGACAAGGTCGTCATTGCGGTGAGCGCAGACCCGCTTCAGCCTGGCGCCGTGTTCACTTCCGCACCCCAGTTGCGGATTTCACAGACCCCGTCGTCCACGATGCGGTTCGAGGCACCGGGGTTCAGCGGTGGCGAGACCCTGGTGGTGTTGGCGGAGCTGTATCGACGTGGTGAGGGGTGGAAAGTCCGCGCGGTCGGGCAGGGATATTCCACTGGCCTCGCGGGACTTGCCGCAGACTTCGGAGTCACCATCGATGACGACGAAAGCCCCAGTGCGACAGTGCCCTTCAATGGATCACCCGCGACGTCGTCTGAGGTTTCGGCGATCGATCTGACGAAGGTGGAGCGGCGTGCCCCGGCTCTTCTCGCTCCCGCCCGCGAGGCGAGTCGAGCCTTGACGGATGTAGGGCTGGCCGGCCGGCGTGCTGCCGTATATCTGGTCCTCGATCACGGCGTCGGAATGCGTGAATTCTATGAGTCGTTCGCCGTTCAGGCTTTCGCTGAACGCGTTCTCGCCCTGTCCGCGAATCTCGACGATGACGGCATAGTTCCGGTGATCTTCTCCGGCGAACGTGAACCATTCTTGGAAGAGCTGAGTCTGGAGAACTATCGCGGGCGCATCGGGGAATTGCACACTCAGATCGACTGGGGTTGGGGCAATGTCGCCTATGCCATGCGTCAGGCTGTCAGCCACTATCAGGAGTCCGGTAGTAGGGAGCCCGCGTTCATCATTGCTCAAGTCCACGGCGACCCGAATGACAAAGCTGAGATCCGTGCTCTGATGCAGAACAGCGCGACACTGGGGGTGTTCTGGCTGTTCGTGGGATTCGGGCCGGGCAAGCTGGCGTTCTACAAGAACCTCAACGCATCGGCGTCCGCGAAATTCACCAACGCAGCCTTCTTCAACGTCGGCAACAACCCGGGGGCGGTTCCTGGTGAAAAGTTCTATGCCGGACTCGTTGATGCGTTCGGAACTTGGATGCGGCCGTAGGCATCAGCACCGGCACGGTCTCCTCGAGTGAGTCTTCGGGTCCAAGACGCGAAGCTGCGATGGTGTCTGTGAGATCTATTGAGTCGCGGCGCCGATTTGGTCGATGGCGGCGGTGATCGCGTCGGTGACGATGGTTTGGGCTTCGGCTTGGGCTGCGGCCGCTGTGGTGAGGCCCGCGGCGAGGGCTTGGTCGGGGTCGCCGGTGGTTGCTAGTTCCTGTGCCGCGGCGTCGGGGGCTTGGACGGCGGCGGTCAGGATGGTGTTGAAGGCGGGGAAGGCGATTGCGGCGCCTGCGTCGATTACCGCGAGGACGGCGGACTGTGTGGCGTCGTGTGGGATGACGGTGCGTGGGGGATAGGGGACGATCGGGGCGTTCATTGCGGTGTAGGTGTTTTGGCGAGCGGTCTGGATCGCTTCGACCGCGGCGGGGAGTCCACCCTCGGCGGCCGCGGGTCCGATATCGAGGAGGCCGATTACGCCGACTTCGAAGGCGTTCAATGCTCGTGGCGCCACGATCGTGCCGTCGGCGATGATCGTCTGTTGCGCCGTGACACTCGTGGGTCCGGTGATCGAGGCCGCGGCGATGCCGAGCGCCGTGGTCGGGTCGTGGTCCTGTGAAGCGGCCGAATATACGGTCGGAGCCTGCTGGATGGCGGTCGCGGCGGTGCCGGCGGTCTGGACCGCGAGCGGACAGATTATCGAACAGTAGGTGATCTGGTTTCGCAGGAATCCGGTGATCAGCCCGCCGGGTGGAACCGCCTCGGCCACCGGCACGCCACCGGGCTGCGACGGTGACTGGAACTCGCCACCCGGTGCCGCCGCGGCCACGGCGGGCAGGGCCGCGACAGCGAACCCGGTGGCTACGACGCCGGCATATAACAGGCGGGACGGTATCCGCATGGTGATCCTCGAATCGTCGGTTATGGAAACCACTACGAAGTACGACCGTTTCAGGTTCAGTCTCCACCCGAACGCGCAACGACTAACCTTTGGAACTGTGTCGAACCGAAGACCGATGCCCGCACCGTGGACGGCCGCGGATATGCCGGATCTGAGCGACCGGACGGCCGTGGTCACCGGCGCGAGCGCGGGGCTCGGCGCGGAAACCGCACGACAATTGGCGGCTCGCGGGGCGCGGGTGGCGCTGGCATGTCGCAGCGTGGACAAGGGTGAGCAGGTCGCGGCATCGATTCGGCAGCACCATCCCGATGCCGAATTGCCGGTGGTGCGAATGGATTTGGCATCGCTCGCATCCGTTCGTACTGCGGCAGTGGAGCTTCGCGAGCGATTCGATCGAATCGACCTGCTCGTCAACAACGCCGGAACCCTGTTCCGCACCGGGCCGCAACGGACCGTGGACGGTTTCGAGTCGACCTTCGCGACCAATCACCTGGGACATTTCGCGCTCACCGGATTGCTGCTGGATCGGCTGCTCGCCGCACCGGCGGGACGGGTGGTGGCGGTCACCAGTCGCGCGGCCGGTTATCGGCGCACCACCCTGGAACTCGACGATCTCACCTATGAGCGCCGCGCATACCACCCGATGTATGTCTACGGGCAGTCCAAACTCGCGAATCTCCTGTTCACCTTCGAATTTCAGCGTCGCCTCACCGATGCGGGCGCATCGCTGATCGCGCTCGCGGCCTACCCCGGGGTCGCGGATTCCGATTTCAACAAGAACCTCGGTGGTACGGCCAGATTCCTCGCCAGACCCGAAATGCGCTGGTTCTCCGGACTTCTCACCCAGACCACGGCAATGGGCGCACTGCCGACACTGCGGGCCGGCACCGATCCGGCGCTGACCGGCGGCGACTACATCGGACCCACCGGGCGAGCCAAGGGCTATCCGGTCCGGCGCGAGCCCGTCCCGCGGGCGCGCGACCGGAAGCTGGCGGCGGAGCTGTGGTCGGAGTCCGAGCGGCTGACCGGTGTGGCCTATCACCTGCCGCGCCCCTGAAAGCGCTCCGCGCACAGTCTGTTAGCGTCCCGTCTCGATAGTGAATGGCGTGAATTCGATTGGGGCGAGGCATGATCAACGATCGACCGACTACCACGTCGGCGGGCGCGCGGGACGGCAATGCGCCGAGCGTCACACCGGCGCCCGCACCGCGCCGTCCCAAGACGATGTGGCTGGTCGGCGGCGGCATCGCGGCCGTCCTGCTGATCGGCGGCGGTATCGCCGTCGTCGTCGGCAATTCGGACTCGTCCTCCGGGGCGGGAGCGGCGGGTAAGAAGATCACCGAACTGCCGGATCAATGCAGCCTCATCACACCGCAAACCCTCGCCGTGATCGCCCCCGGCGCGGGCTGCCGCACGCAGGCGTTTGCGGGCCAGTCGATTTCGGTGTCCCCGACCTGGACCGTGGAGTCCAATCGGAACGATCCCACGTCGATCAATGTGACGCTCACTCGCACAACCGATCCCAGGCGCATGTACGACGACGCCAAGGGCGCGGTCGGGCTGTTCAATTCCGCGCATGACATCCAGATCTCGAACCCGCTCCAGATCGGCGACGAGGCCCAGGTCGCCGGGGGCCGATCGCATATCAACCCCGCGCTGTTCGAGGCCCGCGCGATCGGATGCCTGGACAACGGCGCGGTGGCGACCGTGACATTCACCTCCGGAACCGATACGGCCACCGCGGTGGAGGGCGCCACGAAATCGCTGGCGGACACCCTGGGCAAACTCCGCTAGCGAAGCGGATCCGGCGGCGTCGAGCCCGCACGCCATGCCCGCGCCGCACCGAACGCGGGCACTGATCCGCGAATGCCGCTGTGCGAGTGCGCGATCCATCAGTCGTCCGAGGGCGGGTCATCGAGCCGCAATCCCGTGTGATGGGCGATGAAGGCGAGCAGGGATATCAGGGCCTCGGCGGCGTCGCGACCACCCCCGGCATGGCCTTTGCCCGCGATCACATCCAGCAGAACCGGTGCCCCGCACTCACTCTGGAGTGCGGCCACCATCTTGTAGGAGTGCAGTGCGGGCACCCGGGTATCGCGGTCGCCGGTGCTGAACAGTGCGGCCGGAAAGCGTTGCGGCCGTTCACCGCTCCGTGCGGTGACGGTGTAGTACGGCGAATATCGCAGCAGTACGCGCAGTTCCGCCGGGTCGCAGGCGGAACCGTATTCCTCGCGCCAGGCGCGGCCCAGTCCCCAGCGTTCGTAGCGGACCATATCCAGGGGTGCGGCCGCGCTGACCACCGCGGCGTAATCCCGCGGGCGTTGCACCATGGCGCCGACCGCCATGAGTCCGCCATTGCTGCCGCCCAGCAGCGCCAGCTCGCCACGCCGGGTGCGGCCCGTGTCGACCAGCCAGTCGCCAGCGGCGTGCAGGTCCGCGAACGCGTTGAGTTTGTGCGCCCCCGCGCCGTCGCGGTGCCAGCGGCGGCCGCGTTCGCCACCGCCTCGCACGCCCGCGATCACCATGATTCCGCCCGCCAGCACCCAGGCCAGGCCATCGGGCTGATAGTCCGGGCGGATGGTGATTCCGAACCCGCCGTAGCAGGTCAGGATGGCGGGGCGGGGCAGCTGCGGCCCGGCGGGGGCGAGTACGGTCACCGGCACCTCGGTGGCGTCCCCGGAGCGGTAAGTCGTTCTGGTGACGGTGATTCCGGACAGGGTGTGCGGTGCCGGTTCCGTCGGCTCGACCCGCCCCGTCGCCAGGTCCAGTCGCCACTTTCCGAGCGGGCGGATCCAGTCGGTGTAGTTCAGTAGCAGGACACCCGGGTCCTCGGTGGGCTCGATCGCGGCGATCGTGCCCGCCCCGGGCAGTTCGGCGTCGAGCAGCCAAGTGCCGCAGCGGGCTTCGTGCACCGACAGCTCCGAATAGCCGTCCCGGGTGCGAAGCAGCACCAGCCGGTCGCCGTCATCGGTCGCGGCCAGGGCGAAGGCGGCCAGCACCGCGACCTCGCTGCCTTCGACGAGGGTCCGCCAACCGCCCCAGCCGCCGCCGGGCGTCGGTTCGGCGACCAGCAGCTGACCGAATTCGCAAGTGGCCGTGGATATCGCGAGGATGCGGCCCGCATCGTCGATCACCACACCGGCCGCGGACAGCCCGCCGAGGTCGAGCGGCCGCGGCGAATCGCCGGCCGCCACATCGGCGATCGATACCCGGGTGGTCCGGCTGGTGCCGGATCGGGCCGTGATGACCAGCCAGCGGTCTTGCCAGAAGGCGAGATGAAAGCGTCCCATCGGATCCTCGTCACCGATGAGCAGTGCGTCGGAACCGACCGGGGTTCCCACCTGATGCCGATAAACACCACTGCCGCAACGGTTGTCGTTACGGCGCACATAGAAGTAGCCGCTTTCGTCGGCCAGCCACGCCACCGGCGAATACCGGGTCGAAGCGCACGTGTGCAGTACTTCGCCGGTCGAGGCGTCGACCAGCGAGAGCGGGGTCGAATCCTCGGCCCCGCCCGAGGTCACCTGCACGGCAACGTAGCTGCCATTCGGTGACGGCACCCAGCGGCGCAGGATCGCGTCCGCTCCCAATGCCGCCGCGTCGATGAGCGTCCGCCAGCCCTCCTGCGCTCCCCGGTCGGTCTGGAGCTCCCAGGGCAGGCCGGGGCGTGGGCGCGCGACCCGGAAGCGATGCGCTCCGGCGGTTTTCACCGATGACGCGACCGGTCCCGGCACGATGATCTCGCGCAGTACCTCGCGCAACCGAGTGCGCCCGGGCAGCGCCGCGAGATAGTCGCCCGCCAGCTGCCGCTGTGCCGCCGCCCAGGCCAGCACCTCGGGATCACCCGGGTCCTCGAGCGGGCGAAACGGATCCGGAATCGAGATGCCGTGCAGGACATCTCGCGAATCGGAGCGTGGCGGGATTGGATATTCGGCGTTCATCGCGCCACCTCCGGTATCGGCTCGACAGCACCGTCACTGCCCGCAGCGGTGCGGCCGACGGTCGTGAGGAAGATGGCGGCCGCGATCAGATCGGCGGCCGCGAAGACCCAGATTCCGGTTCGCGCGCCGCATCTTTCGCCGATTTCGCCACCGAGCAGCGCGCCGACCAGACTCGCCGCCGTGGTCCCGGTCGCCAGTAGCGCGCCGATGCGCGCGAAGTAGCCGTCGCCGACACCGTCGCACAGCACCGTCACCAGCGCGATATTGAGCACCGCGCCGAAGAACATGGGCACCGCCGCACCCATACTGGCGGCCAGCAGTACGACCGCCGCCGGTCCCGTCGCCATCGGCAGTGCGAGAGCACCGAGCGCCGCGCCGAATACCGCGACCGACAGCACTCGCCGGGGCGGCACCCCGCGAGCGTGCAGACGAGGCGCGAGCAGTGCCCCGGCGGCCGAGCACAGCGTCGCCGCCACCGCCGGGATCCCGTACACCGCAACGGGTAACGCGACCTCGTGCAGCAGGAATACCGCCCGCAGCGCCGAAACCCCGCCCGCCGCCATCCCGCCCACGAGCAGATACAGCGTCAATGCCGCGAGCAGGGGATGACCGCGCAGCACCCGTAGGGCGTCGAGGAATTCACGATCGAATCGGTCGTGCCGCTCGACCACCCGCCGGTCCGGCGCCTCGAGCCGGATCAGGCAGTAGGCGCTGAACAGATACGTCACCGCATCGCAGGCGAACATCGCCGCCGCGCCGACCGAGGCCACCAGTGGACCCGCGATCGACGTGGCCACCGACCGCGACATCATCGTGGTGGACTGGAGATCAGCCCGCGCCCGCCCGAGATCGGCGACCATGAGGGTGTTCAGGTGGGCGAAATAGACGCCTTCGAATACCACCCGGGTCATGCCGAGAATCATCGAAAGTGCCGCCAGCCCGGCCACATTCAGTACACCCGCGACCATGGCCGCCGCCACCGCGAGCACCGCCGCCGCAGCCATCAGATCGGTTGTCAGCAGCATCCGCCGCGGTCTGCTGACCCGATCCAGGAACACACCCGCGAACGGCCCGAACACCAGCGTCGGCAGCATCGCGCTGAGCACGATGAGCGAGACGGCGTGCGGACCGGCGCCGAGTCCGATGACCGCGACAACCGATGCCGCGGTGCCGGTGAGCGTGCTTCCGAAGGTCGATGCCGCCTGCGCTATGCGGTAGCGCCGCAGATCGGCCGCTGGCGCGGCGGCAGCTGATCGGTCCATCGTGTCACCCGAAATACGCGTCGTCGCAGAAGACGACCGATAGCGCGCTGACCGGCGCGTCGTCGAATACGTCCTCGCCGGGGGACATAACCAGTAGTGGGAGTGGGTTTTTCATCTCTATTCCTCGAATTGCCTTGTCGATGAGACGCATTCGCCGAGCTCGGTGGCCCGAGCTCGGCGAGAGCGTGAATTGGGTGCGAATTACTGAGCGACCTCCCCGCCGTCGATGCAGAGCAGGATGCTCTTGGTGCTGTCGGGGGCGTCGTCGCCGATTTCCGGATCGGACTTCAGCTGGAGCTTGAGCACGTTGATCATGTGATTCACCTCCTCTCGGGAATGGTTGTGGTCGGTGCTGCCGCGCGACTCCGGTCGTCGAGGCAGTGGTCGAGGGTGAACAGCGGGTCGGTGACTCCGACCGTCGCGTGTTGCAGGGCCAGCAGGATGCCCGCGGAACCGCTGGCCAGATCGGCGCTGAGCCGTTGACCGTGCTCGCCCAGCCAGCGGACGCCGCTCTCGTGCGGGATCGCGTGCAGGAACAGCGCGGTCGGCCGGGCGAGCGGATCGGGCAGGAACTTCTCCCCGGGGAACCGGCGCGCCACGTCGGTGTGCGCGAGCACCAGCCCCGCCTGCCCGAGCAGTAGACCGGGCGCCGCGGTGAAGCGGATGCCGACCGCCCGTGCGCAGGCACGCAGTTGTTCGGTCAGTTCCGGATCGGGTCGATGGCCGAGGTAGCGCGCCAGCACGTGCAGGTAGCCCGCGCTGCCGCACCCGAGGTACGGCATATTGCGCCGGTCGCGGGTGGAGACCCGAAACCCGGTGGCGCCCACCGGCAGTGGTTCGGCGTGCACCAGTTCCGCGCGCAGCATTCGCAGTCCGCGCTGGAACGGTTCGTCCGCTCCGGTGAACCTGGACAGGTAGTACAGCGCGAGCGCGATGCCCGGCCGTCCGTGTACGAGTCCGGAGGCGTGGTCGCGGCCGAGCGCGGGAATCAGCGCATCGCCGTCGGGTATCGCGTCCAGCAGCCGCTGCGCCCGGTCCAGATGATTCGGATCGCCGGTGCGATGGAAGAACGAGAGGTGGGTCATGGCAACCCCCGCCGCTCCGCCGCCCCAGCCCGCCGCCTCGGTGGTGAGCCGGTGCGTATCGGCCTCGGCCAGCAGGGCCAGCGCCGCGTCCCGCTCGCCGAGATCGTCGAGGACCCAGGCGATTCCGGCATTGCCGAACAGCAGACCCGGTCCGGTCGCCCGGCGCTCGCGCAGGGCGTCGACGCGCAGTCGCTCCAGCACCGCCGGATCGATCTCGTGGCCGACGGCGCGCAGTGCGTGCAGTACGCCCGCGGTGCCGTGGGCGACGCACCGGGTGTTGGTCCGATGTCCCTGTGGCGCGGTCGGATACACCCAGCGCTGATGTCCGGGATCGGCCATCGCCCGCAGGGCGTCGGCCGTGCGATCGCGCAGCCATCGGGTGCTGTCCAGCGGTGCCGAGCGCACTTCGCCGGGCGTCGGCAGATCCGGTGCGTCCGGTTCGCGCCGCGAGCGCAGCACGGCCGTCCACAGCGGTTGCGGCGGCGGGCAGATCTCGGCCAGTTCCGCGTGCAGGTGGTCCAGGGTGTGCGGGCTGCGCCGAGCGGTCTCGTGCATCGGGAACACCAGCAGTTGTGCGAGCGCGGACAGACCGTAGTCGTCCACCCGCACCGGGTCCAGCGCGGCGCGCGCGCCCGGCGAACGTGATTCCGGCGGTTCGTATCCCGGGGTGCCGAGCAGCCCGAGCGGATGGTCGACGGGCTGGGTGGCCTCGAAATCGATCAGGCGCACCGTATCGTCGTCATCGATCAGGATATTGCCGGGGGACAGGTCTATGAACGCGTAGCCGAACTCGTGCAGCGCGGCCAGTTGCGCGGCGAGCTGATCGAGAATGTGCCCGCAGCGCCGGTAATAGGCGGGGAACACCGTCGCATCCGGCTTGGCCTGGGTCACAGGCGAATTCGCGACCACCCATTTGTTGAGGGTGCGGCCGGGAACGAATTCGGTGACCAGGTAGGTGTGCTCCCACTCGGCGAACAGATCCAGCGGTCGCGGGGCGAGGCCGGGTGCGAGGGCGTGCAGGGCGCGCAGGGTCAGATACTCGCGCTCGAGGCGTTCCCGGGCGGGTTCGTCACCGGCGTAGCCGTTGTGCGCCCTGGCCTCCTTCACGAATACCGTTGTGCCGTCGGCACAACGGGCCCGATACGCGCCGCCGGCGTTGCTCGGCCGCAGCATGGTTTCGAAGGTGTAGCCGTGGAAGCTGACCTCATCACCCTCGTCGTCCGGGTTCGGAGCGGTATCGAAGGGGTCGGCGATGCCGGTGGGCAGCAGGAAGCCAGGGCCGCGCTCGTCCGGAATCTCGGTGCCGTCCAAGGCGAGCATGGTCGGTTGCCGGGTGCCGTCGGATTGCAACCGGTACCGCGGCCGGAACGACCCGTACCGATAGGACACGCACTGTGACGATCCGAATCGCCGGTCGGTGAGCACGTACGGCCCTGCGACACCGGTCAATTCGCGTTCGAGCCGGTTCAGCAGCGTGTATGCCAGCTGTGGCGTCGGGGGGTAGAGCGCGCAGAACTTGCCGCTCTGCACGCGGCTGCCGTGTTTGCCGTGCAGCCACAGGAAGTAGTTCCGCCCGGCGAGGTGCTTGAACGGCACACCCAGCTCGGCGCAGGCGGCGCTGACCACGTCGAGCACCTGCTGTGCGGAGCCGAGCGTGCTCGACACGTGCACCTTCCAGCCCTGTGCGGGGAGTTCGGCGCGCGGCGGCGTCCAGTGCGTCCAGATCTCGGACCGCTGCCGGGTCCAGCCGTGCGGCGGCCGGGTCGGGTTGTATCGCCGGCCCGGGTCGACGTCATCGACCGGTTGGTAGTAGTCGGGGTGGGCAAAAGTGAAGGCCGCGTCGGGAAGCATTGTGCTGCTGCCTTTCTCGTGCTCTGGGCCGGTGGATCGAACGAGTCAAGAATCCCCCGGCGCGGCCCTCGCGCGAATCGGCCCGCTGCGGTGTTCCGCGCCTACCGTGGCGCGATGAGAGGGCTCATCTCCGCGCGGTAGTACCGCGATTCGTGCGACACTGCCGATATGACAAGGCAGGCCTCCGTGGTGGTGTACGGGGTGGGTGATGCCGGGGCCACGGGTGAATTCCTCGGTGCGGCCACTCTGATCGAGCCGGAATTCGCCCTCGTCGATCCGCCGCTGAACCGGATACTCGGGGAGGAGCCGCGGGCGGTGCGGGTCGGAATCTTCGCCGCGGCGGGCGATATCGCGGAAGTCGTCGATATCGTTCGGGTCCGGGTGCTTCCCGATGCCCCGGATGTGGTGCTGCTCCAGCTGGCTGTCGCCTCGGTTGCTCCCGCGGTGGGCGTCCCGGTCGAATTGCACGAGGACCCCGAGGGTATCGAGCCGTTCGTGCAGCCGACCCGGGCGGAAATCATTGCCGCCGTCCGCCGGGTGCTCGCCGCCGCCCCGCCCCCCGCCGCGCCCGATATGACCCCGCACGTCGCCGACGATCCGATTCGCTGGCTGCTGCACCTGTTCGGCAACGACTGAAGCTCGCCGGTTCGCCTGCCGGGGAGGTCATCTCGGCCGGGAGCACCTCCCCGCGCGCGGTGATCTGTGGGAAAATGCAGCGCATGAAGGCGGCGGACGCTGGTGGGACAGTGGCCGATTCATGGCTTTCGCCCGCTTTGCGGCACAGGCTCGCCGACCTGGCACTCGTCGTGCTGGCGGGTGGCGTGGATATGGCCTTCTGGGGCGGGGATCATCGGGATCTGACCGGTAGCGGGCGGTTGCCGTTCTGGCTGGTGCCCACACTCGCCCTCGGTATGTGCGCGGCGCTGCTGCTGCGCCACCGGTTCCCGCTCGAGGTGTGGCTGCTGGCACTGGTGCACACCGGCGCGAATCTCGTTGTCCCGGATTACTATCCGTTCACCTACCTGCTTATCGCGGTCTACGCGGTGGCGCGCCGGGCGTCCGCGCTGACCGCCCGGATCGTGCTCATCGCCTCCGCGCTGCCACTGGGACTGTTCAGCTACCGATCCGCGCAGTCCGCCGCGCCCGAGCCCCGGATCAGCGATTTCCTCGCCGCCATCGTGATCTGGTCGATCATTCTGTCCGTGGCCTGGGGCTCGGGACGGGTGGTGCACGCCCGGGAACAACACGCCCGCGCCGAACGAGAACGATTGACCGCCGAGGCCGAAAAGGAGCTCATCGCACAGCGATTGCGGCTCGCGCACGAATTGCACGATAGCGTCACCGGTGCGGTGGCGGGCATGATCCTGCACGCCGGAGCCGCTCGCGCACTCTGCACCGGCGGTGATCCGCGCGTGGAACAGGCGCTGGAGGTCATCGAACACGCGGGCGCACAGGCCATGACCGAACTGCATTCCATGCTCGGATTGCTGCGCTCGACCGATCCGGCCGACGCGGCTCCGGCGCGCTTCGCCGACGCCGGTCGGCTGCTCGAATCCGCCCGGCACGCCGGGCTGCGCGTGCACAGCGAGATCACCGGCACACCGCGGCCCCTGGATCCCATCGCCGATCTGGCCGCCTACCGGACCGTTCAGGAATCGCTCACCAATGCGACCAAACACGCGGGCCGCGGCGCACAGGTCACGCTCAGCGTCGCCTGGAATCCCTCCACCCTCGACCTGACCGTCCGCAGTTCCGGTGGCAGCGCGCCACCGGCCGCCGCCGCACTCTCCGCCGGTACCGGCCTGCACGGTCTCCGCGAGCGCCTCGACGCCCTTGGCGGCGAATTGTCCTGCGGCCCAGAGGGTGACGGCTGGTTCGTGCACGCCAGCCTGCCCGCCGAGACGGGTATGCCATGACGATCACCGTGCTCGTCGCGGAGGACGAGGCGCTGGTGCGCGCGGGCTGCGTCATGCTGCTCGGCACGGCCGCCGATATCGAGGTGATCGGCGAGGCCGGTGACGGAGCCGCCGCAGTGGCGGCCGTGAAAACCCTTGCGCCCCAAGTGGTCCTGATGGATCTGCGGATGCCGCTGCTGGACGGGGTCGCCGCCACCCGGGCGATCACCGCCGAACCCGGCGCACCGGCGGTCCTGGTGCTCACCACATTCCGGGATGAAACCATGGTCCAGGAGGCGCTCGCCGCGGGCGCGAGCGGTTTCCTGCTCAAACAGGCTGCCCCCGCGGACCTCATCCAAGCCGTGCGCCGCTGCGCCGCGGGCGACGGCTGGCTCGATCCCAGCATCGTCGGCGGCGTCCTGGGCGCCCTGCGCCGCACCGGCCCCCGCGCAGCCACCGCCCCCGCCACTCTCTCGACCCTGACCGCCCGAGAACGAGAAGTGCTGGTACTCATGGCACTCGGCCACTCCAACGCCGAAATCAGCACCGACCTGTTCATCAGCGAAGCCACCACCCGCACCCACGTCGCCCATGTCATCGCCAAAACCGCCTCCCGCGACCGCACCCAGGCGGTCGTCCTGGCCTACCAGAGCGGCCTCATGACCTGACTCCCGCGTGACACCGCTGAATCGGCGGGCGGCGGTTACCGTCATCCCATGTCGACTACCTTGCCCGCGAAGGCCGCAGCAGCGATCAATGGCGGATTGCTCGCCCACCTGGTCACCATCAACGAGGACGGGGCACCCTATGTGCGGTGCGTATGGACCCATGCCGAGGCCGATGCGCTGACCATCGGCTCGATGAGTATGGACAAGCGCTATATCCGGAATCTGCAACGGGATTCGCGGGTGTCGATCTCGTACGAATCCGGTGTCATCGATTCGCATGGGCTGGCCGAATACCTGGTGGCGGAAGGACATGCCGAGGTGGTCGAGGGCGGGGACGGACGCGCTCTGCTGAATCGCCTGGGTAAGGCGTACATCGGTCCCGATGCGGACTTCCTCGGCGATCCGGCGCTGGGACTCGGGCATCTGATCCGGGTGCGGCTGACCAAGGTCACCGGTGTGGGGGCCTGGCTGAACTGAGTTCGCCGCCGGAGGTCGTCCGGCGGCGAACTCGGTCGTCAGGCGTGCGTGAATTCGTATGTGCAGCACATCAGGCCGTCGCCGATCTTGCGCGTCTCGACCAGATGCAGCGGTGTCGTGGCACCGATCTCGTCGAAGACGCGCAGGCCGGTTCCCAGTACGACCGGGAAGACTGTCAGCCGCAGTTCGTCGGCCAACTGCTCCGCCAGCAGCGTGCGCGCGAGCTGATAGCTGCCGTAGACCAGGATGTCTCCGTCAACCTTTCGCTTCAGCTCCGAAATCTCTTTTGCCGCATCGCCGTTGAGGACCGTGGTGTTGTTCCATCGCGGGCCCTCGGCGGTCGAGGACACGGCGTATTTTGGGAGGGTGTTCATGCGGTCCGCCCAGGTACGACTGACGCGGACATCCGCCCCGTGCATCCGGGTCGCGAACCAGTCGAAGCTCCGCCCGCCCAGCAGCAGTGCGTCGGCGGCGAGCACCTCCCGGGTCTCATTGTCGGTCCAGTCCGCGAGATCCCGGGTGCCCGCGAACCGGTGGAACCAGCCGCCCGCCGCGAACCCTTCCTGGCCGTCGGGGTCCTGGACCACTCCGTCGAGGGTCGCGTTGGCGCTGATGACGATCTTTCCCATTTCCGTACTCCTTCGAACTACTGTCGGCTGTCACCGGTGTGGACGCCACGGCGGCGGAAAAGGGGGCGACCGCCCCTTTCCGGCCTCGGCCGGCGTCCATACCGCATGGAGTCACACACCGGGAACAGGGCGGCGAGCATGCCGAGAACGGATCTGATGTCGAGGGCGCGCGCCGGAGACGGTGAGGCCTTTCGCGCGCTGACCGAGCCGCATCGTCGCGAACTACAGGTGCACTGCTACCGCATGCTCGGATCGTTCCAGGACGCCGAGGACGCGCTACAGGACACGATGCTCGCCGCCTGGCGCGGACTCGAACGCTTCGACGGCCGCGCCTCGCTGCGCACCTGGCTGTACCGCATCGCCACCAATCGCTGCCTCGACGCGCTGCGCTCGGCCCGCCGCCGTCCCGCGAAGCAGTGGGACATCGCGGGAATCGAACCACCTGAACCCACCGGGCTCGGTGAAATTCATTGGCTGGAGCCATATCCCGATGCTCTACTGGACGGAGCGGTCAGTGTGCCGCTCGGTCCCGAGGCGCGCTACGAGCAGTCCGAATCCATTTCCCTGGCCTTCGTGACCGCCTTGCAGATCCTGCCGCCACGGCAGCTCGCCGTCCTCATCCTGCGCGATGTCCTCGGATTCCACGCGCACGAAGTGGCCGAAATGCTCGATACGACAGTCGAATCGGTGAAGAGCGCGCTCAAACGCGCGCGTGCGGGAATGCGGGGCGTCACCGGAGACCGGCCGCCCGCGGGCGATTCGGCCGAAGACGCGATCGTGGCGAAGTTCGTCAGCGCGTACGAGTCCGCCGACATCGACGCCGTGGTGGCCCTGCTGACCGACGATGTCTTCATATCGATGCCGCCGCTACCCCTGGAATACCGTGGCCGCGCGAGCGTAACCCGTTTCCTGGCATTCCTTTTCGGCTCCGCCCGGAGATTCGAACTGATCCCGGCGCGGGCCAACGGCCAACCGGCGTTCGGTGTCTACCGGCACACCCCGACGGGTCTCGCCGGAGCGGGCCTGTTCGTGATAACCCTCGCCGACAACGGAATCCGAGCCATGACCGCCTTCGAGAACTCCGTCTTCCCCATATTCGGCCTGCCGCATTCCCTCCCGGGCGTCCAACCGCCCGGTTTCCGTCATTAGCGCGCGCTTGGGATCTGATTGGTCGCGCCGCCCACCATCGGTGTCATGAAAAAGAAATTGCTCGCCACCGCCGTCCTCGCCGCCGCGTCCACCGCCACCATCCTGGGCAGCGGCACCGCCAGTGCCGATAACGTGCACCAGATCTACTTCGCCTACGGCACCGACAACGGTTATGTCAGCGGCCGTCTCACCGGCTTCAGCCACGACACCTATCAGGTCGACGCCCGCGGCGGCCAGGTGATGATCGTCGACGCCAACCCCAACTGGTCCGACGTCGTCGTCACCGTCACCGGCCCGACCGGAACCCTGTCCTACCAGAACCAGTGGACTCGAGTCGTGTTGCCCGTCAACGGTTCCTACCAGCTCACCGTGACCTCGCCGCATCACAACACCATCGACTACGGCATGAGCGTCAAGATCGACTGATTCCCCCGTGCCCGTTCAGGATTCGCGGGCTGCGATCGCGGCTTGGATTCGCCGCAATGTGCGCAGCCCTTTCTTCGCGGCGACGCTCACCATGCCGTCGAAGACCGTCGAGCCCCGGTCGTTCGCCAGCAGGCGTTCCAGGGTCGGCACGGCACGATCGTCGCCGGTCGAGCCGAGCGCGACGGCCGCCCAGTAGCGCTGGTCGGGATCGGAGCTGTCGGCGGCTTCGCACAGTCTCGGGATGATGTCCGGGGTGAAGGTGGACAGCGCGCTGGCGATATAGCCGATGCGGTAGTACCGGCGGTGCTCGAATTCATCCCACAGTGCGGCCAGGGCGGCGTCACCGCCGATCTGGCCCAGCGATTCCGCGGCTCGTTCGCGCATGCCCGCGATCTGGTCCCGCAGTACGGGCGTGAGCGCCGGGACCACCGACTGGTCGCCGAGTAGGCCCAGCGCGATCACCGCCTGCTCGCGAGCCATCTCCTGCGGATGTTCCAGCATCGCGACCAGATAGGGAACCGCGTCGCGGAAACCGAGCGCCGCGCATCCCATCGCCGCCCAGGCCTGGCAGTTGTACCTGGTATCGGCCAGCGCGGCGAGCAGCGGTTCCCGCAGGGTGTCGTCGCCGAAGTCCGCCGCGCGATTCAACGCCAGGCTGTAGATCGTGCGGTGGTAGCCCGGATAGTCGCGCACCAGCGTGCGCAATGCCTCCTCGGCGGAGGTATCGCCGTCAGCAGCCCGCTCGAGAAGTAGTCGGAGATGTTCCTTGCGGGAGTCGAGGTCGCCGTCTTTGAGGCGGCGCGTATCTGCTGGGTTCACTGCCCGACGGTAGCCGGCGGTGCACCGAGGTCAGATGGGCAGGCAGGGGTTGTCGTTGCCGGGGGTGGACTTGACGCTGCCGGTATTCATCCCGATCAGGCAGGCGATCACGGCGGTGATGGCGAACGGGGCCGCGGCCGAGGCGGTGATCATGCCCGAATCCCAGTCGATTCCGAACGCGCTCGAACCGGTATTCGGCGCCGCGACGGGGCTTTCGATCGAGGGTGCGCCCGGAGCGACGGGCGCGGCCTGGGCGGTGGCGGCGGTGGTGACGGTGGCGCCGATCGCGAGTGCGGCGACAATGACGCGGATTCGATTGCGGGCGAGCGGTGTTGACATTGCGGAACCTCCGGGAGGGCTGACGGTTACGGCCGGAGCCTATTCGAAATGCGCGCACTTCAGATGACTTCCCGAGCCCCGAGAAGCTGGGGCATGACCGCTGTCGAAATGACCTGCCGCGCGTAACATCGTGGGCCGCAGGCGCAATCGCGGGCGGGAAGGATATGCCGGTGGGGAACACGCTGGATGCCGGTGAGTCCTTCGCGGGGTACCGCATCGAGCGCCTGCTCGGCGCGGGCGGAATGGGTGAGGTGTACCTGGCCCGGGACCGTGACCTGCCGCGATTCGTGGCGCTCAAGATTCTCAAGGGCAACGGGGATGCGGAGCTGGCGCGGCGCTTCCTGCGCGAGGCCGATGCGATGGCCCGCCTGGATCATCCGAATATCGTCACCGTGCACGCGCGCGGTGAATCGGCCGGGCGACCGTGGATCGCCATGGCCTTCGTCGAAGGCAGCGATCTGGCCGGGGTGCTGACGCGGGGTCCGATTCCGCTGCCCGCGGCGGTGCACATCCTCGCCGAAGTCGCCGCCGCGCTCGATTACGCGCACACTCGGGGCATCGTTCATCGGGACGTCAAACCCGCGAATATCCTGCTTGCCGAAACCCGTTCGCTGATAACCGATTTCGGAATAGCCAAGGCGCTCGACGAGAGTATTCGGCTCACCAGCGTGAGCCAGGTGCCCGCCAGCTTCCAGTACGTGGCTCCCGAGCGACTGCTGCTCGACGCGACCGTCGACGGCCGTGCGGACGTGTATTCGTTGGGCTGCACGTTCTTTCAGATGGTCACCGGTACCGTGCCCTATCGCGGCACCGACCTGAACCAGTTGATCGCCGCACACCTACAGGCCGCCATTCCCGCCGCGAGTAGCCGGAATCCTTTACTTCCCACCGCATTGGACGCGGTGCTGGCCCGGGCGCTGGCCAAGGATCCCGCCGACCGCTATCCCACCTGCGCACAGTTCGCCCGTGACGCCGGGCGGTGCCTGAACCCGGGTGCCGACCGCGAGCCAGCGCGCCGTGCTGCCGCACCGCCCACCCCGACTCGCGTCACCCGGCCACGTCCGGTTCGCGTCACCCGGCCGAGCAATCCCATACCGCCCCAGCGTATTCCAGCGATACACGTGCCACCGCTGGACAGCCCACGATCCCCGCGGCCTTCCCGCCCCGCGGCGATCCGCTCCGTTCTCTGGCAATACCGTCGTCGGGTGATCGCGGGAGTCGTTGTGGCCGTGGCGATCCTGGGAACAACGGCGGCAGTTCGTGGCTGGGATGACTCCTCGGGCATCGGCACCACCCCCGTCGCCGCGACGATCGCGGTCGGGCAGAGCCCCAATGCGATCGCCGTCGACTCCGCCGCGCACACCGCCTATGTGACCAACGGTGCGGCCAATACCGTCTCGGTCATCGATATCGCCTCTCGCACAGTCATTGCCACGATCCCGGTTGGGAAATACCCGAACGGCGTGGCAGTCGATTCCGGGGCGCACACCGTCTATGTGACCGATGCCCGCGACAACGCCGTCTCGATCATCGATACGGTCTCACACGCGGTCACGGCCAGTATCCCGGTGGGGAGGAATCCGACCGGCGTGGCCGTCGATCCCGATATCCATACCGCCTATGTCACCAGCGGCAGCATCATGGGAAGTCCTGGCGACAACACTGTTTCGATGATCGACACGGATGCGCGGACGGTCACCGCCACCATCCCGGTCGGCAGGAATCCGAACGGTGTGGCGGTGGATGTCGGCGCGCATACCGCCTACGTCGCCAATGGCGACAACACCGTGTCGGTGATCAACCCCGAGGCCCGCGCCGTCTCCGCCGGTATCCCGGTACGCGGCGGGGCGCTGGCCATAGCCGTCGACTCCGGTGCGCACACCGCCTATGTCGTGGGCGGTGTGCACGAGAACTATGTGATCTCGGTGCTCGATATCTCCTCGCGCGTGGTCACCGCCGCCATCCCCGCCGGGGATCTGCCGATCGCGGTGGCCGTGGACCCCGGTGCTCGCCGCGCGTACGTCGCCAACAATGCCGCGCTCACCGTGTCGGTGATCGACACCGCCGGCCGCGCGATCACCGATACCGTTCGCGTCGGTCAGGGTCCGCAGGGCCTGGCCGTGGACCCCGCCACGCATACGGTCTACGTGGCCGACCTGGGCGACAGCACCGTCTCGGTGCTAACCCGCTGATTGCAGAAATAGTGAATTGCATACCTTGCGGAATTCTTCAGCAATCAACTGTGATTCACCGCCGCCGCAGGTAGCGTCTCGGCACGCCAAGGCTTTTGGCGATGCGGGAAAGGAATGATCATGGCGAATATGGAAGTCGCGCTCAAAGACATGATGCTGCTGGACGGCGCGCTCGGCGCGGCGGTCGTCGACTACAACAGCGGTATGGCGCTCGGAACCCTCGGCGGTTCGAAGAATTTGGACCTGGAGGTCGCCGCGGCGGGCAATACCGAACTGGTGCGTGCGAAGCTTCGCACGATGGACCAACTCGGGCTGAACGAAGAGATCGAAGACGTCCTGATCACGCTCGGCAGCCAGTACCATCTCATCCGGCCGACGCGTGGTCGCAGGGCTGACGGTCTGTTTCTCTATGTCGCCCTGGACCGCAAACGCGGCAACCTGGCGCTGGCCAGGCATCGGCTGAAGGACATCGAGGAAGAGCTCGAAATCTGATTCACCTGGCGGAAAGGGTGGCCACGTAATGCCATCGATGCAGCGGCCGCTCTATCAAATGAAGGCTGAGTTCTTCAAAACACTGGGCCATCCCGTGCGCATTCGCGTCCTGGAATTGCTCAGTGTGCGTGCGCACGCGGTCTCGGAGCTGCTGGAGGAGATCGACGTGGAAGCGGCGAATCTCTCCCAGCAGCTTTCGATTCTGCGCCGCGCCGGTTTGGTACGCGCTTGCCGCACCGGCCTCTCGGTTACCTACGAGCTCACTTCCCCCAAGGTCGCGGAGCTGCTCGCCGTGGCCCGCGCGATTCTCACCGGTGTGGTCGCCGACCAGGTCGAGGCGCTGGGCTAGTGCACGACCACACCGGCCCCGATCAGCTCTCGGCGGTGACCGCGGTGGCCGAACGCACCGACGGCAGACCGAGGTTGTCGCGCAACGTATTTCCGGTGTACTCGGTGCGCAGCACGCCCCGATCCTGCAGCAGCGGCACCACCCGATCGACGAATTCGTCCAGACCCCACGGCACCAGATGTGAGCCGAGGATGAACCCGTCCGAACCGTCATTGCGCACGAAATCGTCGATCTGCTGCGCCACCTGCGCCGGGGTGCCGACCAGCGGACCCCGCTCGAACTGATCGATGACGGCCTCGCGCAGCGTCAGCTTCTTGGCCTCGGCGATATCGCGCAGCCGCTGCGCGGTCGCGAACCGATCCTGATGTACGAACGCGCGATCCTGAATGATCGGCGGCGCATCGGGATCCGGATCGATGGACGGCACCGGACCCTCCGGATCGTAGGCGGACAGATCGCGATTCCAGATCTGCTCCAGCAGGATCAGCGCGGTCTGCCCGGTGACCTGCTCATTGCGAACGGCGTGATACTTCTCGATCGCCTCGGCCTCGGTGTCACCGAGCACGAAACTCGCCGACGGCAGAATCTTGATGTCATCCGCCGAACGCCCGGCCGCCACCGCGCGCGCCTTGATATCGCGGTAGAACTCGGCCGCCTCGGGCAGCTTGCCGTAGGGGGAGAAGATGGCGTCGGCGTTCGCGGCCGCGAACGCCCGGCCCTGCGGTGAGACCCCGGCCTGCAGGATCACCGGTCGCCCCTGCGGGCTGCGCGGTACGTCGAAACGCCCGCTGATATCGAATTGGCCACTGTGGAAGGCGAATTCACCGGCGTCGGCGCGGGCCAGGAATCGGCCGGACTCCTTGTCTGCCACCAGATCGTCGTCGGCCCACGAATCCCACAGCGCGCGAACGGCATCGAGGGTTTCCTCGGCACGGGCATATCGATCGGCGGGCTTCAGGTACCCGCCGCGCCGGAAGTTCTGCCCGGTGAATTCGTCGAACGAGGTGACGACGTTCCATGCCGCCCGCCCACCCGACAGATGATCGAGGCTGGCGAATTGCCGTGCCAGTTCATAGGGTTCGTTGAACGTGGTGTTGATGGTGCCCGCCAGCCCGAGGTGCTCGGTGACCGCGGCGAGCGAGGCCAGCACCGTCAGGGTATCCGGGCGGCCGATGATGTCCTGATCGAAGATCTGCCCCGCGCGCTCGCGCAGGATGAGTCCCTCGGCGAGGAAGAAGAAGTCGAATTTGCCGCGCTCGGCGGTGCGCGCGGTGTGCTCGAAGGAGTCGAACTCGATCTGACTGCCGGCCTCGGGATGCCACCAGGCGGTGCTGTGGTTCACGCCGCCGAGGTACGCGCCGAGGATGACCTGCTTACGGGATGTGCTCATGATGGCCTCGCTCAGGCGTTCGCGTAGCGGTTGGGGACGGTGGTGGGCAGTCCGAGCACCCCGCGCAGCGTGGTCTCGGTGTATTCGGTGCGGAACAGGCCGCGCTGTTGCAGCAGGGGTACCAGCACATCGGCGATGACGGTGAGGTCGTCGACGGCCACACCGGGCCGCAGGCGTACCCCGTCGACCCCGGCGTCCTGCCAGGTGGCGAGCAGATCGGCCAAAGCCTCCGCGCTACCGGTGAAAACAGCTGCGTCGGAGACGAATTCGCGTCCGGACAGCTCGTCGAGATGGGCCAGTCGCTGTGCGCCGGTGGCATCGCCGGTATCGAGGAATACCACCAGATCGGCGTACACCCGCAACGGTTCACCGGCGCGCCCGACTCGATCCGCGGCGTCCGCGACCTGGCGCACGATCGGTGCCGGTCCGTCTTCCCGCGTCGGGGTGACGAACACCAGATCCGCACCGCGCGCTGCGAATTCGTAGATGAGCGGTGCGTGCGCCAGCGCCGTCACCACCGGCTGCCCCTGCGGCGGGCGCGGGGTGATGGAGGGGCCGCGCACGCTGAAGTGCTTCCCCTGGAAGTCGATGTAATGCAATTTGTCGCGGTCGATGAACCGCCGCGCGGCGACATCGCGAATCTCGGCATCGTCCTCCCAGCTGTCCCACAGTCGGCGAACCACCTCGACGGCGTCGGTCGCCTCATCGAAGAGTTCGTGCACCACCTGCGGGAATCGGCCCGTTGCTACCGCTTCGGCCAACTCGGCGGTGCTCAGCTCGGCGACCGTGCGCCGGCCGAAAAGCGCTGCCTCCGAGGCGGTTCCGGATACACGAGCCTGCCATCCCGCCCGGCCACGCGAGGTGTAATCCAGGGTGGCGAGCGCCTTGGACACATGGAACGGTTCGGTATGCGTGGTCGTCACCACCGGGATCAGCCCGAGGTGGCTGGTCACCGGTGCCAGGCGCGCGGCGATCAATTCGGCGTCGAGCCGGACCCGCGCGGCGCCGTCACCGGAAGCCACGCGTGCGGCCAGACTGTCCTCGATCGTCACGAAATCCAGCAGTCCGCGTTCGGCGAGGGCGGCGAGATCACCCCAGTAGCGCGCATCGAACAGTTCGGCGGGCCGCGAATTCGGTTCCCGCCAGGCCGCCGGGTGCCAGCCCGCCCCGTCCAGGGCCACGCCCAGGTGCAATGGTGTCGATGCCATAATTCCCGTCCTCGTTCACGGCCCGCCGAGTCGGCGTATGTACTTCCCAACCTTGTCGATGACCGTCATTCGGCCAACGGTTGCGATCAGGTTGATCCTGCGGAAATAGCCGTCCGTGATCGCCGTGACCCGGGACCGATCGCCCCGGGTCTAGCGTGCGATCAATCCCCGGCGCGTGCGGAGGGTGTGGTCGGCCGCCGAGAACAGGCGATCCACCAGGATGCCGATGGCCATGATCACGATCATGGTGGCGAGCATTTCCACCGAATCACTGGTCTGGCGCGCGAAATCCAGCCGCACGCCCAGTGACGGATGGTTGCCGATGATGACCAGCAGCTCACCGGCCATCAGTCCGCGCCAGGCGAACGCCCACCCCTGTTTGAGACCCGTCACGAAGGCCGGGAGCGCGGCGGGCAGCAGCAGGTGCACGTACCAGGAGACCCCGCGAATACCCAGTACCTGACCCGCGCGCAGCAAAGCCGGTGGGGTGTGGTCGATTCCGCTGATCAGCCCGTTCGCGATGGACGGCGCCGCACCCAGCACGATGACGAACAGGATCGCGGATTCGCTGAGCTTGAACAGCAGGATCGCCAGCGGGAACCAGGCGATCGCGGGCATCGTCTGCAATCCGGTGATGAGCGAGCCGACCGCGATGCGCAGTGGCCGGGGCCGAATCGCGATGACGGCCAGTACGATTCCCGCACCGATGGACAGCGCGAAGCCGCCGGCCGCGCGGCGCATGGTCGAGCCGAGGCCCGCCCAGAACCCCGGATCGGTCAGATCCCGCCAGAGCCGGGGGAGCACCTCACCGGGTCCGGGCAGCACCCACGGGTCCTTCCACCCGCTCAGCACCACCAACTCCCACAGCCCGACGGCCAGCGCGGCCGCGGCGAGCGCGGGCCAGGTCGCGCTCCAGATCCGGCCGGGCCACCCACTTCGCCTGTCGGGCAGGGCTTCCAGCGCGTCGAGTGCGCGTAGCCGACTATCCGCGTCCATACCGCCCCACCTCCGCTCGCAGTCGATCGGTGATGTGCGCCGCCAGCACGGCGACCTCGGGTGAATCGATGCGGCGTGGCCGGGCCAGCGGCACCTCGTACTCCTCGATGACCCGGCCCGGACGACTGGACAGCAGGATCACCCGATCGCCGAGCCGAACCGCCTCGCGCACATTGTGTGTCACGAACACCGTGCTCAATGCCCGCTCGCGCCAAATCCTTTCGAGCTCGTCGTGCAGTAGATCCCGCGTCATCGCGTCCAGCGCCGCGAATGGTTCGTCGAGCAGCAGGATCTCCGAATCCTGCGCCAGCGCGCGAGCGATGGCGGCGCGCTGCCGCATCCCACCCGAGAGCTGATGCGGCCGCCGATCGCCCGACCCCTCCAGCCGGACGATCCGCAGTAGTTCGGTGATGCGCTGTGCCCGAGCCGCTTTCGGCACGCCGGCGGCACGCAGTGCCACTGCGATATTGCCCGCCACGGTCAGCCACGGGAATAGCGCCGGATCCTGGAATACCAGTCCGACTCGCGCCGAGCAGGTGTCGATCGCCCCCGAGGTGGGTGTGTCGAGCCCGGCGATCATCGACAGCAACGTGCTCTTACCGCATCCGGAGGCCCCGAGCAGGCAGACGAACTCGCCGTGCCGCACGGTCAGCGATACCTGATCCAGCGCCGAAGTCGCCGTACGCCCCGAACCGTATGTCTTGGAGACATTTTCGATTCGCACGGCCGAATCCAGACGCATCGTCGCGGCGGTCATGCGCCGGTGAAGAACAGCGGACTGGTCCACACATCGTGCCCGTCGCTCTGCCGGGCGTGCAGATACAGTGCGCTGTCCCCGGCCGGGAGCTGAACCGCGAATTCCCCGGTGAGCACGCCGGGCAGTGGATCGGCGGAGAGTCGTTCGACCGTGACATGCAGTCCCGCACCACCGAATTCGCGGCGTACCGGGCCGTCGACGAGATCGCTCCACGCCACGGTGCAGCGTTCGGTGCGCGCATCCTCCGCGATGGTCGCCTCGATATCGAGCACCGCGTCCGGCGCACGGTCGAGCCGCAGCACCGCCCCGTGATCGCCGCCGTATGTCGCTCCGGCCCAGTCGATTCGATTGCCGTCGACGGTGAGGAACTCCTCCGGATGCATTTGTGCCCAGGGCTGGGCGTCCCGCACTCGGGCCCCATCGACCAGGACTCGCCCCCGCCAGGATGCCCAGCGATACCGGTCCCGATGGCGTGCGCCGCCCCAGCGGATCCGGATCAGATCCGGTGCGTATCCGGTCTCGGCGTGCAGATCACGATGTCGCAGTGGACCTTCGGTGTCGAAGATCGTCATTTCGTCCCATGAGCCCTCGGCGTAGAGGGCATACGACACGACGATCTCCGCATCCGTGCGAGTCCGCTCATCGCCCATCCACTGCTCGCCCGAGCGCAGCAGCGCGACCGCTCGCGCCCCGGTCGTCGCCCAGGTCCGGCGGGCCCGCAATGTCGAACCGACCGCGGCACGGGTCAATTCGGGGGCGAGCACACCGGTGAGTCCGCCGCGCCCGCCGAAGATATTGGCCCCCGGAGCCCCGCCGCCCGGACGGCCCCGATGTTCGTCGCTGTTGGCGCTGACGCCGACCCGCAGACCCCGGCGCATGGCATCGCGCAGGAACCAGGAACCGGTGCCCCAGGCCGAATGCACCTCGATGAGCCGTTCCAATTCCGGGTGATGCCAATCGAGAATCGCGCGGCGACCGCCCAGATGCGGCATGAGCAGGTAGTCCTGCGGGCGTGCGGCATAGGCGTCGTACAGTTCGGTGATAGGCCAGTGCTCCGGCGTGGGCGCGCGGCTGGTCATCGAGTCATGCCATTGCAGTGACCTGGCCAGTTCGGTGTCCTCGCCGAGGTAGATGACATTGTGGTCGCCGCCCACGGCGGAATTGCCGCACCATTCGACCCCGGGCAGGCATACGAAATCGCCGTCCGTGCTGACTTCGCGGCACAGCGCCACCACCTCGCGCCAGGCCTGATCGGTGACCTGAAAGTCATTGGCGGTGTAGCCGAGTACGTCCAGCCCGCCGATATCGCGGCCGTAGGCGAAGTTGTACGCGCTGTCCTGGGTGCCGACGGTGTCATCGGAGTGCACGTGCAGATCGGCGAAATACGCTCGCTCACCGGGAAGTTCGGTCACCACATCCACGGCACGGGTGTCGGTGAGCCGCTGCCCGCCGGGGAGCGTCGCGGTGACGCCGATATCGTATGCGCCGACCGCGACCGCGGGTAGTTCGAGAGTCGCTGCTGCCCAGCTCTTTTCGGGCAGCATCACAGCGGTCGACCACTCCCCGGCCGCCGCTTCGATGCGCGCTGTGACGTCCGTGCTGACATTGCCCCACACATCCTCGAGATGTACCCGCAGCGGTGCGGGCGCACCGGCGCGCACCAGCCGGGGACCGGCGATGACCAGCCGCCCCGGCGGTCCGGCCGCGATATCCACGCTCAGGTCCTCGACGTGCCCCATCCGCGATGTCCCCAGCACATCGGCGTACAGCCGGAAGGTGAACGCGTCCTCGACGAAGGTCTGCACCCGGGTGCCCGGTCCGCCGTTGCGCCGATCGCCGAGCCGGATGACGATCTCATCGCCCGGCCGCACGAAGCCGTCCTCGAGGTGAATGAGCAGCGCCTTCTGATACGGCCGCTCACCGCCTTTCACGTCGTAGCGGGTATGCAGTCGGCGGACGGTGGCCAAACTGTCCGCCGATGCCCCGCCCAGATCGCTGCAATGCGTGAGTTCCGCTGTGGCGTAATCCCTTCCACTCGGATCCGTGGTTTGCAGATCCCAGTCCGAGTAGTACTTGAAGCAGAGCTTGAGCCACCCGCTGTCGGCGATGCCGGAGCTGCCGACGGTGTAGCGCAGCACGACTTCGGTGATCTCGCCCGCGATCAAGGTGTCGGTCGAGGTGTGCAGGCTGCCCAGAAACGGCAGTGCCGCAATGGCTTCGGTGACCTTCCGGCTGACGGCGGCATCCCCGCAGTCGTGATACCGGGCTCCGGTCTGCGTGCGCGGAGTGATCATCCGGCCACCGCCGACTGTCCCTCGGCGCGCAGCACCGTATTGAGCGGACCCAGATCGGCGAGCCCACCGAGATCGCCGGTCGGCAACACCCCGACCTCGGCTCCGCGCCGCGCGTATTCCTTGATGGTGCCCAGCAGCGGGTCGACGGTGAAGGTCATATCCGACCAGGCCGCGGCCAAATCGGCAGCGCCGAGCCGAGCGCCGTTGATCTTCCCGATGGCGTCATTGGCGCGTCGGCCGGCCTGTTCGGGATCGGCGTTCACCGCCGCGGTCTCCTTGACCAGGCCGCGCAGCAGCGCCGCGACCGCCTCCGGATGCGCCTTCATGAATGCCGACCTGACCAGCAGGTTCGTCGTATTGAACTGCCCGTCCGGCCACAGCGTCCGCTCATTGACCAGCACGTGCGCGCCCTTGCTGACCAGCAGTGCCGCATACGGCTGCGGCACCCATGCGCCGTCGATCGCCCCGGCGGCATAGGCGGCCGCGGTCTGCGCATTGTCCTGCGGAACGATGTGCACATCCCCGTCACCGGCGGTACCCGTCTGAAAACCGTTCTGCCGCAGCCAGTATCGGAGAGCGATATCGGGCGCCCCGCCCAGCGCGGGATCGGCGATGGACTTACCCTTCAGATCCGCCACGGTCTCGATGCCGGGCCGCACCACCAACTGCGCGCCACCCGAGGTGGCCCCCGCGATGATGGTGACATTGCCCTTGGTCTTGAGGAACGCGTTGACCGCGGGCGTGGAACCGATGAATACCGCGTCCACCGCATCGGACAGGATCGCGGTGACGGCGGGCGGACCCGAGGTGAATCGTGCCGCCTTCAGCGTGGCCGAACTCCCCAGGGCCTGCTGGAAGCTGCCGTCCTCGACTCCGAGAATCGCGGTGGCGTGCGTGAGATTCGGGAAGTAGCCGAGCCGGAGTTCGACCGGCCCCGCATCCTCGGAGTCGGTGGAGCATCCGGCCAGCGTGGCCGCGAGGACCATCGCGAGAACCGCGAAACGTGTAGCGGGGCGGAACAATTCGATACTGCTTTCCTTGACGCCGCGAATCGCGGCGGACTGCGCTGCTGTGGAGCACCGAGATTTCCACGGCTCGATTCATGCGTCAAAGACATAGAAATGCTAAGAGTTATCACTGTGATTGAATAATCGTCATGGAGCTGAGACAGCTGCGGTACTTCCTGGCCATCGCCCGCACCCGCAGTTTCAGCGCGGCCGCGGCCAGTGAGTTCGTGGTGCAGTCGGCGCTGAGTCAGCAGATCCGCAAACTCGAGGATGAGCTCGACGTCAAACTGTTCGACCGCACCACGCGCTCGGTCCGGCTCACCCGCGAAGGTGAGCATCTGCTGCCGCTGGCCGAGCGGGCGCTGGCCGATATCGATCTGGTCGCCAGCGAGGCCGCCGGACTGCGCGGGTTGATCAGCGGTCATATCGCGGTCGGCATGATGGAATGCCCGCCGCTCACCCTGGATATGGCGGTGCTGCTCTGTAATTTCCACGCCCGCTATCCGGGTATCGAGGTGGCGCTGCGCAGCGGTGGCAGCGATCGGATGGTCGAACAGATCCACGCCGCCGAACTCGATCTGGCCATTCTCGGTCTGCCGCCGAAACCATTGCCCGCCAAACTGATCGCGCGTGAGCTGCTCACCGAGGATCTGGTTGGACTGATCACGGTGGACCATCCGCTCTCGGGTCCGGTGCCCGCGCGGGCGCTGGATCGGGTGCGGTTCATCGACTTCCCGCCCGGCTACGGCCTGCGTGAACAGGTCGACCAGTGTTTCGCCCGCGCCGGAATCGACCGGCACGTCGCGTTCGAGGTCGTTCGGGTGGAGGAGATGATCCGATTCGCGGCCCTCGGCCTGGGTGTCGCGGTGTTGCCGCGATCGATCGCCGTGCACGCGGCGCAGCGTCCGGACGGCCCGCGAATTCTCCAGATCACCGGTGCGGACCTGCGCCGGACCGTGGCGGTGGTGCACCGGCACGATGGACCGAGTTCGCCTGCGGCACGGCGCTTTCTGGAATTCGTCGCCGATATGCCCACGACCGATCCCGTGCCACGGTGATCCGGTGCGACGGCAGCGCCGCCGAACAGCGATTCGCGCGAACGCGCGGTTACCGCTAGGGTCGGCGGGGACAGCGTATAGGGTTCCGCGCGCACACCGCCTGAACGACAACACAATCAGGTGTGGGTGGACTGGACCGAGCTACGCCTCGGTGGACGGCAACCTGCCGGACGCCGACATCTGAAGGGATAAAAGCCTGGAGGACTCCTATTGTGCTGCCCTGTAGCCGGGCGGTACCGAGTAGAGAGTCCCGCCAATGGTTTTCGCTTCGTCCGTTCCCGTCGCCGCCGGTGTTCCGATCGCCGTACTCATCGCGGTTCTCGTTGCGGCCGTGCTGCACGCGGCGTGGAATGCCATCGCGCACTGGATTCCCGATAAGGCCGCCGCGCTGACGCTGGTGCCGCTGGGCTGCGTGCTGTGCTCGATTCCCATGATTCTCGTTGCGGCGGTGCCGGATTCGCGCAGCTGGCCGTATCTGGCGGTCTCGTCGGTGCTGCATATCCTCTACAACGGACTGCTGATGCTGTCCTATCGCTTCGGCGATCTGAGCCAGACCTATCCGCTCGCACGCGGCACCGCACCCCTGGTCGTTGCACTGGTCGCGGCGCTCGTACTGGGGGAGACGCCCGGCCCGGGACAGCTCGCGGGCGTCCTGCTGATCTCGATGGGCCTTGCGTGCCTGGTCTTCTGGGGTCGTCGCGATAACCCCAGTCGCCCGGCCGCCATCGGTGCGGCCGTCACCACCGGACTGGTGATCGCCGCGTACACGGTAGTGGACGGCACCGGAATTCGCTTGTCGCACAGCACACTCGGCTATATCGCCTGGCTCATGCTGCTCGGCGAGGTCGCCATGCCGATCCTGGTTTTCGCCTGGATCGGGCCGAAGCTGTGGCCGCGCGTCCGCCCGGTCTGGCATATCGGTCTGCTCGGCGGCGTACTCAGCGTCGCGGCCTACGGGCTGGTGCTGTGGGCGCAAACCCGCGGTGCGCTGGCCTCGATCGCGGCCATGCGGGAATCGAGCATCATCATCGCGGCGGTGATCGGTGCGGTCTGGTTCAAGGAGGGCTTCGGCAAGCCCCGCGTCCTGGCCACCTGCGTGGTCGCCGCGGGCATCGCGGTCATGGTCCTGACCTGAAACGGCCGGTCCATCGGGAGGGGATGGACCGGCCGTTTCGGCTGCGCACGGCTAGTGGTGCTGCAGCTTGTCCTTCATCTCCTGGTTCATGCCCTTGATCTCCGAGCGCGCCTGCTGGGCTTCGCGCTTCATGCCGTCGCCCAGGCGGTCCATATCGCGCTTGGCGTCGTCGGCCATGCGATCCATGCCGTCAGCCATGCGCTGGCCCTGGTCTTTCATGTCCTGCTTGACCTTGTTCGCCATCTGGCCGGGCTTACGGCCTTTTCGGTCAGACATTCCAACCTCCGCGTCGGTAGGTTTCAGGTCCGAACTACGAGATGGGACTGCGGGGGGATAACCCGCATCCGTCGAGTCTCCGAGCGCTGTCGAGCGTCCTTCGAAGTCTGCGAGGGTCGCCGACAACCGGATCCAGCCTGCTGCCCATGGGTCGGCGGTGTCAACCTTTCGGCGAAATCAGGTGTTTCACCTTGGGGGATTTGAACGGACGTCCGGTTTTATTTGCTCCCGTATTGCCATAACTTTCGAAACCGGGGATTCGCCGGGGTAACAGACAGACCGAAAGGTCCGAAGGAAGAGCATCGGGATACAACGTCTGGAAGTGAATTCATAATGTCGGCAAGGACATTCACGGTGGTGGCGGCCGCCGTAGCAGCAGTTGCGCTATGCGCTCCGTCGGTCGGCGCGGAACCTCCCACGACGACTACGCCCGCTCCGGGTCTCGGTTTGGGTGTCGATCTCAATGGCGGTGGCAACGCCGGGGCGAATCCCGGCGGGGCGGGCGCGAACGCGGGTCTCGGGCTCGGACTCGATGTGCAGGCCGGGGGCGGCGGCGTGACCATCGCGCCGAGCGTCGGCGCGAACGCCGGGGGCGGGGTTCAGGCCGGCGGCGGTACCCAGGGCGGTGGCGGCGTGCAAGCCGGTGGGAATGCCGGTGGCGGCGTACAGACCGGTGGCGGTGTCCAGGTCGGCGGCGATGCCAACGGCGGCGTGCAGGGCGGCGGCAACAGCGACCTCGGCGCGGGCGTACAGGCCGGTGGCAACGGCGGCGGCGGTGTACAGGTAGGCGGGGACGCCAACGGCGGTGCGCAGGTCGGCGGTGGCGTACAGGCCGGTGGCGATGCCAACGGTGGTGTGCAGACCGGCGGCGGTGTGCAGGTCGGTGGGACCGCGAACGGTGGTGTGCAGACCGGCGGTGGCGTGCAGGTCGGCGGGACCGCGAACGGCGGTGTCCAAACCGGCGGCGGCGTGCAAGTTGGCGGGACTGCCAATGGCGGTGTGCAGACCGGCGGTGGCGTGCAGGTCGGCGGAACCGCCGGCGGCGGTGTGCAGACCGGCGGACTGGGCGGCATCGATCTGATCGCCGTCGGCGCGGCGGCGGCCGGACCGGACGTGGTGTACGGCATGGCGATTCCGGTCGGCGCGACCACCGGCATCCCCGGCGGCACCACGGTCACCGATAAGACCCCGGCGGGCGGCTATGTGATCCCCAAGGGCGCACCGGAGACCGGCGCGGGCGGCATGGCGTGCGTTGTGAGCGCGCGGTGAACCGAAACATCAAGGGCGCGGGCGGTATTCGGCGGACGCCGGGCGCGGTGCTGATCGCCGCGCTGGCGATCATCGCGGCCCTGATCACCGGTTGCGGATCCACCGAGACCACGCCCGCCGCATCGACCACCACCGCGACGCCGGCCAAAGTGCAGACGGCGGCAGCGGTCACCCGATCCACGCCGGTCTCGTTCGACATCCCCTCGATCAAGGCGTCCGGATCGCTGATCTCGTTGGGCCTCAACGCCGATGGCACGGTGCAGGTCCCCGTGGACTATCAGCAGGCGGGCTGGTATCAGCAGGGACCCGCGCCCGGCGAGCAGGGGTCGGCGGTGATTCTCGGTCACGTCGACTCCTATAAGGGCGAAGGCGTCTTCTTCTCGCTCAAGAAGGTCAAAGCGGGCGACATGATCGATGTGAAGCGCGCGGACGGTAAGACCGCGCATTTCAAGGTCACCGATGTGCGGATGTATCTCAAATCCGAGTTCCCCGATCAGCTGGTGTACGGCGCGCGCGGCGGGGCTACCCTCCAAGTGGTCACCTGCGGTGGCGATTTCGATCAATCCGCCAAGAGTTACCTGTCCAACGTGGTCGTCTTCTCCTCCCTGGATTCGGTGACGTAACCTCGTTTCGGCTGCAAGTTGCAAATGTACTTTCATTTGTCGTTTGCAAGTGTCGTTGTCGAGGACCTCGGGTGCCGATTAGCTGACGGGTTGTGCCACAAAGGGATTCGACGGAGCAAAGTGCTCGGTTCTCATGACAGTTTTGTGGGTGCGGTCCCGCGAGGCCGTTGTCCAGTCCGCCGAGCAACCTGATGAGGACGTTGGCTGCCGGCGCACCCCGTTTGCGTATGGAGGCGAAACCAGAGCATGACGGCATCCGAAGAGGAGCGGCAGATCAGCGAGCTCGTCGCCCGGCTGGCCGCTAAATTCCCGCATTTGCAGGCGCGGGTTGTCGGTGAGGAAGTGCGCGGAATACACCGCGATTTCGAAGGGCATCGAGTTCGGGAATTCATTCCGCTGCTGGTGGAGCGAATCGCCGAACGGCAGTTGAGTAAGCGGGTGTCGTACCGCACGTCCGCGAATATCGGCGACCCGCTATGGAATCGGGCCCAACCCTTATGCCCGGTCTTCCGGTGGTGAATTCGCTCGACCCACAGCCGAGTTCGACGCGCCGAAGCCGCAGGTCCGGAAACCTGCGGCTTTTTCCATCGGCGGCTACTGGAGTCGCTTGGGTTCGATGGCCGCGGGGAGCCCGCGCAATTGCGCGAAATCCGGACTCTCCTCCCAGCAATCCATGAGCAGCCGCGGCGTGGTGTGGTGTTTGACGTGGTCGCTGTGCACTGTCGACCCGAAGATGGTCAGGCTCGTGATGGCGGTGGCGGCGCATACGCCGCCCGCGATCAACGCCCAACCGGCGTATCCACTCGCGGCAGCGGCCAAAGCCATTGCGCAGGTGCCGAATGAGACGAGTATCGAGGTGTAACCGAACCAGGCGGCGAAACTGTTCCGTCTGACCCAGCCTGGGTTATGGGGCATCCACCCAGCATACCGATGAATGTGATCTACGGCACTTCGCGTTTTTCGGTGGCGCTTACGATACTTCGATGACCGGCAGGTATATCCACACCGCACTGGGCCGCATCTACGTCGACATAGCCGGTTCCGGCGAGCCGATACTCCTACTGCCCAGCCTGCTCACCGATCACACGCTCTTCGCCGCACAGATACGCCATTTCGGCGACCGCTACACCACGATCGCGGTCGACCCGCCCGGGCAGGGTGGCAGTGCCCATCTACATCGCCAATTCTCGTTCGAGGAGAGCGCCGACTGCTATCTCCGAATCCTCGACGAATTAGCCATCCCGCGCGCTCACATCATCGGAAACTCCTGGGGCGCAATGATCGGCGGTACCTTGGCCGCCACCCACCCCGATCGCGTGGCCTGCGCCATCCTCATCAACGGCACCGCCTCCCCGGCTCCCGCCTGGGACCGCCGAAAGCTGGCTCTCTCCGCGCACCTGAGCCGCCGCCTCGGCCGCATGGCCTTTCCTCGAACCCTGGTCGTTCCCCGCTTCCTGGGTGCCACCACGATCCGCGAGCGTCCCGAACTGGTCGATGATTTCCTGACGATCCTGGCCCGCAACAACCCCCGCTCGGCCGGTTTCGCGGTCCAGAGCATCGTCGTGAACCGCCCCGACCAACACGCCCTCTTCACCCGAATCCACTCCCCGGTCCTCATCATCACCGGCTCCGAGGACATCAGCTTCCCCATCCCCGAAGTCCGCCGCATGGCCCGCGCCATCCCCGGCGCGGAATTCGCCGTCCTCGACCACATCGGCCACCTCGCCGCCTACGAAGCCCCCGAAGTCGTCAACCGCCTCGCCGCCGACTTCCTCACCCGCCACGATCCCGCATGAAAGGACAACGGGCGGAATCGATTACGGCAGCTGACGCGGTCGGTCCATCCGTCGGGGATGGACCGACCGGATCGAGCTAGGAGGCGCTGCCGGACAGCAGGCCCGACAGCAGCCCGCCGCCGCCGAGGCCGGAGGAGCCGGTAGAGGTTTGCAGGGTCCAGGTGCCGCAGCCGGTGGTGAAGAAGGCGATATCGGTGGACTGGATGGTGACGGTGGCGGAACCGTTTGTGGCTCCGCCGGTTTCCAGCACGGCGGTGGCGCTGGGGGTCAGGGCCGAGAGGCGGGCCCAGGCGCAGGTGGAGAGGGCGGTGCTGGTGGTGTAGGTGCCCGCCTGGATATCGGTGCCGACGGTGAAGATGGAGTCGGTGCCCATGCTGGTGCCGACCGCGCTCGCGGTTCCGGTGGAGCTCAGTACGGCGGTGGCGGCGAGCGCGAGCCCGGTGGCCCAGAGTGACTTACGCATAAAGGGTGTCCTCAATCGTCTGAAATGAATGCGTTTCGCAGGCTATGAGCCCCCGCCCCCACCCGGCACCGGATCCAGGAACCTCACAGGAACCTGACTGTTTAAGCATCGACCGATTCGGTTGGTATCACAGGTGGTATCATTGCCGTATGGCTTGGACGATGCGTTTTCCTTCGGATGAAGAGGCCGCGCTAGAGGCGCAAGCCGAGAGCGAAGGACGTTCGAAGCATGAGATCACCAGGGACGCGGTTCGGGAGTACCTGATGCGCCACCGTCAGTGGGATGAGCCGCTGGTCGATGACGAGGACACCTTCGACATGGGTGGACCGATCGGCAAGGATGACATTCACGACGCGATGAATCGACCCGCATGATTGTCGTCGCCGATACCTCGGGTTTGCTTGCGATGTTCAATCGATCCGATCCGGAACATTTCGCGGTGAGACGGGCGGCCGATGCCGCGAGCGCATTGGTGGTCAGCCCGCTGGCGCTGACCGAGGTCCATCACGTGGCAAGTGTGCGCGCGGGCCGAAAGGTCGCGGACGCGATACTGGGCAGACTGGCCGACCGGATCGCCGAGACACGTATCGTCATCGGGGAAATCGGTGCCCCGCAATTGCGTTCGGCACTCGAGGTTCGCTCTGCGTACTACGACCTCAACCTCGATATCGTCGACGCGACATGTGTCGTGCTGGCCGACCATTTCGATACCGATCGCATTCTGACGCTGGATCGCAGGGACTTTCGTGTGCTCCGGCCGTTGAGTCGGTATGCGGCCTTCCAGGTCTTGCCGGACGATCTCGCCACGTGACGGTGGCATACGAACCCTGACGTGGGTCTCGCTCCACTGTGATTCATCCCGTATATCTGTTTCTGCTCCCCGAACGGCGTTGCTACCGCTTAACGTCGCGGGGGCAGAACTGAGTTGGGAAGGTGGCAGTAGGCGTGATCGGTACGCAGGCGAAGCTCGATGAACTGGCCAAGATTTTGGAGATCGCCGCGGAACCCGCGGGCGAGGCCGGGGTCGCCAAGCGGGAGAAGAAGGGCATTCCGAGTGTGCGGCAGCGGGTGGACATGCTGCTCGATCGCGGGACGTTCATCGAGACCGGTGCGCTGGCTCGGCAGCCGGGACAGACGGATGCGCTGTACGGCGATGGCTTGGTCACCGGTCGCGGATTGATCGGCGGACGGCCGGTGGTGGTGATTTCTCATGATCAGACCGTGTACGGCGGATCCGTGGGCGTCACCTCGGCGCAGAAGTTCATGCGGGCACTGCAATTCGCGTTCGACAACGCGTGCCCGGTGGTGACGATCAACGATTCCGGTGGTGCCCGCATTCAGGACGCGGTCGGTTCCATCGCCTCGTTCGGCGATATCTCCCGGGTGCTGGAGAAGCTGTCCGGATATGTGCCGCAGGTGTCGATCATTCTCGGCAAGTGCGCGGCGGGATCGGTGTACGGGCCGATCAACACCGATGTGCTTATCGGGACCAAGGATTCGTACATGTTCGTCACCGGGCCGGATGTGATCAAGGCCGTCAACGGCGAGGATGTCACGGCCGAGGAGCTCGGCGGCGCGGAGGTGCAGGCCAAGCGCGGCACCCTGCATCACGTGGCCGAGACCGAGCAGCAAGCCTACGACTGGGCGCGCAACTACCTGAGCTACTTCCCGACCAGCTGCGTGGAAACCCCGCCGATCGTGAATCCCGGTCTGGAACCGGAGATCACGGCCTCGGATCTGGAACTCGACCGGATCATCCCGGACTCCGACCGCTCCGGCTACGACATGCACGAAATCCTGCTGCGCCTGTTCGACGACGGTGAATTCCACGAGGTCCGCGCCGCGTTCGCACCCAACCTCATCACCGGATTCGCCCGCGTGGACGGCTATCCCGTCGGCGTGATCGCCAATCAGCCACTGGTGCTCGGCGGTTCGATCGACGCCGCCTGCTCGGACAAGTCGACCTACTTCATCCGTCTCTGCGACGCCTTCAACATTCCGCTGGTCTTCGTCGCCGACACCCCCGGCGTCCTCCCCGGTCTCTCGGAAGAGGCCGCGGGCGTGATCATCCGAGGCGGCCGCGTCCCCCGCGCCATCATCGAAGCCACCGTCCCGATCATCAACCTGGTGGTCCGCAAATCCTACGGCGGCGCCTACGGCATGATGGCCGCCCGCCAGGTCGGCGCGGACTTCAGCTTCGCCTGGCCCACCGCCCGCATCGCCGTCATCGGCGCGGAGAGCGCGGTGGACCTGCTCGGCAAACGCCAACTCGCCGCCATCCCCGAAGAACACCGCGCCGCCGCGCGTGACTTCATGGTCAACCAGTACAACGAAACAGTCGCCACCCCCTGGATCGCCGCCGAACGCGGCTACATCGACGCGGTAATCGAACCCTCCCGCACCCGCCTCGAAATCCGCCACGCCCTCCGCCTCCTGCGCGACAAACAACCCCTCAAGCCCGAATTCAACCCCCGCAAACACCCCATCTACCCCATGTGATCCCGGGCTCGCGGCCATAAAGAATTCGGTCGCACACCGATTATCCGGTTGTATCGGGGCATGATCCGATTCCGATTCGAGCTGACACCCCTCGAAGAGGTCCACCCCTGGGGCTCGGTGAGCCCGAACCTGCACTGGTTCGGGCTCACCGAAGGGCTGTACTGCCTGGATGTGGGTGGGGTCGAATTGCTGCGCTTCACCGATCGGACCATGAATTGGCTGACCGGCCAAGGGGATCGATCGCCGCTGCCGTGGGTGGACTACTACGTGGTCCGGCTGTGGGAGGACATGCTGGGCGTACTGCCGTACATCCTCGAGCCCGTCCCGGCCGATCTGGTGGACTTCATCGTGACCGGACCGTCGGTGGCGGCCGATCTCGATGATTCGATGCTGGACAACCCGGTGATCGAGGCGGCGTGGGACGCGTCGGGCGAGCGCGGTGTCGATACCTCTTACCTGCGTTTCGGGCCGACCCTGTGGTGGTGCCGCACTCTCGATCCGGTCGACACCGTCACACTGGGCTGGCGCACCACCGAAGACCCGGAGGGCGAAATCGCCTTCACTGCACCACTATCGGGCCGAGTTTCGGTGGATACGGCGGAATTCATGGACGCCGTAGCGGATTTCGACCGCCGGCTGTTCGAATCCATGCGGGTGCGCGTGGATCGGCTGGCCGAAACCGGCCCACCCGCCGGGGTCGAACTCGATATCGATCACCTGATGTGGGAACAGCGGGACCGTCGTACCTGGTTGCCCCGGGCGCTGGCACGACAGGTCAGCACCGATTGGGATGCGGTGCGGGCGGGGGCCGCGCTGCTGGCTCCGCGCTGATGGTTGGTCCAGGACAGACGGGTCGCGGCGGGATATCGCTGTGCGCGGGCCGGATTCACCCGCGGTGGGTGAGGCCGACCGGGTGAGGGGTGTGCGAGTCTCGCCGCGATGACAGCTGAGACGAGTTCGACGAAATTCTTTGACAGGGCCCGTAATTGGGCGGTGTCGCTGGAGGCGACCGGGGGGACCGGTATCGCGTTCGCGGTGTTCGCCACGGCGGCCGTGCTGCTGACGCGGCCGGTGTCGAGGGAGCACCTGGACGCGGGGACGGCGGCGGCGCTGCTGCGCGGGGGGAGCGGGCACGGTGAGGTGGCGATCGCGGGCTATTTGATCGTGTTCGCATCGATTGCGCTGCTGTGGTTCATCGGGACGCTGCGCCGTCGCATCGGCGATCGTGAGGACAAACTGTTCGCGACGGTGTTCCTGGGCAGTGGGCTGGTGCTGATCGCCCTGCTGCTCGCGGCGTTCGCGGTGCTCGCCACACCGAATGTGCTGGCGGGGATGACCGATAGCGGCACCGCCGCGGCGTCGGTACCGTTCGCCTATTCACTGGGGGCCGAACTGCTCACCGGTGTCGCGCCGCGCGTCGCCGCCGTTTTCATTCTCTCGCTGACGACCCTGGGCCGGATCAGCGGCGCGTTCCCACGCTGGTTGTCCGCGGTCAATGTGGTGATCGCGCTGCTTCTGCTGATCGGATCCGGGCTGGCCTGGCAGATCTGGTGGTTGTTCCCGGCGTGGACGTTCCTGGTCGGCTGCGAGATCATGCTGCACCGCCACGATACGGAGTCGTGAACAGGCTCAGAAGTAGACGCCCGGGACGCAGTACCCGGTGACATACTGCCGGTCGCCGTAGCGCACCGAGGCCGGATCCCATTGTGCGCCAAGACCTTCGACAAACGATCGCACCGCGTCGAGATCGGCGCGATCGGCGATCAGAAGGAGAGTGCCGTCCTCGGTCACCGATCCGCCGCCGAGGGTGTCACGCGCGGCGGGGTCGGCCAGCAGACCATCGTGCAGCCGAGTCCGATCGACCCCGGGCACTTGCACCACGAATCCGTCCGCACGCGGATCGTCTGCGGGCAAGAATTCGATGCCGAGCACGGCTTCCTGGTGGTACCGCACCCGCAGATCGTCGGCGATCCAGCACAGATTGTCGCGTCCGGTGCAGGCGAGTTCGAAGCGGCGGGCAGGCTCATAGGTGATCTGCTGCGACTGTTCGGACCAGAACACGCCGTCGATGGGTTCGGAGTGCACGGTGAGCCCGAGTTCCATGGCCGCGGTGAGGTTCACTTCCAGCTCGAACTGGGTGAGCGGATCGTTCAGCCGCGGATCGGCGGGATCGGTGATGGTGGCGGTATTCCAGGTGCCGAACAATTCCGCGGTCGGCCGCAGCGGATCCCCGGCCGCGCAGGACGCCGGACCGTAGGCGTCGGCCGCACCCGCGCCGATCGAGACCAGGGTGGCGCCGAAGGTGACGGCGGCGGCCAAAGTGGCGGCGACTCGGACAGCGATCATGAGGCCGCTCCTGTTCTCCAGCGGGTCGAGACTCGACGGATCCGGGACGAGATGAGATCACCCGAAGTCTATTGCGCCGGATCCACCGGTATTCGGAAACACCCAAGTCCGGCACCGTGCCGTACCTGGACCGTTGACCGGTGAGAGCAAGCACACACATTGCCTGCCGTTTGCCCACTTAGACTGGCTGCGAGTTCCGGTCGATGATGATCGCTTGTGGCACCGCGCTTTTCGCGCGGGAATCGTTTGAGGAGTGGATCCAGTTGAGCAGCGCCTTCCGACGCCGCGTCTCGCCCACCGAACGGATGTATCTCTCCGCCCGGGAGGTCCACCCACACTTTCTGATCCAGGTGGTCGTCGAGGGCGCGGGGGCGCTGGACCCCGAGCGGCTGCGGGACGCGGTGGAGGTCGCGTCGCTGGCGCATCCCGGATCGCGATTGGTGCGATCGGGCCGGGATTGGGTCGCCGGGGCCGACGCGCCCCGGGTGCGGGTGATCGCGAACACCACCGTCGATTACGACCGGCTCACCGAGGACGGCATCCTCAACGGCCCCATCTCGCGGCCCGATTACGTCTCCGAAGCACCGAATTGCGAGGTGGTGCTGCTCACCGCCGAACCCGTCACGGTGATCTTCCGCGGTTTCCACGGCGTCATGGACGCCAAGGGCTTACAGATGTGGGCCAGTGATGTTTTCCGGGCACTGCGCGGTGAGACGCCGGAGGGCGCTGACGATCCGACCACCGACCTGGAATTCGCACTGCGCCTGGGCATTCCGGGATCACCTGCGCCGATGCGATTGCGTTTCCGCTCGCCGATCGGGCACGGCGCCCCGGTCGCGGGCCGCCCGTTCCTGCTCCGGCATCGGAACGTGCCCGGGACGACGAACGCGATCGTGGCCCGGGTCGGTGAAATCGTCGCCCGTGCAACGGGTTCGACGGCCCGCCTGATGATCCCGGTCGACCTGCGCCGCCATGACGCCGAACTGCGCTCGACCGCGAACCTCACCCTGCCACTGTTCCTGGACACCGAGCCGGGGGAGAACTGGCGCGAGATCAACGGCCGCATGCTGGCCGGACTGATGCGCCGCGATGAACTCAACCAGATGAAAAATCCGGGCCTGGAACAGATTCCGGTACCGGTGGCCAAGGCCGCGGTGCGCACGGTCGACGCGATCGGCAGGCGCACGGGCCGCAACCTGTGCTCGGCCATCGTCTCGCACGCGGGCAAGGTAGCGCTCGCGGACTTCGCCGGACCGGATTTCACGCCGACCGGCGTGGTGGCGATTCCGGCGCATACCGGTCTCGCGCCGATCAGCTTCGCCATCGTGGAATCCGAGCAGTCGACCGGCATCACGGTCTCCTGCCGCAACGGGCACGGTGTCGCCGAACGCCTGGAATCCCTGCTGGACGCCATCGCGGCCGCGCTCACCGCACCCGATCAGCCGGTTCAGCAGGCGGGGACTGATGGAAAGGTGCACATCGACCGGACCGAGCCGGTGCTGCGGTCCGTCGCCGATGCGGAGGTATCGCATCCCGCGCGCCAGCCCGTCGAGTCCGATCGGTCGGATGCCGATGAGTTGAACCCTGCCGATGCGCCGCGCCCCCCGTCCGTCGATCAGGCGGTCACGCTCGTGGAATTGCTGCGCGCGCAGATCGCGGCGCGTCCCGGCGCGCTCGCGGTGACCGGGCCGGACGGTTCGCTCACCTATGCGCAGTTGGGGGCGCGCTCGGCCGATGTCGCGGATGTGCTGCGCGAGCGCGGGATCGGGCGGGGCGCTATCGTCGCCATTCTCGCTGGGCGGACGCTGGACGGGATGGCCGGGCAGTGGGGCATTCTCGAGGCCGGGGCCGGGTTCCTGCCGCTGGATCCCAAGCATCCGCGCGAGCGGATCATCCAGACCTTGCGCGATTCCGGGGTGGGTGTCTGTCTGGTCGAACGCCGGTACGCCGATATCGTCGGCGATGCCGTGCCGACCCTGGTGCTGGAGAACCTGCCCGAAAGTGGTTCCGAGCCAATCGATATCGGCGTCGAACCCGGCGATGTCGCCTACGTGACCTACACCTCCGGCTCGACCGGCCGCCCCAAGGGCGTGCGCGTCACCCATGACGGCGTCATGCACTATCTGCGCGCGGCGCTGGACTGGTATCGGCTCACGCCCGCCACGAGGTACGCGCACTATCACACGCCCGCGGCCGATATGGCGGCCATGGCGATGGTCTCCCCGGTCATCGCGGGCGGCACGGTGCTGCTGGTGCCGGGCGAGATCAATCACCTCACCCTGTCGGACATGCTCGGCGAGAACGGTGCGAACACACTGTTCTTCACGCCCAGTCTCGCGGAAGTGGCGCTGCGCCAGGATATTCGGCCCGCCGCGTTCGATACGGTCGTCCTCGGCGGCGAACAGCTCAGCCATGACCTGTCCCGCCGGGTGCGCGAATTCTTCGGCCCCGAGGTGCGATTGGTCAACAGCTACGGCCCGACGGAGGTCAGCCTGGTCTGTGTCTCGCACATCCTCACCGAGACGAGATCGCCCGGCGCGACCTCCGCGCCGATCGGATTCCCCGCCCCCGGCACCACCGCGCACCTGCTCGATCCCGAGGGCGAGCCGGTGCCGGACGGCACGGCGGGCGAATTGTATTTGGGCGGACCGCAGGTCGCCGCGGGCTACCTCGACCGCCCCGAGCTGACCGCCGAGCGGTTCGTCACCGTGCACGGCGAACGCACCTACCGCACGGGCGATCTGGTGCGCCGTCTCGCGGACGGTGCGCTCGAATTCGTCGGCCGCGTCGACCACCAGGTCAAGATTCGCGGCAATCGTGTCGAGCCCGACGAGATCCGCTGCGTACTGGAGTCGCACCCCGATATCGCCGCCGCGGCCGTGATCAGTCGCCGCCGCGAGGAATACAGCGATCACATCCTGGAAGCCTTCGTGGTGCCCGCGCCGACCTCCCCGGCCGGTCAGCCAGCCGATCAGGCGCTGCGCGACTTCCTGGCCGACCGCCTCCCGGTGTACATGATCCCCAGCGGTTTCCACCACCTGGCCGAACTCCCGCTCACCAGCAACGGTAAGACCGACCGCGCCGCGCTCGCGAACCTCTCGGCGCAAGATTCCGGTCCGGACCGGAATGCCTTGCCCGGCAATCCCTCCGGCGTCGACAACGATCTCCAGGAGCAGGTCGCCGAGATCTGGGCTCGCGTTCTGCGCTGCGATTCCGCCGATCTGGCGGCCGATTCCGACTTCTTCGCCCTGGGCGGCGATTCACTGGCCACCGTCGAGATGCTGGCCCAGGTATCCAAGCGGATTGTCGGCCGGGACGCCGAACAGGCGTTCGTGGCCCAGGTCGAGGGCCTCATCACCCATCTGACCCTGAATCGAGTATGTGAGGCCGTGGCCGTCGCCGCGGGTACAGGAGCTTTCGAATGATCTTCATCGGCAGCGGTTCGCTACTGTGGCGCGCCGTCGATTTCGCCACCGCCGCAGGGTATTCCGTCGATCTCGTGGTGGTGCCCGCCGGTCAGCGGGCATCGGCCGGTGCCAGGCAAACCCCGGTGCTCGCCACCGCCGATGTGAACGCCGCCGCCGATGAGCTGGCCGCCGCTTGCTCGGACGGCATCGTGTTCTCGGTCAATAACGCCACCATCCTGCGGGACCCCGTGCTGGACAAGGGCTTGCGCATCTACAACATCCACAATGGCCTGCTGCCCCGCCATCGGGGCCTGCCCGAGGCGGCTATCGCGCACGCGATCCTCAACGGCGACAACGCCTACGGCGCGACCCTGCACGAAATCGACGCGGGCGTCGACACCGGTTCGGTGCTCGATGTCGAACAGTTCCCGATCGCACCGACCGATGGCTTCCAGGACATCATGTTGCAGGGCCTGCGGGCCTGCACGGTGCTGTTCGAACGCAATCTCGAAGCCATTGTCACGCAACGCATCACCCCCATCCCACAGCCGACCGAGAACAGCGGCTACTACGGTCGCAAGGCCCTCGACAGTCTCCGCGACCTGACCGATCACCCCGATTTCCCGCGGGCCACCGATCTCGGCATCTTCTCGGCGTTCTATCCCGAACTCGCGGCTGCCAGCCGATCCGCCTGACCTAACCCGAGCCCTCGCGCTGCGACTTACGCCAGCGCAGCGGCGACTGTCCGGTCCAGCGTGCGAAAGCGCGGGTGAAGCTGGCGGATTCGGAGTACCCCAGCCGATCGGCGATGGTCGCGGTCGGCAGGGTGGTGGCGGACAGCAGTTCACACGCGAGCGTACTGCGCACCTCATCGACCAGCGAACGATACGAATGCCCCTCCGCCGCCAGCTGCCGGCGCAGGGTGCGGGTCGAGATATGCAGTGCCGCCGCCACTTCGGGTTCGGTGAGCAGTCCGCGCGGCGGGGTCAGCACGACCTCGCGCACCTGCCCCGCCGTCCCGATCCGGGCGCGGCGCGCGATGGCCAGTTCCCGGCACTGCTGGGTGGTGAGGTCGGCGGTATAGGGATCGGATTGCGGCAGCGGCGCGTCCACGGTCCGCACATCGAACACGGCCGCGTAGTCGGCGGCCCCGTATCGCGTTGTGTGGGAAATGAGTTCGGTGGTCGCCCGCGCGCTCGCGAACTCCGGACCGGAATAGGGCAGCCGTATCGCGTGCAATCGCCCTCCCGCCGCGGTGATATCGCTGTACAGCGTGGCGATGATGCCGATATCGCGTTCGGCCACGAACCGGGCGACCAGCGGATCGGTCACCTCCGGCTCGATCACCAGCGCGAGTTCGCCGTCGCTCTCGGCCGCGGTGATCCGGCTGAACGAATACGACAGATCCAGGAACCGCAGCCCGACATCGATGGCATCGCGCACCGATCGGCTCGCGATGAGCGCGTACCCCCAGATGCCGTGCGCGGTGGCGTGATAGCGCAGTCCGGCGGCCAGCCCGAATCCGGTGGTGTCCGGTACCGCCCGCAGCACATTGGTGATGATGGCGATTTCCTGCGCCCCGGTCACGAGCGCGCCCGGACGGCGCAGGTCGGCGGCCGCGACCCCGGTGCCGCGCAGGCATTTCGCCTCGGCGACGCCGTGTTCGGCGGCCAGCCGGGTGATCAGCAGCGCGCTGGTCGGTGCGCGCAATGCGGTCAGCACGCTCATGGCCGACTCCGTACAGCGAGTGTCACTGGCCAAAAATATCAAAAAACCGGCCCGCGCGGACGTGGGAATCACCACCCCCGCCGACTTACCCTCGGGCGGAGCGGACCGTGACGGCGATCACGGGAGCGGTGAGGATGCGAGGAGAATCTTGAGCGAGCACACCAGCTTCGACTACGTGATCGTCGGAGCGGGCAGCGCCGGTGCGGTGGTGGCCGCACGGCTGTCGGAGGATCCATCGATTTCGGTACTGCTGCTGGAGGCGGGTGGTGCGGACGAAGCCGATGAGATCGCCATCCCCGCGGCCTTCCCGCAGCTGTTCAAGACCAGGTGGGATTGGAACTACGAGACCACCGAACAGAAGCATATGGGCGGGCGGCGCGCGTTCTGGCCGCGCATGAAGGCGCTCGGCGGCTGCTCGTCCATGAACGCCATGATCTACATTCGCGGCAATCGCGCCGACTTCGATTCCTGGCGTGACGATTTCGGCGCGGAAGGTTGGGGCTACGACGATGTGCTGCCGTATTTCGTTCGCGCGGAAACCAATACGCGCCTGCGCGACCGATTCCACGGTGCGACAGGGCCGTTGCACGTGGAGGACCGGCGCTACACCCACGAGCTGACCGACGGCTGGATCGACGCCGCCCGGGGACACGGACTGGCGCGCAATGCCGACTTCAACGGCGCGACCCAGGAGGGCGCGGGCCACTATCAGGTGACCTGCAAGAACGGCAGGCGCTGGTCGACCGCCGACGGTTATCTGCGGCCCGCGCTGGAACGGCCCAACCTGACCGTCCGCACGCACGCGTTTGTCACCAAGGTGATTCTGGACGGCACCCGAGCGGTCGGCGTGGCATACCGGTATCGCGGTCAGGAACTGGTGGCGCACGCCAACGGTGAGGTGGTGCTGTCCGGCGGTGCGATCAATTCGCCGCAGCTGCTGATGCTTTCGGGCATCGGCCCCGCCGCGCATCTGCGCGAGCACGGTATCGATCCGGTGGTCGATCTGCCCGGCGTCGGCGAGAACCTGCACGACCATCCGGTGACGCCGCTGATTTGGCGTACCGAGGGCACCTCGGACCTCACCGATTTCTCCAACCCCGCGCGGCTGGCGCAGTGGAAGCTGGCCGGCCGCGGCCCGCTGTCCTCGAATGTCGGTGAGGGCGGGGCGTTCTTCGCCTCCCGGGACGGTCTGGACGCACCCGATATCCAGGTCATCGTCGCGCCGACCGGCTTCTACGACAATGGCTTCCGCGAACCCGCCGGGCAGATGTTCACCGCCGGGGTGACCCTGGTGAATGTCGGCAGCCGGGGCCGGGTGCGCCTGCGTTCGGCCGATCCGGCGTGGAAGCCGGAGATGGATCCCGCCTACTTCGAGGATCCCGCCGATCTGGCCGCGTCGGTGGCCGGTGCGCGCCGGGTGTTCGAGATCGCGCGCGAACGGCCGCTCGCGCGTTTCCTGGGCGAGCCCTTCCTGCCCGATCGCGTCGACGGCATCTCCGATGAGCAACTGGCCGACCATATTCGGGCCTGGACCCAGACGCTCTACCACCCGGTCGCCACCTGTTCCATGGGCACCGGCGACAATGCGGTCGTGGATCCGCACTTGCGGGTGTACGGCATCGACGGGCTGCGCGTGGCCGATGCCTCGGTGATGCCGGTGGTGCCGCGCGGCAATACCAACGCCCCCACGGTCATGGTGGGCGAGAAGGCATCCGATCTGATTCGCGGCGGCCGGGCGTCATGACGCGGGCCGAAGATATCCAGGGAGCCATCGTGACGGCAACGGTCACCGAGACATTCGATTCACTGAACCCCGCCACGGGTGATCTGGTCGGCACCCATCCGGTGTTCGACGCCGAACAGGTGCGCGATACGGTGGCCCGCGCCCGGGAAGCCGCGACCTGGTGGGCGGGGCTGAGTTTCGCCGAACGCGCCGACCGGCTGAAGATCTGGCGCGGCATCATCGCCCGCCGGATGGCGCAGCTCGCCGAGATCTCGCACGCCGAGACCGGTAAGCCCACCGCGGATGCCCAGCTCGAAATCGTGATGATGCTCGATCACCTGGCCTGGGCGGCGGGCAATGCCCGAAAGGTGCTGGGCCGCAAGAAGGTTTCCACCGGGTTGATGGCGCCGGATCTCGGCGCTTCGGTGGAATACCTGCCGCTGGGCGTGATCGGCGTGATCGGGCCGTGGAACTTCCCGGTCTTCACCCCGATGGGCTCCATCGCGTACGCGCTCGCGGCGGGTAACGCGGTGGTGTTCAAACCCAGTGAATTCACCCCCGGCGTGGGTGTCTGGCTGGTGGACGCCTTCGCGCAGGCGGTGCCCGAACATCCGGTGCTCCAGGTGGTCACCGGTCTCGGTGAAACCGGTGCGGCACTGTGTAATTCGGGCGTCGACAAGATCGCCTTCACCGGCTCGACCGCCACCGGCAAGAAGGTCATGCGCGCCTGCGCCGATACTCTCACCCCGGTGTTGATCGAGGCCGGTGGCAAGGACGTGCTGCTGGTCGACGCGGACGCGGACCTCGACAAGGCGGCCGAGGCAGCGGTCTGGGGCGGGCTCTCCAACGCCGGACAGGCGTGCATCGGCACCGAGCGGGTCTACGTGCACGAGCGGGTGTACGACGAATTCGTCGGCAAGCTGGGCCATCTGGTGTCGAACCTGCGCGCCGGCGATGATCCGGAGGCGCAGCTCGGCCCGATGACCATGCCGTCCCAGCCGAAGGTGGTCGCGGACCATATCGCCGATGCGCTCGGCAGGGGTGCGCGAGCGCTGGTCGGCGGCATCGCCTCGGTCGGCGATCGGCTGGTGCAGCCCACCGTGCTGGTGGAGGTGCCCGAGGACTCCATCGCCATGACGGAGGAAACCTTCGGACCCACGTTGGCGGTCAACAGGGTTCGCGATATGGACGAGGCCATCGCGCGGGCGAACGATTCCCGCTACGGGCTCGGCGCGGCCGTATTCTCCAAGGCGCGCGGCCAGGAGCTGGCGCGGCGCATCCGATCCGGTATGACCGGGGTCAACCTGGTCTACCTGTTCGCCGCCCTGCCCGAACTGCCGTTCGGCGGCGTCGGTGATTCCGGTTTCGGCCGCATTCACGGCCCGGACGGACTGCGCGAGTTCACCTACGCGAAATCCATTGCGCACCGCCGCTTCCCGGCGCTGCTGCCGCTGACCACCTTCGCGCGCACCGCCAAGATCGACAAGCTGATGGCCACCCTGACCGTGCTGCGACACGGTTGAGCGCCGACCTCCCCGCCTCGAAATCCATTGATAGGAATCAGAGTTCAATGTTGAGCACAATGCAGGACGAGCAGCTGTCGCTGGCGACACTGCTGAAGTACGCGTCGACCTTCCAGGGTGAGAGCACGATTTCGACCTGGACCGGTGATGGTGTGCGTACCCAGAGTTTCGCCGAGATCGGCGCGGACGCGGCCCGCCTTGCCAATGCCTTGCGTGAGCTGGGCATCGGTGAGGGTGATCGGGTCGGGACCTTCATGTGGAACAACAACGAGCACATGGTCGTGTACGTGGCGGTGCCCGCGATGGGTGCGGTGCTGCACGCATTGAACATTCGCTTGTTCCCGGAGCAGTTGGTGTATGTGGCCAATCATGCCGAGGATCAGGTGGTGATCGTCGATGGCACGCTGGTGCCGATGTTCGCGCAGTACCTGCCGAATTTGACGACGGTGCGGCATGTGATCGTGGCCAACGGTGACGCGTCGACGTTGACCGCGCCCGAGGGTGTGCAGGTGCATTCGTACGCGGAATTGCTTGCCGCGCAACCTGATACCTTCGACTATCCGGTCGTGGATGAGCGGTCGGCGGCGGGTATGTGTTACACCTCGGGCACCACCGGTGACCCCAAGGGCGTGGTGTACTCGCATCGCTCGAATTTCCTGCACGCGATGCAGGTGTGCGCGCCCAACGGGATGGGTTTCAGCGAAGCCGACACCGTGTTGGCGATCGTGCCGTTGTTCCATGCCAACGCGTGGGGTTTGCCGTATGCGGCGATGATGTCGGGCGCGAACCTGTTGATGCCGGACCGTTTCCTGCAACCGGGTCCGCTGTTGGAGATGATGGCCGCGCTCAAGCCGACCTTCGCTGCTGCGGTGCCGACCATCTGGGGTGGTGTGCTGGCGGGTTTGCAAGCCGCACCCCAGGACATCTCGCATCTGCGCACCTGCGTGGTCGGCGGAGCCGCCCTGCCGCCCTCGATGATGCACGCCTTCGAAGACAAGTACGGCGTCAAACTCCTGCACGCCTGGGGTATGACCGAAACCTCCCCACTCGGCTCGGTCTCGCATCCGCCCAGCACCTCCGAGGGCGAGGAGCGCTGGGCCTATCGCTACACCCAGGGCCGATTCCCCGCCGGTGTCCAGGCCCGACTGGTCTCCGATGACGGCGACGTCATCCCGAACGACGGAGAATCGCTGGGCGAGTTGGAGGTTCGCGGCCCGTGGATCACCGGCTCGTACTACTCCCCGGACGGCGCGACCATCGATCCGGACAAGTTCCACGACGGCTGGCTGCGCACCGGTGACGTCGGCAAGATCAGTCCCGACGGCTTCCTGACCCTGGTGGATCGCTCCAAGGACGTCATCAAGTCCGGTGGCGAGTGGATCTCCTCGGTGGACCTGGAGAACGCCGTCCTCGGCCACGCATCGGTCGCCGAGGCCGCCGTCATCGGCATTCCCGATCCCAAATGGGATGAGCGCCCGCTGGTGGCGGTGGTGCTGGCCGCCGGATCACAGGCCGAACCCGAAGAGCTGCGCGACTTCCTGGCCGACAAGTTCGCCAAATGGCAGCTGCCCGAGTACTGGACCTTCATCGAGGAGGTGCCCAAGACCTCCGTCGGCAAGTACGACAAGAAGCGCCTGCGCGGCCAGTACGCAGATGGTGCCCTATCGGTCACCAAGCTGGGCTGATTCCGGCCGCGAATCGGCAGCCTAACCGGCCACGTGGCCGGATAGGCCGTCGAGCTGGCGGCGCAATACCTTTCCACTCGGATTGCGCGGAATCTGCTCCAGCACAACGAATTCCTTCGGCACCTTATATCGCTCGAGTCGACCCCGAATGTAGGTCTTGAGCGCATCGGCGGCCGGAACGGGATGTTCGGGCGCGGGCACCAGGTAGGCGCGCAGCACCTGTCCGAATTCCGGGTCGGGAACACCGATTACGACGATATCGGCGATGGCCGGATGGTCGGCGAGGACATCCTCCACCTCCTTGGGGTAGATGTTCTCGCCACCGGAGACGATCATGTCGTCATCGCGGCCGTCGATGTACAGGCGGCCGTCGGTGTCGAGGTGGCCCATATCGCCGGTGTTCACATGCCCGTCGATGATCTCCTTGGTCGGTGCGGCGGATTTACCGTCGGACACATAACCGTGGTAGCCGAGTCCGCCGCGGACGAAGATGGTCCCGGTCTCACCGATCGCGGCCCGGGTGCGATCGGCGCGCAGAATCCGCACGGACACACCGATCGCGGGGCGTCCCGCCGTCTTGGGGGAGTGCGCCAGATCCGCCGCCGTGGCCAGCGAGACCACGCCCGCCTCGGTGGAACCGTAGCCATTGACCAGGATCGGGCCGAACGCCGCGAGGAACTGCCCGATCGTCGCGGGTGAGATCGGAGCCGCCCCGGTCACCGCCAAACGCAGTGAACCGGTGCGGAATTCGCCACGCCGCTGCTCCGGAACGGCCATCAACCGCTGGATCATCACCGGCACGCCCACGAATACCGCGGCGCGGTGCCGGTCGATATCGGCCAGTGCGGTTTCCGGATCGAACCGCCTGCGAATGATCATCGTCGAACCGAGTGCGAGCCCGCCGAGGGCGATGGCCAGGCCGAAACCGTGGAAGAACGGCGGTGCGAGCACCATCGCCTCACCATTGCGAAAACGGGTGGCCGCCATGGCGGTCGCGACCATCTCGGCGATCGCCCGTCTGCTGATCGGGCGGGACACGCCCTTGGCCAGCCCGCTGGTGCCGGAGGTGAGCAGGGTGATCTTCACCGGCTGCCGCACCGGCGGTGGTGTCGGATGCGATTGCCGGGCCAGCGCATCCAGCGATACGGCCGTCTCGGAGTCCTGCCAGGCCGTCACCCGCACACCGCCGAAACCCGATGCCGTGACCGCCGAATCGTATTCCTGATCGTGCACCAGGATATCGGGGCGATGCCGTTCCAGAATCTGCCGCAACTGCGCCTCGGGCAGATCGGTATTGAGGAAGACGAGTTCGCAGCCCAACTGCGCACCCGCCACCGCGGCCTCGAGGAACCCGCGATGATTGCGGCACAGCACCGCAAGCGATTTCGCGGCGGGGCTCAGCGAATACAGTGCGGCGGAGATCTTTTCGGCCCGGCGTTGCAGCTGCCCGTAGGTGATCGAACCGCGCTCGTCGATGACCGCGACCCGATCCGGATACCGGGCCGCCGACATGGCCAGCACGGTCGCGATGGACGGCCCGTACTGCCGCAATCCCCGGCCGATGCGGAACAGTGCGCTCGGTCCGATCGGGCGCACCGCGCCCGAAGTCAGCAGGGGCACAACGGCATCCCGCCATTGGAAGGTGTCACTGGCCATTGCGCGCCCCGTTCTCGACGCTGTGCAGCGAGGCCTTGGTATCGCCGAGGAACCGGTAGAGGAACGTGGTGGAGATCTCCAGCGGGGTGCGCAGCAGTGGCACCAGCACCGACAGCGGCCACACCACATTCGGGGCCAGCGTGCGCGGTTTGCGCACGATCGCGCGGGCGATGATGTATCCGGCATCGCGGGCGGAGTGTCCGGGAATCGCGGATACCCAGCCGCTGGGCGCGCTCATCCGGGTGAACATGGCACCGGCGTAGAAGCTGGTCAGCGTGACGCCGTCCGGTCGGGCCTCCATGGCGACCGACTGCATCCAGATATCGAACGCGGCCTTGGTGGATAGGTAGAAACTCCATTTGGGCGCGACCGGGAACATGACCGCCGCCGTCGAGACATTGACGATGTGTCCGGACCCGCGTGCGCGCATACCGGGCAGCAGGGCCAGCGTGAGCCGCATCGGCCCGATGTAATTGGCGGCGGTCGTGGTGTTGAGATCCTTGGGCCGGTCGTAGGACAGGTGAATCGAACGGCGCAGCGATTTGCCCGCGTTGTGCACCAGGTAATCGACCTGGCCGAACTGGGTGAGTACCTGTTCGGCGAAGGCCGAGATCGATTCCTCCGATGCCAGATCCAGCGGGATGGCGACCGCGTTACCGCCCGCCTCCTTGATCTCGCGGACGATGAGGTCGAGTTGTTCGGCCGAGCGCGCGCCCAGCACCACGGTCGCGCCCGCGGCGGCGAGGATGCGGGCGGTGGCCTCGCCGACGCCGAAGGACGCGCCGGTGATCACGGCGATCTTGTCCGCGACCTCCGCGCGCAGTTTGGCGTGATTGCGGTAGGGGCGCGGGCCGACCAGCCAGATGGCGGACCTGCCGATGGGTCCGGCGGCGAGCCAATTGTTGGGCCCGGCGTCCAGTGAGTTGCTCACTCGTTGTACTCCGTTGTCTCGGTGGGCAATTGGGAACGGTCGAGGAGCGCGCCGATGGCGCGCGAGGACAGTGGGGTGCCGGGGGCGAGGGACAGTACCGTCTGCCCGGTGGCGAACAGGTTGGCCACCAGCAGTTCTCGCACCTGGACGCGGCTCAGTTCGGCGTGCTGCAACCAGTCGGTCACCACGCCTTCGACGAACGCGAGCCAGCCGATGACGGCGCTGCGCGCCAAAGCCGTTATCGCGCCGCCGCTCAGCTCCTGCATCATCCCGTCGACCAGGCGGTCGATATGGCGCTGCTGGATGGCGCGCAATTCGGCATCGGGAACCCGGGTCGACAATGCGAGCGGGGAGCCCTCGAATTCGGCGGCCGTATCGAGGTACAGGTCCAGGCCGCGGATGAGCCGGGATACCGCGGGGCCGCGCAGGGCTTGCAGTCGATCCCAGAACCCGGTGTAGATCGATTCGGCGGCGGCGAGGTAGAGGCCGCGCTTACCGCCGAAGTGGTAGTTGATCAAACCGATCGCCACGCCCGCGCGCTGTGCGATTTCGGTGGTGGACACCTCGTCGAAGCGTTTGGCGCGGAAGACGGTGACGGCCGCGCCGAGCAGTGCGGCCCGGGACGCTTCGCTGCGGGTGGATGCCGTCTTCTGTTTTGAACGACTTTCAACCGTATCGACCGCCGCCTCGGCTTGAACACCTTTCAATACGTCGAATCCGGCGGTGGCCAGCAGGCTGGGCAGCAGCAGCGCCATGATCCGATCGGCGGTGACCGAGGTATCGATCAGGCGCTGTGCGCTCAACCCCACGCCCAGGCTGAACACGGTTTTCGCGGCATCGCGGAAGCTGTCCGGTGCGTCGGAACCGGCCATATCGGCGAAGAGCGCGGCAATGGCGTCCTGGAGCGTGGCCAGATTCGCGGTCAGCTGATCGCGCAATCCCGGATCGCTCTGCGCCGCCAGTGCCAACTCCAGTTCGAGTCGATTGCGGCCGGTGTCCCGCACATTCGCGCCCGCCCAATTCAGCGCCGCCGCAAGCCGATCCGGTGGTTGCCCGTCGCGTTCGCGCAGTTCCGCGAGATCGGCCATGGCCTCGAGGTGAATCAGTTCCACGACTTCCAGGCAGAGCTCGTTCTTACTGCGGAAATTGGAGTACACCGCGCCCTTGGAATATCCGGCGACCTCGGCGACCCGGGCCAGCGAGGTGCTGGACAACCCGTCCGCGATGAACAGATCGCGCGCGGTGTGAACCAGATCGGTACGGGTGCGCGCCTGGCTTTCGGGTCGGGACATGCGTGCCATGCGAATCAAGATACCACTGGTATTTGAGTACTGTCACTCACCAGTTGTGCGCCCGGGATCGGATGTGTCGGTGCACAACGGATTCCGATGGGCGTTTGTGATTCGACGGAGTTTTGTCGATTCCGGCATTTCGGACCGGTTGGATCGCTAGAACGGGAGGGCCGGAACCAGGGTCGTTCCGGGGGACAGGGGAGTGGCACTCCGGTGATAACCGATGACTTCGATATTTCGGTGGATATCGTCGCCCCTCGGCATGCGCTGTGGTCGTTGCTCGTCGACCCGCACGCGTATCCGCGCATTCTGCCGGGTATCGGCGCATGCGAACCGCTCGGCACGATCGACGGCGATCGGGTCGTCATCTTCCGCATCGGCGATCCGGATACCGGAATCGGCCTGATCGAGGTGCGGGTGATTGCCGGACGCTGGTGTGAGGGATTGGAATTGCACTCCGAACGGCTCGGCAGCGTGGTGCGGGTGCAATTGGTCGGCGATGCCGAGCGCACCCGGGTCACGGTCAGCTGTTCCGGCATCGGCCGGATTCATCCGGTGCTCGGGCAATTGCCGAAAGCGACTGTGCAGCGCTGGATTCGGACCGGATTGGAGCGGGCCGCCGATATCAATCGGGGTGTGCGGAACTCGGTGGCGGTCAATGCCGAGGATTCCCCGGCGCGCAGGCAACTGGGGGTGGCCTGGCATATGGTGCACCGCGGGGTGGTCGCGCCCAAACGGCCCGATCTCGCGGTGCGGCAATTGTTCGGACTGGTGCGCTGGGGATTCAATCTGGCCGGGGGCTATGCGGCGGGTGCGGCGGTGACCCCGGATCGAGTAGCGCTGGTGGACGCGCGGGGCAGTCATACCTTCACCGAGATCAACAGTCGGACAACGGCTCTCGCTGCCGCGATGGCGGCACTGGGTTTGCGGTTCGGTGATGCGATCGGCTTGCTGGCGCGCAATCACGCCGGGATGGTGGAGACCATGGTCGCGGCCGGGAAGATCGGCGTGGACGTGGTGCTGTTGAACGCGGGGCTGTCGGCGCGGCGCTTGGAGGAGATCGTGCAGCGCGATCGTCTCATCAAGCTGTTCGTCGACGCGGAACTGGAACCGCTGGTGGACTATTTGCACCAGGGCATTCAGCGCGTCACCACCGCGGGTGAGCCGCCGGTGGCGCGGCGGCTCACCGTGGACGAGCTGATCGGGTTGGCGGCGCAGGGTTTTCGGCGGCCGCCCCAGCCCGGACGGCTGGTGGTGCTGACCTCCGGCACCTCGGGAGCGCCCAAGGGTGCGCGCCGGCCGCACGCGCGGGGTTTCGGTGCGCTCGCGGCGCTGCTGTCCCGAATTCCCTTCGGTATGAACGAGATCATGCTGATCCCGGCTCCGCTGTTCCACACCTGGGGCTTGGGCGGGCTGCAATTGGCCGCGGCCCTGCGCGCGACAGTGGTGCTGCCGGAACGATTCTCGGCCGAGGAACTGCTGGACCTGATCGCCCGGCATCGGGTCACCAGCGTGCTGGTGGTGCCGACCATGGTGCAGCGATTGCTGGATGTGCCCACCGCGGTGCGGGCGCGGTACGACCTGTCCAGCCTGCGGGTGGTGGCCAGTTGCGGTGCGCCGCTGGCGGGTTCGACGGTGCTGCGTTTCCTGGACGCGTTCGGCGAGGTGCTCTACAACGTGTACGGGTCCACCGAGGTGTCCTGGGCGACCATCGCCACGCCGGAGGATCTGCGGATCTCCCCGATGACCGCCGGGCGACCGCCGTTCGGCACGAAAGTCGCTGTGCTCGGCCACAATCGCAAACCGGTGCCGGTGGGCGTGATCGGCCGGGTCTTCGTGGCCAATCAGATGCTGTTCGAGGGTTATGTGAATGCTGTTCCGCCCGAACAGAATGGGACGCTGCTCGATACCGGGGATCTGGGATATCTGGACGCCACCGGGCGACTGTTCATCGCGGGTCGTGACGATGAGATGGTTATCTCAGGTGGTGAGAACGTCTTCCCGCGCCCGGTGGAGGAGATGCTGGCGCTGTTGCCGCAGGTCCGCGAAGTGGCGGTGGCGGGGGTCCCGGATGTCGAGTTCGGCCAGCGGCTGATCGCGTTCGTGGTGAAACATGAAGGAGCTGAGCTGGATTCGGAGGGTGTGCGCCGGTTCATCCGGCAGCGACTGGGCCGCGTCTCGGTGCCGCGCGCGGTCGAGTTCGTGGCCGAATTACCACGTGGTGAGACGGGCAAAATTCTCAAACACCTCTTGACCGGCGCGTATACCGACTGACCCGGTCGCCCGACACTGCCTGGCAAGCCTCCTGCCCGATGATCGAATACGATCCCCGCACAGGGAATTTGAGGTTTGAGAAGTACGAGGTAGTGCGTTGAACAGCGTGAAAAAGGCCATTGCGGGACTCCAGAACGAACTGGTCCGGCAGGTGGTCAATGTCTTGACCGTGCCGCGGCCGCTACCGCGGCCCTTCGGTCCCACCCTGCACGACCGGGTGGCGGGCAAGACGGTTCTCATCACCGGTGCGTCCAGCGGTATCGGGCGGGCGCTGGCGTTGCGGGTCGCGGACGAGGGTGCCATCGTCGTCGTGACCGCCCGCCGCACAAGCGAATTGGATCAGCTCGTCGCCGAGATCCGGACCCGGGGCGGGCAGGCGTACGCCGTCACCTCGGATCTGTCCACCGAGGAAGGGGTGAACAAGTTCGCCGATGAGGTGCTGGTCCAGTTCGGCGCGCCGGACATCCTGGTGAACAACGCGGGTCGTTCCATCTGGCGTTCGATCGCCAGTTCCGAAAATCGCCTGCACGATTTCGAGCGCACCATGCGTATCAACTACTTCGGACCGGTCGGTCTTATGTTGCGGTTGTTGCCGGAAATGCGCCGCCGCGGCTCCGGCCACATCGTGTCCAGCTCCACCCTCGGCGTCATCACCAACGTCCCCCGTTTCTCCGCCTACCTCGGCTCCAAGGCCGCTCTGGAAGCGGTCATGCGCGTGGCCGCGGTCGAATGCCACGCTGACGGAATCGCTTTCAGCGACGTTCGGCTGCCGCTGGTCGCGACCGAACTGAGCGCGCCCCTGGGCTTCACCGGCTACACCGCCCTGTCGGCCGAAGCTGCCGTGGAAATGCTGGTGAACGCGATCGTGCGCCGCCCGATCACCCTCGAGAACCCGCATGGCTCTCTTTCCCTGCTCTTCAACACGATGTTCCCGGGTCTCGCACGCCAGGGCCTGCGCCAGCTCCACCGCATGCTCCCCGACCCCGGACCCGGCAACCCCCAGCCGCCCGTGCGGCACGAAGGCCTGCCCGTGAGCCGTCCGACCGGCAAGGTCCCCACGCCCGCGCCCGTCGAGGTCGCCACCTCGTCAGTCCCGGTGGGCGACTGACCTTCTCGGTAGTAGGCCTACGCGATGTCGCCGGTCACCGGTGTGATCGGCGACGAGGGCACGGGCTCTTCGATGTGTCGGCACCGAATCCCGTGACGGTAGCTATATATTTGCCAAAGGGAGGTTCGGGGGTCGACGGTCGACAAGGAGTTGGTGTGAAAACTCTTCGTTTGTGGGCAATCTTGATTGTTGCCGTGGTGACCTGTGCACCGTTGTCCAGGTAAGTTCCCCATGCTGGACCGATGACCATCGTATTGCCGGTCAGTGGTCGGCGGCTGCCAGGAAGGTGAGGTGGCTGGGGTGGGCGGGGTCCAGGATTATGGTTTGGCCGTTGATCTTTCGTTTCAGGGCGGGGCGGAGCCAGTGCCGGCCGGGGGCGTTGGAGGCGATGGCGACGCGGAGGCGATGACCGGCGCGCAGGACCGCCTCGGTGGGGTTGATCTCGATAGCTATGTCGAAGGGTGCGCCGGGGGTGACCGGGAGGACCGTGTCGGCGCGCAGGGTGTGCAGGGGGAAGATCAGCTCGCCGTCGATGTGGGTGCTGCGTTCGGTGTCGATCGCTCGGAGCGAGGACAGCAGGCAGCCGCGGGTGAGGGTGGCGGACGCGCCGTCGGGTTCGACATCGGTGACGGTGACGGACCAGAAGGCGTCCGTACCACCGGCTTCCACTCGTAGTCGCAGGTTCAACGGGCCGGACAGTGCCAGGTCGGCGTCCAGCGGTGCGGTGGTGAAGGTGACCGCGGTGGCTTCCGCGCCCCGGTCGTCCGAGCCCGCGCGGGCGCTCAACAGGGTGGTCACGCCCATGGACATGAGCGCGACATTGTTGGAGGTCCAGCTGGCCTCGGCGGTCGGCAGCGGTAGTCGGGTGAGTTCGTCGGGTGGGGTATCGCCAAGGGCCGCATCGGCATTCGCGTGCGCGGCGGAACCGCTGACCTCGGGGGAGAGGTAGAGTCGCCGCACCTGTGCGGTGGCATCGGGAAACGCCGGGCGCGAGATCCATCCGCCGCCGCCCTGACGGCGCACGGTGACCGGGCCGTAGCCGTCGATCCCGTTCTCGATCCCCTTGCACCACCTGTCGAACCACGCACACTGCAATTCATCGAGCGATTGCGGATTCCCCGGTTCCCCGAATCCGGCTCCCACGGTGAGGTGATAGCCGTCATCGACGAGCACCTGTTTGCGCCCGTCCGAGAGCGCCAGCCGATCGAACATCCGGAAATTGGACCGGTTGTAGACATCGTGCCAGGCGCCGTGAATCCAAGTGGCACAGGTGATTTCCTCGAACCTGGCCAGGCGCTCATCCCAGTGCTCATTGAGGAATCCGTCCGGATGATCCGCGATCCGCGCGATCTGCGCGGCGTGTGCGAGCCCGCCGGACTCGCGCACCCGATCCCGCAGATATGACCCCAGTACCCGATTCCGGATCATCCCGCGCGGTGAGGGCAGGAATTTCGCCGCGTTGACCGCCGCCAGCCACGCTCCCATCCCCAGTGTGAGTGCGCCCCCGGTCAATCCCAGCTCGCGCGGCGCGTCCTCCCCGGCCACGATGGCGAAGATCGCATCGAGCCCCTCGGGCCGCAGCCCGGCGGCGATCAAGGCCGCGATCCCGCCGTAGGAGATGCCCGTCAGCGCGAGATGTCCATCGCACCAGGGCTGAGCACGCACCCAGTCGAGGGTCTCGATATAGTCCCGCTGCTCGCGCGGACTGAAGAAATCCCATCCGCCCGTGGACGATCCGGTACCCCGCACGTCGACGATCAACTGAATGTATCCGCGCGACACCAGGGTTCGGTTGGTCGCCCACACATCGATCGCACCCCCGGCGGGCGTATGCGTGAGATCGCGCCGGGTGAACCGCCGCCGATCCGACCCGGAGCCTCGCTGACCGCGCCGTTGCGCCCACCCCGCGATCCGCCCGGCGAACCGATTCCCCATCCGGTTGTACGGCGTGAAGTTCACCACGACCGGAAATGCCTGCGGCACAGGCGTATTCCGGTCGTATCCGGGCCGCACCAGATCGGCGCACAGCACCACCCCGTCCGACATCGGAATCGTCACGGTGGTGTCGGTGTGTACCGCCGCGAACCGCGCGGGCCCGATATCGAAGCGCGTGTCCGGTGGCAGCGATGCGATACCGGAACTGGCGGAGACAGCGGACCTGGACATGAAGAGCCTCCAAAACGTCGTCTTGGCAACGACCATAAGGCGGACTAGACACCCTCGTCCAGGATTCGGGCAATATTGTCTGGGACGATCTTTCGTGACCGGTAGACCCGCAGCGCGACCCCGCGCAACCGCGGTGTCGCGTCAGCCCCTGGGCAGGGTGTTCGCGAGCGCGCGCACCGTGGATTCGAGCCGCTCCGGTGGAAAGCGTTCCGGATCGGACAGCACCAGCCGCCCCAGCACCTCGATGAACCCGAGCAGCACATGCCCGACCAGCTCGGTATCGGCATCGCTTGGGCCGCCGCGCAATTCGATCCCGAGTTCGAGCAACTCGACGCAGCGCTCCACCAGCCGGTCCCGCGCCGCGGCGAGTAGCCCCCGGTAATCGGTGGGCGCGTCATCGGGCGGCATCAGAATCAGCCGCCAGCGCACCGGATCCGTGCGCACGGCGGCCAGGAACGCCATCACCGCCGCCTGATACTCGGCATCGGGATTGGAATTGCGCAGATCCTTGGGCATGGCATCGAAGATCTGCGTCATGCCCTGACTGTGCTCGCGGTGCAGCAGCGCCCCGACCAATTCGGGGGCCGTCGGAAACACCGCGTACAGCACGGGTTTCGCGACGCCGGCGGTCTTGGCCACCGCCTGCATGGTGAGCCCGGAGAGTCCGTCCTCGCCGACCACGGTCAGCGCCGCGTCGAGAAGTTGCTCCCGCCGCAGATGCGGTGGCAGTCGCGGACCATTGCGCCGCTTCGGCCGCGACTCCGCGCGCTCCGGCGATATCTGCCAGACGCCGACGGACTTCTTCTCGATGCTCACCCAGCCATGATCCCTCAGTGCGAGGCCTCGCCCGCATGCACCCCAATCCGGACTGACCGCATCGCTACGGTCGCGTAGAAATTGGCGAGTCCTGCCGTTGACGGGCGTTTCCGTGCGTGAATACTCTTTCTACTCAAGCGTAGTAGTGAAATCTACGCAGTAGTAGAAAGTGGGTGGGACAGCTATGCCACTGATCGAATCCCTGCGTTCCTGGCTCACACTGCCGGAGGTGGAACCGGCCGAGGATTACGGCTTCTTCGGCCCCGACTCCATCGCCTGGAAGGTGTGGAGCTATCCGAGCAGCCTCACGATCGGCTTCCAGCGCGCCGTCGTCATCGAGGAACTCGACCCCGCGCTGGTCGCGTCCGTGGACGCCACGGCCGCCATCTACGATCGCCCGCGCACCCGATACGACCGCACCCTGCGCTATTTCGCCATGGTGATGTTCGCCGACAGCCGCTCCACCGCCAAGGCCGCGGACGTACTGGTCAAGATTCACTCCAAGGGCGTGGGTACCTGCCCGGTCACCGGTCAGCGCTATGACGCCAATGATCCCAAGTCCCAGTTGTGGATTCACCTCACGGCCTGGCATTCGCTGCTCATCGCGTACGAGAAGTACGGCCCCGGCCGCCTGAGCGCGGAGGAGGAGGGCAGGTACTGGGAGGAATGCGCGCGGGCCGCCGAACTCCAGACCTGCGATCCGGCGGATGTCCCGCGCACCCGGGAAGGGATCCAGGATTACTTCGAACACATGCGCCCGCAGCTGCTCGGCTCGGACATCGCGAAAAAGGCGATGCGGCATCTGCTTCGGGCCGATGTCATGTTGCCGCCCATGCCGCCGCTGCTGCGGCCCGCGTTCTATATCGTCACGGCCTTCCTGCGGCGGGGAACCCTGGCCACCATGCCGCGCTGGATGCGGAAAATGGCCGGGCTGCCGACCAATCCGCTGCTTGACCTGCTCGTCGTACCCCTGCTGAGTTCCGCGTTCACCATCGTGAGTCTCAATGCGCGACTGGAGATTCTGCTGCTGCGTCTGATCTCGCCGATGACGGTCGCCGTCGCGGCCCCCGTATTACTGGGCATACCGCCGGTGCACGAGGAGACGATGACACCGCGAGAAGCGCAGCGGCGCTACGGATATGACATCCCCGCCCAGGCGCACCGCGCACTGCGCGAGAAGCAGGCGAATCGCATCTTCGGCAGCGGTCTGCCCCCGGGTGACGAGGGCATCATCGAATCCCAGCCCATTCTCGGCAATATCGCCTGAGCGCGGGCGCGTCATGTTGAGAGAGCTGCTGAACTACCGCATCAGCCTGCGCCAGATCATGTATCTGGCAATAGCATTCGGCGTTCCCTACGTCGTGATCGGACTGGTCTGGCTGGGCCTGCACCACGATCACCTGAACGATCTGCACGGATTCGACCTGCTGTTCTCGGCGATCGGCGAGGTCATCGCCTGGCCGCCACTGGTGATCTCGAATATCGAGCTGCGATGACCATCGGCACGCCGCAGAGCGCGCGCATGCGCGTACTGACCTTCGGCCTGGACTACTGGCGCGACCATCCGCAGCGCTCGGTGGAAACGGCGGGCAGGCAGGTGCTGATGACCGGACGAGCGACCGCGGAGCTGTTCGGCTCGCTCGTCCGGCGGCGATTCCCGGTGCGGGAGTTCATCAGACAGTGCGCGTTCATGGCGAGCGTATCGGCGACACCGACGCTGCTGGTGGCCATCCCGATCGCCGTGGTGGTCTCCATCCAGGTGGGATCGCTGGTCAGCCAGGTCGGCGCGACCACCTTCATCGGCGCGGTGAACGGCCTGGGCATCATCCGCCAGGGCGCGCCGCTGGTCACCTCGCTGATGATCGCGGGCGCGGTCGGTTCGGCCATCTGCGCCGATCTGGGATCGCGCACCATCCGCGAGGAGATCGACGCTATGCGGGTGATGGGGGTCGATCCGGTCCGGCGGCTGGTCGCACCGCGCCTGGCGGCGGCCGTCGTGGTCAGCACCCTGCTGTGCGGCCTGGTCGTATTCGTGGGCTTCGCAACGGGTTACGCGTTCAACGTCTACATTCAGGCGGGCACGCCGGGGGCGTACATCAGCACCTTCGCCTCCTTCGCGGTGGCCAGCGATCTGATCATCGCCATGGTCAAGGCGATGATCTTCGGCGCACTGGCCGCGATCATCGCCTGCGACACCGGATTACACACCCGGGGCGGCCCGGCCGGGGTCGCCGACGCGGTCAACTCGGCGGTGGTCAACTCCGCGATCGTGCTGTTCGCCAGCAATATCATCGTCACCCAGCTGTACAACACGCTGTTTCCGACGAAGGTCATCTGAAATGGCGAATTATGTTCCGCCGGTGCTGCGCCCGCTGCGGCGCGTGCGCGCGGTCGCCGCGGCCCCGGCGGCAGTGCCGGTGCGGCTCGGTCATCAGGGGCTGGTGTTCTTCCAGGCGGTCGCCGCGATTCCGTTCGCGCTCAAGCAGTATCGGAAAGAGCTGCTGCGACTGATCACCGATGTCAGCTTCGGCAATGGCGCACTGGTGGTGGGCGGCGGTGTCATCGGCGTGGTGGCGATCCTGTGCGGGTTCGGCGGCATCACCGTCGGCATGGAATCGCATACCGCGCTGAACCTGCTCACCATGAGCCCGCTCACCGGCGCGATCTCCGGTTTCGCGACCACCCGCGAATTGGCCCCGCTACTGGCCACTTTGGCGTTCGGCGCGCAGGCCGGCTGCCGATTCACCGCACAGCTCGGATCGATGCGCATCTCCGAGGAGATCGACGCGCTCGAGTCCATCGCCATCCGGCCGCTGCCGTATCTGATCAGCACCCGCATGGTCGCGGCGGTGGTGGCGATCGTGCCGCTGTACACCATCGGCCTGGCGATCGCTTATCTGAGTACGCGATTCACGGTGATCTTCCTCGGCGGTACCACGCTCGGCACTTACGACCACTACTTCCACCAGTTCCTGAATCCGGTGGACCTGCTCTACTCGATTCTCAAAGTCGTTGTGTTCACTTTGATCTCGACATTCGTGCAGTGCTACTACGGCTTCGTCGCCGCCGGGGGACCGGAGGGCGTGGGCGTGGCCGCCGGGCGGGCCATTCGCGCCTCGATCATCGTCATCGTCTTCGTGAATCTGGTCCTGTCCCTGTCGATTTGGGGCATCGATCCCGGCATCCGGATCTCCGGATAGGAGTCTTCGTGTACATCGATCCCAGCGGCAGGGGTCTGTCCGCGCCCTGGCTGGCCCTGATCGGCCTGCTCATCGCCGCGGTCACCACCGTCACCGTGTACCTGCTCGGACTGCGCTACACCGGGGCCTTCGCCGGAACCGTGGATGTGACCGCGCGGCTGACCAGCACCGGCGACGGCCTACCGCAGCGGGCGGACGTCAAATTCCGCGGCATGCTGGTGGGCCAGGTCGGGAGCTCGGACATCGCGGCGGCGGGACAACGCCAGGATGTGGTGCTGCGCATCAAACCGGAACTGGCCCAAGCCATCCCGTCCACCGTGACCGCCCGTGTGGTGCCGAACAACCTGTTCGGGGTGACCGCGGTCGAGCTGATCGACAACGGCCCGTCGGGTCAGGGCCTGCGCGACGGCACGACCATCGCACAGGACACCAGCACCGTGACCACGCAATTGCAGGCCACGCTGACGACCCTGCGCACCGTGCTCGATGCCATCGATCCGATCAAACTCGCCCATGTGCTCGGCTCGCTCGCCGATGCCCTCGACCCCGCCTACCGCATGCCGGGCTCCACCATCGAACGCCTGGACACCTGGACCACCGAGGTCCGCGCCATTCCGGGGGTCGGTGATCTGCTGGGCGATCTCGGCGCGGCGGCGTCGGCCCTGAACAGGTCCGCACCGCAATTGATCGACACCCTCACCGAATCGGTGACCGTGGCCCGCACCCTGAACGATCACCGCGCCGATCTGGTGGCGTTGCTGAGCTCCGCGAGCGGGGCGGTCGATGCCACCAACGATCTGTTCGCCCGCAATCCGGGCGCGGGCCCGGAGCTGGTCGGCGGGCTGGATCAGACCTTCGGCGCGCTCGCCCGCGATCCGGATGCCATCGCCGCCTCGGTGGCCAATCTCAATGCGGCACTGGGCAAATTGTCGACGGTCTTCAACTGGGGTCCGAACAAGCTGATGAGCTGGGTGATGGATCTGAGCGTCACCCCGTTCCAGCAGTACACCGCGCGGGACTGCCCGCGCTATGGCGAACTGGCGGGTCCGCGATGCACCGCCGCGGCGGACCCGGGGTCCGGCTCGCCGATGCCCTCGGGGTCGACCCGGCCCGCCTCGTTTCAGACCGGCAGATTACAAGGCGCACAGGCCATTTCGGCATTGACCGGCGGCACCGCCAATGCCGCCCAGCTCATGCTGCTCGGCCCGATCCTGACCGGCGGCTCGCTCACCGTCACCGATTCGACGCCGCGACCGGGAGGGCGCTGACCATGATGAAACTTCGCACCGCGGTGCTGGGCCTGGCCCTGTTCGCGGGGCTGGCGCTGATCGCCACCTACACCATCTTCTCCACCCTGCAACGCGGGGTGAGCGGCGAAACCGCCAGTTATACGGCGACATTCGGCAATGTGCTCGGCCTGCGAGTCGGCGATGACGTGCGCATGGCCGGGGTGCGGGTGGGGCGGGTGGATACGGTCGAACTCGACGCCGATCGCCGCGCCCGCGTGGTGATCCGCGTCCAGGCCCGCCAACATCTCACCACCGCCACCAAGGCGCTGATCCGCTATCAGAATCTGATCGGACAGCGCTATGTGGCGCTCGCCCCGGGAACCGGTGCGGCACAACCCCTCGCACCGGGCAGCTCGATTCCCTACGAGCGCACCGAATCCTCCTTCGACGTCTCCACCGTGCTCGCCGGATTCCAGCCGCTGTTCAGCACCCTGCAACCGGAACAGGTGAATTCACTGTCGAACACCCTGGTGCAGGCGCTACAGGGGGACGGAGTCTCGTTGAGCGCCTTGGTGACCCAGGCCGCCGCACTGGCGAGCACCTTCCGCGACCGCGACGAGATCCTCGGCCAGGTGATCACCAACCTCGGCGGTGTGGTGGAGGGCCTGGCCCATCGCGGCGACGAATTGGCCACGCTCATCACCCAATCGCGCACACTGCTGTCCGATCTCTACGCGCAGGGCGAGACGCTCAAAGGCGCGGTCGATCAGGCCGCCGGTTCCACCACCCGGCTCGCCCAGCTCATCGACCAGATCAAACCGGGGCTGGCCCAAGCCCAGCAGTCGGCCACCGCCGGGGTGAATCTCCTGCTGTCCAACGGTTCCCGGCTCGACATCACCGCCGCCGAACTGCCCTATCTGCTGGCCGGGCTGGCCCGGATCAGCGGCAACGGCACCTACATCGGTTCGTACATTTGCAGTCTGGATGTCTCGCTCTGGGGCGTGCTGTTCCCGCCCGGGGTGATCAGCCAGATCGGCGGCAATGCGCATTCGGAGGTATGCCGGTAATGAGAGCAGTGAACGTCGGCGCGCGCCTGAAAATGCTGTGGTACATGGTGCCGAGCTATTCCCGCAATCGTGAGTGGTGGCTCGGCGTGGCCGCCGGTGCGGCGATCCTGCTGCTGCTGGTGGCATCGAGCGTGCTGACCCGGGCGGGCATCGGACGGCACACCGTCACAGCGGAATTCGCGCAGGCCGCCGGATTGCGCATCGGCGACAGCGTCGATATCGCCGGCATCGAGATCGGCTCGGTCCAATCCGCGCGAGTGGCCGGTGACCGGGTCGTGGTCGGACTGTCGATCAAGAGCGATATCCGCCTCGGCGACGATGCCAAGGCCGCGATCAAGATGTCCACCATTCTGGGCCGCATGCACGTGGAATTGGATGCGGGCAAGACCACCGGGCCCGGGACCGACCGCATACCCCTGGCACGAACCGAGGTGCCGTACAACCTGGCCAAGGTCGTGAACGATCCCGAGTACACGCATTCGTTCGAACACCTCGAACGCGTCGACCCGAATGCGTTGCGCGCCTCCCTCGACGCGGTCGCGCGGCAGCTGGGTGATTCCCCGCAGCTGACCGCACAGGCGCTGGATTCGGTCGGCGTACTGGCCAAGGTGATCAGCGATCGCGGCGACGAGGTGGGCAAACTGCTGCGCAATATCGACTCGGTCTCGCAATTGGTATCGGACAACCGCAGCGCGGTCCTGCTGCTGCTCACCCGCGGCCAAGCCGTCGGTGACGCGGTCGCCGCCCGGCAGAGCTTGATCACCCAGCTGCTCGACAATATCGCGACCATTTCGAAGAACCTGCGGGATATGGGAATCGAGAACAACGGTGGGCTGGCCCCATTGATCCGGGATCTGAACACGATGTCGGACGGTTTGCAGAAGAACAGGGACAACCTCGACAAACTCTTCCAGATCATGCCGGTGACGCTGCGGCAGTTCAACAACAGCCTCGGCAACGGGCCGTACTCCGAGCTGTATCTGGCGTGGGTGTTCCCGGACAATCTGCTGTGCGCGACCGCAGCGGTGCAGGGGTGCCACTGATGCGCACCGCGCCTATTCGTCTCGCCATTATCGCCCTCGTCCTGCTGTTCGCCGCGGGCTGCTCCGGCCTGCCACACGGGGTGACCTCACTACCGGATCGATTGCTGGGTAAGGAGAAATCCCTCACCGCCGATTTCGAGAACACCGCGGGCCTGTACGCCGGCAATGAGGTGTCCGTGCTCGGACTGCCCGTGGGCCGGGTTACCGAGCTGATTCCCAAGGGCCGGTACGTCGAGGTTCATATGGTCGTCGACGGTGATGTCCAACTGCCCGCGGAAGTCATTGCTGCGCTGGTGTCGCCGCAGTTGATCACCAACCGGCATATCGAACTGACCCCCGCCTACACCGGCGGTCCGCGGCTCTCGGACGGCGGGCATATTCCCTTGCCGCGCACCAGAACTCCGGTCGAACTCGATCGCATCCTGCGGTCGTTCGACGATATCGGAAAGGCGCTGGCGGGCAGCAATACCGACGGCCCGATGGCGAGCCGGGTGCTGTTCCCGCTGCTGAACGGCAATGGCGATCGCATTCGCGAGACGCTCGACGCGCTGTCGGGGGCATTCGGGGTGACTCTGGCCAACAAGGATCAGATCTCCAATGCCATCGTCCGGCTCAGCGAGATCACCCAGACCATCGCCGACAATGATTCCACCGTCCGCGATTTCAGCGCCCGGCTCACCCAATTGGTAACCCTCATGCGCGATCAAGCACCCGGCCTGGGCGCGGTGCTCGGCCAGATCAATGACTTCGTCGCCAATATCAGTGCGGTGGTGGGGGAGAACCGGCAACCGCTCACCGACGCGCTGGCGCGCCTGACCGGCATCACCGCGCAAATGCGGGACCACGCCCGCGATCTCACCGAAATCGTCGATGTCGGACCGCTGTTCTTCACCAACCTGGGGAACGCGGTGAGTCCGGAGGCCAATGCCGTGCGGTTACATCTGCTCACCGATAAGACCCTGCTCGACAATGAACTGCTCGCGTTGTTCTGCGAGCGATTGCAGATGCGATCCGACGGTTGCCGCACCGGCAAACTCCGGGATTTCGGACCGGATTTCGGGCTGACCGCCGCACTGCTGGGACTGCTGCGATGAGCCGCCGCATCCGCCGCCTGGCCGCGGCGAGCCTGCTCACGCTGTCGATGACCGGGTGCGCGGTGACCGTGGATTCCATGCCGCTGCCCAAACCCGGTGTGGGCGGGCCGACCTACCGGGTGCGCGCCGTCTTCGACAATGCGCTGAACCTGCCCGAGCGCGCCCGGGTGAAGATCGGCGGCAGCGATATCGGCATCGTCACCCATATCGACACCGTGAATTTCCTGGCGACCGTGGAATTGGAAATCCGGGACGACATCCCGCTGCCGCGGGACGCGCGCGCCGAACTGCGGCAGCCGACCCCGCTCGGCGATATCTATGTCGCGGTGACGCTTCCGGAGCATCGGGACGGGACGCCGCTGCTGCGCGACGGCGATGTCATCGACCGCGACCACACCTCGGCGGGCGCATCGGTGGAGCAGCTCATGATGTCACTGTCGATGCTGCTCAATGGTGGTGCGCTGGAACAGGTCGCGCGCATCACCAGCGATGCGGACTCCATGGTGGCCGGGCGCGGGCCGCAGCTGTCGCATCTGCTCACCGAGATCACCGCGACGCTGACGGCCTTGAATCAGCGCACCGATCAGCTCGACAGTGTGCTGCGCGGGATGGACGCGCTGGGCACCACGCTGAATCAGCGCAAGGCCGAACTGGGGCAGGCCGCGGACAGTTTCCCGCCGCTGATCTCCATCATCACCGAGAACAACCGGGCCATCACCGATCTCACCGCCAAAGTCACCGGAACCCTTGGCGCACTAGGTGATTTCACCGCCACCAGCAGTGCGGAGACCGTCAGCCTGTTCCACAGCGTGCAGCAGCTGATGGACGGTTTCAGCGCGATGGGGGACAACCTCGCGGGTGCGCTCGATCGGCTGCATGCCCTGCAACCCTCGGTGCTGGCATCGACGAAGGGGACCAATCTGGCTGTGGCGGCGACGGTTTCCTACCTGAGCATCGGCGCGCTCACCGATCCCAACGGCAGCCGACTGCCGGACGGCACCGATCCGGGCGCGTTCCTCGGCAGCCTGGCCGATGTGCTGACCCGGGTGATCAACCGGTTGCAGGGCGGTGCGCGATGAACCGGCAACGCCCCGAGGGCAACGGGCGCGAGCTGTTCGCCCTGGGTGGCTGGGTGACGGCCCTGGTGCTGGAGGTGGTCGCGCAAGTGCTGCTCGATGCCGCCGACCGGGCTCGGCGGCATATCGCCGGGCTGGCGGCGGTGGGCCTGGTGATCACGCTGCTGGTCGGTGGCGGCTACCTGCTGATCGATGTGGTTCGCATCGATCCGTTGCGGGAGACCATGACGGTGCGGGTGGAGTTGACCTCCTCGGGCGGGTTGCTGCCGAACTCCGACGTCACCTTCCGGGGCGTGCGGGTGGGCACCGTCCGATCGGCGGAACTGTCCGAACACGGTGTCATCGCCATCGCCGAAATAGATGCGGCGCAGCATATTCCGGTCGGCGGGACGGTCGTGGTGGCGCGGCTGTCCGCGGCGGGGGAACAGTATCTGGACTTCCGGCCCGATACCGACGGGCCACCCTATCTGGCCGATGGCGCGGTCATCTCCGCCGATCGCACCGGCACACCGGTGACGATCAACGAATTCCTCACCGATACGGCGGGATTCATCGGCGGACTGAACCCCGAACGGCTGAATGTGATTGTCGCCGAGCTGGATAAAGCGCTCGCGGGTGGGCCGGACCGGCTGCGCACCGTGCTGAGCGGGATCAGTCAGGCCATGAACGGACTGACCGGACTGCTGCCGCAAACCCGCAATCTGGTCGAGAAGCTCGAGGTGATCGCCGAGACCACCAGCCACGCGCAACCCGATCTCGGCACCCTCGTCGGCGGGGCGGGCGTGCTGTTCGGGCAGTTCACCGCCGCCGATCAGGAGGTGCGCCGACTGCTCGAACTGGGTCCCGGACAATTGGCCACGCTCGGCGGGGTGGTCGCCGAGACCACCGATCCGGTGACGAATCTGGTCACCAATCTCGCCGCGATCACCAGGGCCGCGCGGCTGCGGACACCCGCGCTGGCGGCACTGTTCCCGGCGCTGCGCTCCGGCACCGCCATGCTGGGTATCCCGGTGCACGACAATGCTTTTCACACCATGGTGGATATCTGGCCGCGACCCACCTGCGAGTACGCGACCATCCCGGTATCGCCGGTCAAGGTCAGCGACGGCGCGATCCGGCTTTACAACTACTGCGTCACCGACGATCCCGGCCAGCAGATCCGCGGATCGGCCGACGCACCCCGCCCGGGCGGGCCCGACAACACCTCCGGACCGCCGCCCGGGGTCACCGGCAATGAACTGTCTGTTCCCCTGCCCGCCAACTGATTACGGCAGCACCCACCGATACCGCACTGAGAGACGTGATACCCGTGAACGACACCCACGAAGTGATCGACGATGTGGCTCGCCCCGCCGCGGACGAGAGCGATCCGGCCCCGGGCGCGGCGGTGCCGGCGGGTGAGCCGTCAGCCGACCTGCGCCGCACTCGCCGATTGTCCCGTCGTACAGTACTTTTCGCTGCCGCCGCGGTGGTGCTCACCGGTGCGGCGATCGCACACGATGTCTACACGTGGGTGCGGAGTCGGCACGCCGAAGACCTGGTCGAGGCTCGCGAGGCGGCCCGCAAGACCGCCTGCGAGTACGGCCCGGTCCTGGCCAACTACGACGTCGAACATCTCGACACCTACTTCGCGGCGGTCCTGGATCACGCCACCGGCGATTGGAAGCGGGAATTCGATTCCACCAGTAAGGATTTGCGAGACGTGCTGGTGCAGGGTCAGGTGAAATCCAAGTCCGGCACCGTCGACTGCGCCATCTCTGCCAGTGATGCGAACACCGCCGCGGCGGTCGTCGTCATCGATCAATCCGTCACCAGTGTCGGCACCCAGGGGCAGCCGCGCCGAGGACAGCTCGCGATCACCCTGTCCCTGGTCAAATCGGGCGACCGCTGGCTGGTCGACAAGGTGTCCTCCCCGCTGCTGCGCACCCAATGACCCGTCCCGCTCGACCAATTTCCCCGTATCTCCGGCCGTGCCGAACAGGAGTCCGCACTTCATGATTCAGCTGCTCATCGTGCTTGCGGCGGTGCTGGTCGCCGTCGGCGCGATGCTGGCCGTCATCATCCCGGCCGCACTGCTGCGCCGGGCCCGGCGTCTCATCGAATCCGATATCCCACCCGTCGACGAGCAGGTGCTCACCGAATTCGAGGCAGTACGACCCACCTTCACGATGACGGTCGTCAACCAATTCGCCGCCCCGCCGGATCGGGTGTGGTCGGTGCTGGAAAACGAAGCGTTCTCCTGGATTCCGATGATGGACGGCGTGCGCTACGCGGACACCGCCCGCACCCCGGGCACCGTCCGCAAACTCGGCCTGCTGTTCTTCGCCGCCGCCGAACAGGTCACCCGCCGCGTCCCGAACGCACGGCTCAGCGTGATCGGCATTCACACCTCGGTCCCACCGGTGGTGAAGTTCTACACCGTCGATTACCAGCTGCGCGAAACATCCGAGGGCGGCACCGAATTGACCTGGACGATCGCGGGCCGCCCCGCCCTGCTGTCCTTCATTCCGCTCTCCTGGGCGGCCGTATTCGTCCGCCCATTCGCGCGCATCATCATGGACCAATTGCAGAGTCGACTCTGAGCTGAAAGCCGCACCGCGAGTGCATCAGTGCTGCACGGTGGTGAAGCGATAGACCGCCACATTGTCCGTACTCGCTGCGGGGACGCCCGGGGCGGAATAGGTGTAATCGCCGGTGTCGTTGGTGCGGCATTTCAGGGTGAGGGAATAGGTGATCGGTTCGGCCTCGGTGGGTTGCACCGCGTCGATCACCATGACCCCCTGTTCGGGGGAGGTGGCGGTATAGGTGCCGTCGCGCCAGATACCGCTGCCGACGACCATGTACTGCAGTGCGCCGGGGGCCGGGAAGCGCAGCAGCGTCATCGAATCGCCGATGGGGGCGGCGGGGACGGCCGCGGTGCTGCCGTAGGTGATCAGGTGTTTGCCGGTGATATCGGCCGGAACCGTGCACACCCGCGGCGGATCGGCGGGGTCGGCGGTGGCCGTGCTCGCGCCGAACAGCGGCGCCGCCAGTGCGGTCGCGGCGATGGCAGCGACGCATGGAATAGCCCTCATTGCTGCTCCTGTCCTGTCCCGATTGCGATTCACAGCAGGCCGAAGGCGCTCAGAATGAACACCACATTCGCGGCGATGGCGGTGACGGTGTCCGCCAATGACAGTGCCGCCGAACCCAGGGCGACCAAGCCCGAAGATAATGTTGCTGACATGGACAACGCTCCCAATTGTCGCGTGGCATAGGAAAGATTGTCGCGTGGCACAGTCGAGCTTTATGATCCGCACCGAACTCTAGTCATAGCCGGGCGTCGGAGTGGTCAGGACACGAGCGGCCGCTCCGCCGATTCGGTCAATTGCACAATGCTGAGCCCGCCGCGTTCGGACCGCACACCGGTCACCTCGAGCTGTGTACCGGGCAGCAGAATGAATTCCTCCTCCTCGGTGAACGCCGAGAAATTCCGAATGCTCACCGCGCGCGCCGGGCGCACCTCGAAAAGCGTGCGTTTGCCGCGACCACCCAGGAATGCGCGCGCCACACCGGAATTCGACGTGCAGGACGACACACCCCACCAGGTCACGGTGCGATTCAGCGGATACTGCGCGCGCAGATCCAGGGCGACGCCGCGCCACAGCGGCGCATCGCGGGTGGGCAGTGCCGCCACCGCCGCGAACAGCAGACGCAGATAGGGCAGATAGGGGAGCAGGCGCGAGCGGTCCGCGGTCCGCAAGACGGCATTGATCTCCCGATAGAACGCCGACTCGCAGGTGTAGAGATACAGTGCCGCGATCGCATCGGCGGACAGGCCACCACCGGGCTGATCCGCTCGCCGCTTGCCGAATTCGTGCGACAGCACCGCGTGCCGGTCCAATCCGGACAGCAGTTTCGCCACGGGCGCGATGGCATCGCGGAAACTCATCAGCGGGGTGTCGAATACGCCGGTGATCGCGGGCAGGATCAGGCCCTCATCCTTGACGCTCGCCAGGCGTTCCAGATAGAGCTGATGCAATTCCATGGTGGAGGCGATGAACGCGCCCATGCGATCGGCGGTATCGCGGTCCGCCCCGGCGGTTTCCGTCTCGCCGGTATTCCATCCGGTGCTCGGCAGCCAGTCGACGGGATCCGCGCCCGTGGCGGCCAGGGCCGCGTTCACCGTCGCGAAATGGTCACCGTCGCAGAAGATATCGCCCTGTGCGGCGGGATTGGCGTGATCCACATGGCGGACGTCGACGCCGGGATATTTCTGCTGTAGTTGCAGCACGATCTTCTTCAGGCTGCGCGCGTGCGTGCCCCACCACGCGAACACGACACCGCGATCGGCCTCGTCTGCCTCCTGCTTGGCGCGCAGGATCTCCTCGATGATGCGCTCGGCCACCGGACGCCAGAACGCGGTGTGCTGATCGGTGGGCAGCGCCCCGTCGCTGCTGGCGGTGAGAGCGGCATTGAGCAGCAGCACACCCTGGGTGAGCATGGCCTGGAACCACTCCGGCGGCTGCACGGTGTCCTGCTCGCGCAGCAGGGCGCGGATATCGGCGATCGGGGTCTTCTTGGGAATACCGTATTTCCACATGGCCGCCGCCTTGATGATGCAGCGAATGCTGATCACCCGGCCGAACTGACTGTCCTTCCAATCATGAAAGGCGTTGTCGAACATGGCGATTCCGGTCGCGCTCTCCGGTCGCGGATACGGGTTCTGGCCGAACACCACCACCTTCCACTTATGCGGTGGATGGGGCTTGAGCGCCTGAAAGGTCAACTCGCGCACCGGAACGATGCTCGGACCCCGGCCGGGGCCGATGAAGGTCTCGGCGTTCGGCTGCGCCTCGATCACCGGGCGCAGAACCGGCAGCCACGGCTCACCGCCGCCGTGGAAGAGATCGGTCAGGGCCAGCGGGTCATTCGTGCTCACGCCCGGCACTATATGTCATGAAAATCGCTCTGGCAGAAAGCATGTCGGTGGGCCCGGGTAGCGTTCCGGACAGTGCAGGACCGCATCTCACCAGGAGTGTTTTCATGAGTTCGAACCGTGTGCAGCCGCCGCTGCGGGTGGTACTGGCCGATATCAATCCGCAGGTTGTGCAGGCGTGGCTGGCGGCGTTCGCCGACCATCCCGAGATCGAGATCCACAAGGGGTCGATCCTGGACGAGCGGGTCGACGCCTGGGTCACCCCGACCAATGCGCGCGGGCTGATGGACGGCGGGGTCGACGCGGCCATCAAGCGCCACCTCGGCGCGGGCATCCAATTGCGGGTGCAGCGCGCCATCCGCGATGAATTCGAGGGCAGGTTGCCGGTCGGCAGCGCGGTCTGCGTGTCGTCGGGGGCGATCAATCCGAAGTTTCTGATCTCCACGCCGACCATGCGGGAGTCGTCCGAGAATGTCAGCGAGACACTCAATGTCGCGCTCGCCTGCGCGGCGGCGTTCCAGGCGATCCACCGGCAGAACAAAACCGCCCCGGGCAGTATCTCCTCGGTCGCGCTGGTGGGCATGGGGGCCAACACCGGTCAGGTGCCGGCGCGGGTGTGCGCCAACCTGATGTGGACCGGGTACACCCTGTTCAACGACCACAGCTTCGACGATTACGACGAGTTGCGCGCGACCGTGCTCGCTCAGCTGGACGATATCGAGAACGCGCCCGCCGATAAGCCGGTGCGCATCAAGCGTCCCGCGACCAGGCGCTGAGCTGATTCCGGCCCGCCCGCGCTCGTGGCTGTCCGTTCTTGTCTGTGCTCGATGCGAGACTCTGGGACATGCGATGGGCGTTGGCGGCAACGGGTGACGGAGGTGCACTGCTGTGTCCGCTGGAGTCGGACGGTCGTTCCGCCGGCCCGGTGCTGCGCGAGCCCTCGCTCGCCGCGGCGGTGCGGGATCGTCCCGAGGTGGAGCGGTGGGTGTGGCGATCCACCGCCGAGATCTACCGGCAGTTGCTCGACGCCGGGGTGCGGGTCGAGCGCTGCTATGACGTGGAGGCGGCCGAAGCACTGCTGATCGGTCATGAGCACGGGCAGTCCGGCCAGCCGCGTTCGCTGGCGGCGGCGTGGGCGCGACTGCACCGGCAGCCGGTGCCCGCGGACGCACCGCTGCGGGCCGCCGATGCCCAGCCGTCGCTGTTCGAGTCCGGTCCGGTGCCGCTGCCGTCCGGAATCGACGAATTCACCGCGCTGCTGGAGGTTTACGCCCACCAGGTGGCCCGCACCGCGCAGGCCGAGCACCCCGATCGCATGCGCCTGCTGCTCGCGGCGGAGTCGGCGGCCATGCTGGTGGCCGCCGAGATGTCCCGCGCCGGAATTCCCTGGCACGCCGATGTGCACCGGGAACTGCTCGATAGTCTGCTGGGCGAACGCATTTCGAGCGGTACCGAACCGCGGCGGATGGTCGAGCTGGCCGAGGAGGTGTCGCGCGCCTTCGGCGACGGTGTGCGGGTGCGCCCCGATCTGCCCCAGGACATCATCAAAGCCTTTGCCCGCGTGGGTATCCCGCTGTCCTCCACGCGCAAGTGGGAGCTGCAGGAGGTGGATCACCCCGCCATCGCGCCCCTGCTCGCCTACAAATCCCTGTACCGCCTCTACACCGCGCACGGCTGGTCCTGGCTCGATCAGTGGGTCCGCGACGGCCGCTTCCGTCCCGAATATCTGCCCGGCGGCACGGTATCCGGCCGCTGGACCGCCAATGGCGGTGGCGCGCTCCAGATCCCGAAGATCATTCGCAAGGCCATCCGCGCCGATCCGGGCTGGCGGTTGGTGGTCGCCGACGCCGACCAGATGGAACCGCGTGTACTGGCCGCCATCTCCCGCGATCCGGGACTGATGGAGGTGGCGGGGCGCGGCGAGGACCTCTACGCCGATCTGGCCGCCCGCTCCTTCAACGGCGATCGCGCCAAGGCCAAAATCGCGATGCTGGGCGCGATCTACGGCCAGACCTCCGGCGACGCGCTGGTGCACATGGCCGAGCTGCGCCGCCGCTATCCGGCCGCGGTCGCCTATGTCGATGATGCCGCGACCGCCGGGGAGCAGGGCCGCCTGGTGCGGACCTGGCTGGGCCGCACCAGCCCGCCCGCCTCGGCGCAGGCCGAGTCCGACGATGATCCGGGACTGTCCACCCGATACGGTCCGAGCCCGAAAGCTCGTGCCCGAGGCCGGTTCACCCGCAACTTCGTCGTTCAGGGCAGCGCGGCGGACTGGACGCTGTTGCTACTGGCGGCCCTGCGCTCCGAGCTGGCCCGGACCACGCCCGCCGCTGAACTCGTGTTCTTCCAGCACGATGAGGTGATCGTGCACTGTCCGGCCGCAGACGCCGAAACGGCGGCCGCCGCGATCTCGGCGGCCGCCGACACCGCGGCGCGCTTGGCCTTCGGCCCCATCCCGGTCCGCTTCCCGTTCACCACCGCGATCGTCGAGTGCTACCACGACGCCAAATAGGATTCGGGCCCAACGCTCATCGAGAGCTCGAATTGCCTGCATCCGGTTCGGATCACGTCCGAATCCCGAAGGTGGCGCGGTAGGGGGCGGTTCGGCTCGCTACGAGGTTGCGCGCCTGATTTTTTCGAGGACGACGGCGGTCTGGGCGTTGGCGCCCAGGGCATTCGGGTGCAGCGGGTAGGCGACGCCGGGGGCATTGTGCGGCGAGGAGAAGGCGATGCCCTCCACGAAGCGGGTCGCCGCCGGTTGGCAGACGTCGTGACCGGTGCTCGGGGTGTAGGTGTCCACGAACTCGATACCGGCGGCCTTGGCCACGCGGGCGAGCATGGCGTTCATGAGAGCGAATTTGTCTCGTAGGTAGGTGATGTCGACATCGGCCGCGGGTAGGTCGGGGCGGCAACCCTTTCCCGTGACGGGGAGTGCGTTGAGATAGTCGACCAGCAGGATTCGCGCCTTGGGCGCGCGCTCGCGGATGCCGGTGATGGTCGCCTGGACCAGGGGTGCGGTGGCGTCGATCTTGGCGGTGACGCGATCGTCGGCGGCGGGAGTCGTCGCGCAGGCGGGGGTTTCCTTGGCGGCCCCGGCACCGGCCCCCGTCGCGGTCGCGGGGAGGGGTTGCAGGCAGCTCATGGCGAGCGCCGGAAACCCGATATCGTTCCCGCCGATACCGAGTGTCACCAAATCGGTTGTGGGGGAGAGCTTGTCGAACTGTGGCGGATTGACACCGCCCAGCGGGAGTTGCTGCTCCCCGGTCATATCGGTGGTGGTGGCCGAGGCGCAGCTGGCGTCGCGGAATACCTTGATACCGAGGGCGGCGGCCACCTGGTGCGGGTAGTTCGAGGTGGATTGGACGCAGTCCGCGGGTACGTCCGTCATCGCGGGCGGCAGGGTGGTGAAAACCGCCGCGGTCCAGGAATCGCCGAGGGCCACATATTCGCGGTAGACAGGTGTATCCGCCTGCGCCGGAATCGATATCAGGGATGCGGCCAGTACGCCGAAGACCAGCAGGGTGTTTCGTGTGGGGTGGACCGTTTTCACTGCGGCGGAACCTCCGAACTGGTCAGTTGGACAGCTTCGAGGGAGGTGGAGCAGATGATCGACGGTCATCCTGACGCACATATCGGGCATTCCGGCGGAGACACTCGCTAAGTCAATTTCCAAGTAAACCGGTCGGTTTCATCTTGAACCGGTGGCCGATCGCCTTCACGCGGGAACGCCCAGACCCGCGGCGAGCACCGGCCAGGAGTTGCGCAGTGCGTCCTGCCAGTACCCCCAGGAGTGGGTTCCGGTCGGCTGGAAGTCGAAAGTCGCCGGAATGGAGAGTTGTTGGAGGCGATCGGCGAGGTTGTGGGTGCACCAGTTCACGGCGGCTTCGATACCGCCGCCGAGGATCAGTTGGTTCGCCATGCTGCCCTCGGAGTGCGGTGCGCCGGGGAAGTCGTACTGTCCGGGAACGCCGGTGCCGCTCGAGACGAACAGGTTGGTGCCGCGCAGGGCATCGGCGTGGAGGTACGGATCATTCGCCGCCCACATCGGATCGCTCTGTGGCCCATACATATTGAAGGTGTCGCCGCCGCCCCAGACATCGACCGACAGATTGACGAAGGCGTGGCCGATGGGATCGCTGATCTGGGCGCAACCGCTGTAGGCGGCGACCGAGCGGAACAGGCCCGGCTTGGCGATGGCCAGCTGGAGCACCGAGGTTCCCGAAGTCGACAGGCCCGCAATGGCATTCGCGCCGGTGGTGCCCAATCCCGCATCGATCAGCGGTGGCAGTTCCGCGGTGAAGAAGGTCTTCCACTCGTTGACCCCGAGCACGGGATCCGGTGCGCGCCAATCGGTGTAGTAGCTGAACCGGCCGCCGACCGGCAGGATCACATTGACCTGCTTATCGGCCATGAAGTTCAGTGCGTCGGTCTGCTGGGTCCAGGACAGCTGATCCTCACCGCCGCCGCCCCCGTTGAGCAGATAGAGCGCGGGCGCCGGTTGCGAGGGATCGGCGGGGCGCTGCACATCGACTTCGACATTCTTCTGCATTGCCGCCGAGAACACCTGAAGTCGCAACGTTCGATCACCGGTCACCGTGACACCGGTGATGCTGGACCCATCATCGGAATTGGGATTCGCGAGCAGATGTCCGCTCGATATCACCGGATCACCCGGATCGGCGAATGCGGGTGCGGCCCAGAAACCCGAGGCCGCGATAGCGGTGACGGCGACCGCCGTACAGGTGAGCGTGGAGCGAAAGAACCGGGGCATGGCGATCTCCTCCTACTGCTGATTCCGTGGCGGAACGAACAGTATGGAAATGGCTCGGCGCCCATATAGGTCACCGGATAGGTCACCCCGCGCCGCTTCCGATGACCGATGCGATGACGGATCCACGCAGGTAGCCCGGCTCCCTAACGTCGTCGTCGGTCGATCCGGACGGATCAACCCGCCGCAAGGCGATACCTCTCGGAAAGGAAGAATTCAGTGAGCGGACTTTCCAGCTTTCTCAATCCCTTCAGCCTGCTGAGTGGCGGTAGCTCGGGCGGCGGTAGCGGTTCCGCGACACCGGGGATTTTTCTGCATTTCCCGGGCAGCGCTTAATCACTCGGTGCGCGGACACCGAGCACAACTGAATTGACAACCCATCAACCCATATCGCCCGTGGGTGCCTCCGGCGGTTCGGAATTCTTCCGGCCGCCGGAGGTCTGTCCGAAAGGGATTCGGTAGTGAAACAAGCGACGAGCGTGACCACATCCGCCGAACTGATGGCCGCACTCGCGGCGGGTAACACCGATATTCGAATCAGGGGCACGGTGCGAAGTACGGAGATGGTGACGCTGCCGCCGGGCGTGAGCCTGCGCGGCGGAGCACTCGAAGGCGGCGGCCTGCGCCTGACTCGCGACAATACGGTCGCCGATATCGCGATCACGGTGCCCGACAGCGCCACCGCGATCACCAATGACGGCGCCGAACCCGATCTCGGCACACTCACCCTGCGGGGCGTGCGGACCCGCGGTCGGGTGCACCTGCGCGCCGACGGGATGACGCGCGCCGGGCATATCGATATCGACGGCCTCTACGTCGAATCCGCGAATCTCGGTGTCCGAGCGCGTCATCCGGCGGGCGGCGGCGGCCCGCGCCAGGGCGCGATCACGGTGGTGAACCGGCAATTGGATCCGGATGCGGCACTGACCGCGCGACTGTGCGGGCTCCGGGTGGGTAACAGCCGCACACCGGTGCAGGGCTGCGGTGTGGTGGTCGGCGGCCGCTATGACGGTGACGGTGACGGCGGCAAGATCTGGATCGACGAACTGTCCGTCGACGAGGTGCACATCGGCGGTGCGTCCCCCGCGCCCTGCGGTGCGGTGGTCGAGGTGGGCGTGCTGGTGCAGCCGGGCGGATACGTCGGTGATCTCGTCATCACCGGGCCGCTGGTCTGCTACGGCACACGTCAGGTCGGGCTCTGCAATCTCGGCGCGATCACCAGATGCGTTGCCATGCGGTCGATTACGGCCTCCGGGCGGGAGGCGGTCGGGATTCGCAATATCGGCCGGATCGGCACCCTCGCCCTGCTCGGCCCGCTGGTCACCTACGGCCGGGACGGGCACGGGGCCGATCTGCGCGGCAATATCGCGCGCGCCGCGCTGCGCAGTGTGACGACCTTCGGTGCGGGTGCGATCGGTGTGCGGGTATCGAATTCGATCGGCAGACTGCATATCGCGGAGGATCTGTGCACCTACGGCGATCGTGAGTCGCCCGCGGACGCACCCGCGACCGGTCTGCGCATCCAACGCGGTGGCCGGGTGCGGAATCTGGATGTGCGCGGGCGAATCGCCAGCCACGGCACCGCGAGTCCCGCGGTCGAGATCGGCGGTGAGCTCGGCCCGGCCCGGGTCGCCGGTGGTGTGTTCGCCTTCGGCGCGGGAGCGGACGCGGTCTGCGTCCAGGGTGTGCGGGTGCTGGACCTGGACGATGTGGCGATCACCGCGCACCGCGGCCGGGAGTTGCGCCTGGTACCCGTACCGCGCCGCCCGCCCAGCGTGCCGCACGTGAATCACATTGCCGGATAACCACTGCCGGTCCGTCCGGGACCGCGCCGGCCGGAGGACGCCGGTCGGCGCGATACGCCGGATCGAGGTGTCCCGGCCGGATCAAGGTGTCACGATGGCGAAATCCGGATCGGGTTTGTCCAGCAGTCCGGTGAGCCGGGTCAGCGTGCCCGGATCGCCGGATACGGCGACCTTCCCGGCCGTCACCGCCGCGCTCATCTCCTCGGCCCCGGTGAGCACCGCGATCAGGGTGGGCCGGGTCAGGGTGAAGGTCGCGTCCGGCACCCGCACCTGTCGACCGGGCACCAGGTCGTAGTGCACCAGTACCCCGTTGCGCAATTCGATTCGGTGCGTGCGCTTTTCATCGGTGATCACCCAATCGGCGGTGAGCCGGGCGCTCCAGGCCCGCGGTCCGTCGATACTCGCCGCGATGACGTCGAAGGTCTGGTCGACGGTCATGGCCGCGACCAGGGAGGGCGAATTGGCCTTGGTCGGGGTGCCGAAATTGCCATTGCGCAATTCGTACGCGCCGGAGAGGTAGAAATTGCGCCAGGTGCCGTTCTCGGCGCCGTAGCCGAGCTGTTCGAACGCACTGGCCTGCAACATCTTCGCGCTCCGGTTATCCGGTTCGGCGAAGATGAGGTAGTTCAGCAGCTGCACCGTCCAGCGGTAGTCACCGGCGTCGAAAGCCTTGCGGGCGTGCGAGAGCACCTGATCCGCGCCGCCGATGGCCGCCACGTGCAGTTTGCCGCCCTCGACCGGGGGATGCTCCCACAGATGTGCGGGGTTGCCGTCGAACCAGCCCATATAGCGCTGGTAGATGGCTTTGACATCGTGGCTGATGGTGCCGTAATAGCCTTGGTTGTACCACTTTTCGCCGAGTGCGGGCGGTAGCCGCATCACCTCGGCGATCTCGATGCCGGTGTAGCCCTGATTGAGCAGGCGCAGCGTCTGATCGTGCAGGTAGGCGTAGCTGTCACGCTGTAGCGCAAGCCATTCCACGATCTCCTCGCCGCCCCAGGTCGGCCAGTGATGCGAGGCGAACGCGACATCGGTCTTGTCCCCGAACAGATTCACCGTCTCGGTGAGATATTTGGACCAGATGAGGGGATCGCGCACCACCGCACCGCGCAGGGTGAGAATGTTGTGCAGCGTATGAGTCGCGTTCTCCGCCATACAGAGTGCGCGATGGTCCGGGAAATAGAAGTTCATCTCCGACGGGGCCTCGGTGCCCGGGGTGAGCTGGAAGACGATGGGCACCCCGTCGATGATCTCCTGCTGACCGGTGTGGGTGATATCCACCGTCGGCGGAATGAGGCTGATGGTTCCGGTGGAGACCGTCATACCCAGTCCCGCGCCGACCTGGCCGTGATCGCCGCGCGGTAGCGCCGCGCCGTACATGTAGGCCGACCGCCGGGCCATTGCGGTGCCCGCGTAGATGTTCTCCGAGACCGCGTGTTCCAGGAAACCGGTGGGCGCCAGGATCGGGCAGCGGCCGGCGGCGACGTCCTCGGCGCTGGTCACACCCATCGCCCCGCCGAAATGGTCCGCGTGCGAATGGGTGTAGATCATGCCGGTCACCGGGCGGTTGCCGCGGTGTGCGCGGTACAGCTCCAGCGCGGCCTTCGCGGTCTGGGTCGAGACCAGTGGATCGATGACGATCACGCCGGTGCGGCCCTCGATGAGCGTCATATTGGACAGGTCCAGACCGCGCACCTGATAGATGCCGGGGGTCACCTCGTAGAGGCCCTGTTTCACGGTCAGCTGCGACTGCCGCCACAGGCTGGGATGCACCGAATTGGGGCACTTTCCGCTGACGAAGGCGTAGGAATCGTTGTCCCACACCACATTGCCGTGCTCATCGCGCACCGCATCGGGCTTCATGGCGGCGATGAAGCCGCGATCGGTCGCGGCGAAATCCGCGGTGTCGCCGAAGGGCAGCGACCGTGCCTGCACCTGCTGCTGGCGGGTGATGTCCGGGCTCGGCTCGGACGCGGTCCTGGTGACCGCCTCGGCCTCCAGCGCGGTATCACCGGACCGGGAATCGCAGGCGGCGATACCCGCACCGGCCGCTACCAATGCCGCCCCGAACCCGAACATGCCCCGCCGCGACAGTGCGAATCCTTTGTCCCGCTCGTCATTTCGCGCGTCGTCGTCCCGATTGTGCTGTCTTTCGGTCATGAAATGCTCTCCTGGCTCCACACTCGATGCGAACACTTGGGTCGTGAGTGCGGGCGCGTGGACAGCCGACCATTCGCCCGCAGTCGGTCACGCCTCGAGAATCGGTGACCGCGGCCGGGGCCGCATCGGTCGCGGAATCAGTGGGGCCGCGCGGCTCGCCGCCGGATCAGCAGATCGCGTGGCGGTGCGATGCCCGGGGGCAGCCGCAGCGCGTCGAAATCCGGCTGCGGACAGGGGCTTTCCCGGGTCCGATGCACCGCGAGCGTGCCGAGCAGACGGCGCAACCCCGTTTCCGCCCAGACCGCGGCGGGGTTATGGACATCGTCGCCGGGTTTGGCGAGCATGGCGCACAGGTTGAATCGTGCCGGGAGCACCGTGGCCAGACCCTGTGTCAGATAGTTGTGCGGCAGGGCGCGAGCCTGGGCATAGGGCAGCGGCTTGCGCGCGTACACCGGCCGCCACTCCAGGCGCGCCCAGTGGGTGCGGCCATTGCCGTCGATCAGGCCGAAGGCATGGGTCGAGTGATAGCGCAGGCCGGTATAGCCGCTCGGTGCGGTCCGCGGCGATGCGAGCGGGACCAGTACGACCGGCTCCATCGGCTCGTTCGTCGGCTGTGCCCGGAATCCCGGAACGGTGTGGGTGATCAGATCCGCCGCACCCGAGGGCAGATGGATTCGCACGGAGAACACCTGACAGCCGGTATCGGCATCGTGCTCGGTCTGCCAGTCGCGAGCGCTGGAGAAGCACGCGGTCACCTCGTGCAGATTGCCATCGAACAGTGCGGACACGCTCAATCGGGTGGCCTGGTGCGCGGCCCGGAAACTACCGGTCACCCAGGCGCCGCGCGGCCGCTGCCCGCTGTCGCTCGGTGGTAACCAGGAAGCAACCGCGGGTGCTGCTGACTGCTGCCCGATTCCGGTGGCGGTGCCGATCATGTGCCGAGTCCTCTCCGCGTATGCCGACGCGTCGTGCGCGTCGGTCGCGGTCCGAGGTTAGGCGGCGCGGGCTCGCCCAACATCGGTCATCGAATCGGCAATTCACGGCTTCACCTGCACCGACATCCGTGCGACCGGAATGGCGGCGGGAGTGGAACGCGCAGTTGCACAGCCGCATACCGATGCGATGACCGATGCGCCGACCGGCGGCCCCGAAGACAGTGGAGCGGTACCCGAATCGAATTCACTGGAGGTTCACTGATGAGGTTGCCGGCCGCTGCCGACCGACACCGCCGCCGATCCGCCCGCACCCTGCTGCTCGGCATCCTGCTGGCCGCGTTCGCACCCCTCGGCGCGGGCCTGGCCACCGCCGCCGCACCGGGCGGCACCTGGCCGGTCCCACCCGCCTCCGCCGTCGATGGCGCCGCGCCGGGCCAAGCGGTGGCGTGGGTCGAGCCGACACCATTGCGCCCCTTCGCCGGGCCGGTAATCCATACCGGCTCCGCCGGCCGAATGCTGCCCGCGGTGATCATCACGCCGACACCGCTGCGCCCGTTCCTTGGCCCGGAGATCCATTTCATCCCCTGATCGGTCCACTCGCCGCAGAGGTTCGGAGCAGGTGGCCCGATGCCCGAGCATGTTTCGGGACACCCGGGTCGAGTCATGTTCGACGGCAGGCTGTTTCGCGCGGCCGGGCGGATCGTTCCGATGACCGTTTGCCCGTTGACCATTCGGCGTCGTGGGCCGGTAGGGCTCGACAGCGCATGTTCGGACAGGAGGAGCATCATCGACGCGCAAGGTTGTCGTGGCCGTGACTCGGAGTCGGCCGAGTTGGGCCGACTGCTGGACAGCGCCCGGGCGGGCCGGGGCTCGGCCCTGGTGCTGTGGGGCGCGCCCGGAATCGGAAAATCCACGCTGATGCGGGCGGCGGCTTGCCGCGCGAGCGACTTCCACGTGCTGGGATGTCATGGCGCATCGCAGGATTCGTCGGTGCCGTATGCGGCGCTGCACGAATTGATCTGGCCGCTCGCCGCGCGTATTCCGCGCTTGCCCGCCGGGGCCGCCGCCGCGCTGCGCGGACTGCTGAGGCTCGGACCGCCCGCCGGTGATCGCCTCACCGTGTGCACGGCGGTGCTCGCGCTGCTCGGCGACCTCGCGGCCGAGCAGCCGGTGCTGATTCTCGCGGATGACGCGCATCGATTCGATGCCGCCACCAGCGCCTGCCTCGCGTTCGTGGCGCGCCGGGCGAGCGAGACCGGGCTGGTGCTGTTGGTCGGCACCCGCTCGGACCCGGTCGGCGGCGGCTTGCAAGCGCTGCCGTCGCACCACATCCTCGGCCTCGGCGAGGCTGACGCGCGTGCCCTCATCGCATCTCGTAATCCCTCGCTGAGTGCTTCCGCCACCCAGCGTCTGCTGGACATGGCCGAGGGAAATCCCTTGGCACTGAGTGAAACCGCCACGCTCGACGACCGCGCACAACCTGCCCGGCGTTCGAGCGCATACACCGGTGCGCCGTGGTGTGATCCACTGCCGCGCACCGCTGCCAACTCGGGGAACTCGCCCGGACCGCAGGGAATCACCGGATCACGGAGCGTCGCAGGGGTGCGCGGCGTCGATGATGTGTCCGGTGGGGTGTTCGGCGTCGCCGACCATGCCGGAGTGGCGCGATCCACGGTGTGGCCCAGTGTATTTCGGGCTTCGGAACGGTGTGGCGATCCGTATCCGGTGGGTCCGCGGCTGTGCGCCGCGTTCGCCGAGACGATCGGTGATCTCGGCGATGAGGCACGCACCGTTGTGTTGTTGGCCGCGGCGGCGGGGGACGGGCAGGTTTCGGTGGTGCGGTCGGCGGCGACTGCGGCGGGTGTTACCGATCGGGGATGGCTGGAGGCGCTCGAATCGAACCTGGTTGTGGTGGCTGATGGGCGTATTCGGCTGTTCGGAGCGATGATTCGCGGTGTCGTCTACGCATCGGCGAAGCCCGCGCAACGGCGGGCGGCGCATGCGGCACTCGCCGATGTCCTGGCCGAGGGCGATGAGCCGGAGCTGCGGTATCGGCAGCTGGCGGCGGCCGCGCCGGGGCCGGATGAAGAGCTCGCCCGGGAACTCACCGATGCCGCGGCCACCGCTGCGTGCGGGGAACGGCGTTTGGCCGCAGCGGATCTGCTGCATCGGGCGGCCATGCTGTCACCGGATGCCGCGGGGGCGGCGGTTCGATTGGCCCGGGCCGCCCGCGCGGCGTGGACCGGCGGCGATATCGATGCCGCCCGGGACTTCCTGACCCGCGCCGAGTGCGCCGGCGACAGTGCGGTGGTCGCGCGCGAGAGTGCGGGACTCGCGGGATTGCTGGCTTTCGGGAACGGCGAAATGGACTGCGCCAATGAGAAACTGGCGCTCGATATGGTGTCCGTGGATCCCGGCGCGGAGGCCGAGCTGCGCGTCTCGGTGCAGCGGATCGCGTGGGTCGCGGGCCACAGGTGGGATCCGGGAACCGCTTTCACCGATAGCGCGGCCGAACCGTGGCAATTGCCGCCCGGAACCCTGGCGATCAGCGCGGGACTGGCCACTCCCGCGCTCGAATGCTATCGGCAGGCCGCCAAGGCGGCGCGGGAGCGTGCCGAATTGCCTTGGCAGGCACTGATGCTCGCGCAGTCGGCCACCGTGCGACTGGCACTGGGCCAGTGCGAGGACGCCGTGGCCGAGGCGACCGAGGCGCTGTTCATCGCCGAACCCCACGGCTTCACCAATTCGACCGTGCTCAGCTTGAATACGCTCGCGCTGCACGCCGCCATGCGCGGTGATCAGGACGGCACGGTGCGGCTGTGTGAGCGTTCGCTGGAACTGTCCCGGCCGCGCCGGATGCCGGTGCTCATCGCGGGCGCGCATCTCGCACTGGGGCTGGTCGCACTGGGCGCGGGTGAACCCGATATCGCCCTGGCGCGGCTGACTCCGCTGCTCGACCCGCACGACGAAATGTGTCACCCGACCCTCGCCGCCCTCGCCGCCCCGGACGCCATCGAGGCGGCGATCCGGCTCGGCAGGCCCAGCGTCGCAGCGCAATTCCTGACCGTGCTCGCGGACCGGGTGGCGGACAGCGGCGCACCGTGGGCGGTCGCCGCGCTCGCCTGCGGTCGGGCCCTGCTCGGTGACGACGCCACCGCCGCAACGGAGTTCGAGCGGGCGCTGACCGCCGCCGAAGCGAGCGAACAACCCTTCCAACGCGCGCGCGTCCGGCTGCTCTACGGCGAATGGCTGCGCCGCACCCGCCGTCGCGCCGCCGCGCGCGAGCAACTCGACGCCGCCGCAACGGCTTTCGATCGACTCGGCGCACACCCCTGGGCGGCGCGCGCCCGGCAGGAATCCGATCTGGTCGACACCCGCTCATACCTGCAACCCGGAACGGGCGACTGCGAGATCCTCACCCCGCAGGAGCTGCGGGTCGCGCGCCTGGCGGCGACCGGGGCCACCAACCGCGATATCGCCGCGCGCCTGTACATCAGCCCCCGCACCGTCGGCCATCACCTGTCCCGCGTCTTCGGCAAACTCGGGCTGACCTGCCGCGCCGAACTGGCCCGCACCCCCGAGCTGGGCTCCCCACCGGATGCCGAAACGCGTCCTCGCACACCGGATGACGGTGACGACGACCGCCCGGCACCCCCGCTCGACTGACGAGCCACCTACGCGCTCATACGAAATATGTTCCCCCGCAGCCGAAACCGCGGCGTGCATCCGGCCCGCCCGTAGACAGGAAGTCCCGTACATGATCGCCGACCGAGGCGAATCGCTCGCCGTCACCACCCCGAACCCGAAACCCCCGACAGCGGAACGCGGATCCGCCCGGCCGGACGTCGACCCCGCCGGCAGCGCGCACGACTCCGGGCGCCCGGCGCTGGAATCGTCAGGGGCGGTGCGTAGGTCGGGTGGGGCGGTGCTCGAGCCCGCGCATGCGCCGCTGGAATCGTCCGGGGCGGCGCGCGGTCCAGGAGGGGCGGTGCTCGAGCCGGTGGGGGAGGTGGCGGCGGCCAATTGTGTGCTGATCGGTAGTGCGGACCGGGCTTTGCGGGTCGAACTCGAGCGTGGGTTGCGGCTTGCCGGGTACGCGGTGCGGGCGGTGCCGGATGTGCGGTCGGTGGCGCGCGGGGTGGAGCGGCCGCCGGACGCGCTCGTGCTGGACGCGGAGCTGCCCGGGGGCGGGGCCGATCTGGTGACCGCATTGCGGGCCGCCGGGAGCGTGCTGCCCATCTGTGTGGTCGGTGCGCGTACCTCGCTGCGGGACCGCGTGATCGCGCTCAACAGCGGGGCCGATGACTATCTGATGAAACCGTTCGCGATGGCCGAGCTGGTGGCCCGGCTGGGTGCGCTGCTGCGGCGTTCGCAGTCGTTGCCCCGCGCGCCGCGCACGCGGACCGTCGTCGGGCCGCTGCTGCTGGATCGCACGGGCCGCCTGGTGACGGTGTACGGGCGTGAGGTTCGGCTCACCAGACGCGAATTCGATCTGCTCGATCAATTGGCGGGGGCGGCGGGTGAGGTACAGACGCGGCGGGCGCTGCTGCGTCAGGTGTGGGGCTTCGACTTCGCCACCGACACCAATACCATCGACGTCGTGTTGGGCTCGCTGCGCCGGAAACTGGCGGCGGCCGATGCGCCCAAACTCATTCACACCGTGCGCGGGATCGGCTACGTATTGCGAGAGCCCTGCTGACACAGCGTATTCCGATATGGAAACGCGAAACGCCGGTGCGCCGCCCGGCTCGGAATTCGCATCGCCTCCCGGAGCGAGCGAACCGAGCGCGAGCAGCGCACCGGCGATGAACGCGAGCCATAGGGCCGCGATCGCTGCCGTCACCAGCTGGCGGAGAACGTGGCGCGCGCGGCCGATCGACCGTGGTCGATGTCGGAATAGCGGCATCGCGCACCTCGCTCTCTCTCACCTATCCGGAAACGGCATCCGCACCTCCTGCGTGGTGCGGGCCTAGGCGCACTGGATCAGTGCGGGAACATCGAAATGATGTTGGCGGGAATGCTGGTCAGCACGTTCGCCAGATTCAGTGCGGCAGAACCCAGCAGCGTGACGCCAGCGAGCGAACCCATCGAGAGCGAACCCATGTGTGGAACTCCTTCATATTTCGGTGTGCTTGACGTGTTCGAACATAGGGATGCCACGTCGCTGATCAAAATGCCGAAGGAGTGCTCCGAAATGACCGAAAACATAGTGAAAATGACTGGTGGGAGCCATATTCGGCGCAATTTCGCGAACAAATGAAATGGTTTTCACGCCCGGATTCGAAGTATTACTTCAGAAATATCCGCCACAGCGTCGACGCCACCGGATACGGCGGCCCTATCGATGACCGATATCCCCGCCGATACCGCGGTGGATCCAACTCAGCCGGTGGCCCGGACATCGTGCTCGAAATCGATGCCGGACAGTTCTTCCCGGCTCGTGATGTCGAGTTTCGGGAAAATATGCGACAGATGATGACCGACCGTGCGCGGACTGATGAACAACTGCGCGGCGATATCCCGATTGGTCAGCCCCTTGGCCGCCAGCCGGGCGACCCGCAACTCCTGCGGGGTGAGCAGCGTGTGCGAGGACGCCGCGGGCGCGTCATCCTGCCGCTCGCCCGCCAGCGCCGATTCCGCCCGGGTGCGCGCGATCCACGGCACCGCCCGCAACCGTTCGAAAACTTCGAGCGCGGAAGCGAATTGCGCCCGGGCATCGGAACGCCGCCGGGCCCGGCGCAGCCATTCGCCGTACAGCAGCTGCGTGCGCGCCTGCTGGAACGGCCGCTGCGCGGCCCCCGGCATGGCGAGCGCTTCCCGGAACAGCGTCTCGGCTCGCTCACCGTCCGCCGCCAGCGCCCGGCACAGTGCCGTCGCCGCCACCGCCCACGCCGCCTCGGTCCGCTCGGCCCATTCGGCCAGCACCCCGGTGAAGATGGCCGCCGCCTCGCCCCGCCCCAGCCGGATGGCCGCCTCGACGGCATCGGGCGCGGCCAGCACCGCGATCGTGGGATGGTGGGCCTCGTCATCATCGGGATCCAGCACCGCGGCCAGAAATCCGAAGGCGGACTCCGGATTTCCGTCACCGAGCGCGTCCAGCCCCAGATTCCAGTATCCGGCGGCGGTGAGCGCGGGCACCCGGCGCGGACGGCTCAGCGCGAGTGCGCGCGCACTGGCCGCGCCGGCGTCGGCGTGCTCACCGCGCACCGCCGCCAGCCATCCCACGGTGAGCAGCGCCCGCGCGATGGGATTCTGCTGCCCCTGCTGTTCGGCCAGATATAGCGCGCTGGCGGCGTTTTCGGCGGCATCATCCCAGCGTCCGAGTGAAAGTTCGAGCATGGCAAGGGAATTGAGCGTGGTCACCAGCCCGGTCATATTTCCGGAGATGCGGACGTGCTGCGAGACCTGGCGGAACAGCTCCCATGCCGGTTCGGTCGCACCGAGCGCGTTGGCCTGCACCGCGGGCGGCAGCCGCCACCAGCCCCGCAGATCCACGCCCGCGGCCAGCGCCTCGATGACCATGCGATCGTGATCGGTATCGGGATCGCCGAGTCCGGCCGACCAGGCCGCGCGCCGGGCCAGATGCCGCAGTTCCGGTTCCACATAGGGTCCGGCCACCGCCGCGTCCCGTTCGAACAACTCCATGGCGCGGCGTGGATCGCCCTGTCCCAGTTCGATCATGCCCTCCAGCCCGCCGCTACAGCGCGCCACCGGCGCGTGACCCGCCACCGCCTCGGCCTCGCGCAGCAGGGTGCGCGCGGAATCCACATGGCCGCAATCCCATTCGGCCCGCGCCGCCAAGGCGAGTCGCTCACCCGCGCGCTCGGGATCCGGGGACAACTCCGCCGCGCGCAACAGCGCCCGGGCCGCGGCCTCCGGAGCCCCGCGCACCCAGGCCCGGGACGCGGTCTCCTGCAACGCCTCCGCGACGTGCTCGTCGGGGGTGTCGGTCGCGGTGGCCGCGTGCCAGGCGCGCCGGTCCGCGGTCAATCCGGTGGATTCCGCGGCCAGCGCCCGGTGCACGGCCCGGCGTTCGGCCGCCCCCGCCCGGTCGTACACGACCGCGCGAATCAGCGGGTGCCGCAGCAGGATTCGCCCACCATCGGACCGCAACAGCCCGGTCCGCTCGGCCTGCCGCCACACCGGATCGTCCAACCCCAGTTCCGCGCCGGCGGCGCGTACGGCCTGTGCGTCGGCCCCATCGCCCGCGGCGGCCACCAGCAGCGCGGTCCGCACCGGGGCGGGCAGCGCTGCCACCCGGCAGTCGAAGGCCCGCCGCAGTCGCGGACCCACCGCCACCGGTTCGCTCGGATCCGTGCCGCCCGCAACGGAATACCCGGCGGCGGGCTGTTCTGCCGTGGCCGGTTCCCCGGGCCGCGGACTCATGGCGTCCGGAAGTTCGCGCAGGGCAAGCGGATTGCCGCCGGCGTACTCGAGCACCCGATCGATCTGGGCCGCGGGCAGTTCCGGGCGGTGCGCGGTGACCAGGCGGCGCGCGTCATCCTGCCCGAGTTCGGTGACATGCAGTCCTCGCAGCCAGTCCCGGCCATTGGGCACCGGCCGCTGATGCGTGGTGCCCAGCATCAGAATGGATTCGCCGGGCACCCGATCGGCCAGGAAGGTCAGACAGTCCTTCGAGGCGGCGTCCAGCCACTGGGTGTCATCGGAGACGACCAGTACCGGCTGTTCCTCGGCGAGATCGGAGAGCAGCGTCAGCACCGCCACGCCGACCAGGAACGGATCACGCGATTGATCCGCCAGCCCGAGCGCACCGCGCAGCGCGTCCGCCTGGGATTCGGGCAGCGCGGCGATGCGATCGAGAATCGGCCACAGCAATTCGTGCAGCGCCGCGTACGCGAGCATGGACTCGGCCCGGGTGCCCCGGCAGCGCAACACCTGGAAGCCGGTGGCGCGTTCGGCGGCGTAGTCCAGCAGGGTGGTTTTGCCGATCCCCGGATCGCCCCACAGCACCAGTACCGAGCCGTGTCCGGCACGCGCGGCGTCGATCGCCCGAGTCAGCGCGGTCTGCTCGGCAGCGCGGCCGAGCAGACCCTCACCGGTGCCGGGCAACAGTTGCTTCCTGGGTCATCGCCGCTTCCTCCGAATACTGGCCTCGAATGGGTTATGCCTGGTCAACGGGCTGACGTGAGATCAGGATAGCGCCGCCCGCTGAGTTGCCAGGTGATTGCCCCAGGGGTGGGTTACCTATTCGACGACCGATGCCGGGGCCTATGCCGCCACCTACCTTCGATATCGATACAGCGGTCGCGGTGTGCGGCGGCGACGCATCCGAAAGAGGGGTTTCGGTGACCGATATCAGTCTGGAACGAGAATCCGCGCACGGCGACGCGCCCACCGGGCCGGGGTCCGTGCTCCCGGACAGCTGCATCGTCGGCACCGCGGGCGAGTTGACCGCGGCGCTCGAATCCGGCGCGCGGACCATCCGCGTCGCGGGCGCGCTGTACGGATTGCCCTCGTTCCGGCTGCCACCGGGGGTGACGCTGTGCGGCGGGGAACTCGAATTCACCTCCGGTGGGCTCATTCTCACCGCGGACAATGAGCTGCGCGATGTCACCGTCCGCACCCCCGAACATGAGATCGCGATCCGGAACGATTGCGCCGTCGCCGATTTCGGGGTGCTGGTACTGCACGAGGTGAGCACTCACGGCCAGGTGCTGCTGGAGGCCGCGGGCGCGGTCCGGGCCGGGCATATCGATATCAACGGGCTGAGCGTGGTCGCCGCCGACACCCGGGCCCGGACGGTGCTCCCCGCCGGATACGGGGTCAGCGCCCGGCAGGGCGCGGTCACGGTGTGGAACCGCCAGGACGATCCGGCCGTGGTGCTCACCGCGCGGCTGCGCGCGATCGCGGCGGGCACGGCGGCCGCACCGGTGCGCGGCAGCGGCGTCATGGTCGGCGGGTTCCACGCCGATGACACCGGCGGGCGCGTGCATATCTCGTCCCTGACCACCGGCGAGATCCACAGCGACGGCGGAATCGCGCCCGGCACAGCCGATCTCATCAGCGGCGGGGTATTCGTACTCGGCGGCGCGCATATCGGGTTGGTGGTCAACGAAGGATCCGTCACCACCCACGGGCCCAACGATATGGTGCTCGACAACTGGGGTTCGGTGGTGCGCTGGATCGCGCAGTCGCCGGTGTGCTCATTCGGTCCGAGCGGGATCGGATTCGTGAACTTCGGCGATATCGAGGAACTCGAGGTACGCGCCCCCATCGTCACCCGGGGTGCGGGGGCGCGCGGTTTCAACCTGTACGCGGGCAGCGTCGGGCACGCCCGTTTCGCGGGCATCACCACCTACGGTGATGGCGCGGTCGGCTTCCAGGTCACCCGGAAACTGTTGCGCCTGAGCATCACCGGCGATCTGCACACGCACGGCGGGCGGGCGCTGAGCCTGGTGGAGGGCGTCCAGACCGAACTCGAGGCCGTGGCATTGAGCATCAAACCCGGCGGGGCCATCGACACCGTCGATATCGGCGGGCAGGTGGTGAGCGAGGGCGCGCGGGTGCCCGCGGTCGAGATCGAGGGCACGCTGGGGCGGCTCGAGGTGGCCGGGGGCATCACCGCGCTCGGTGACGGGGCCGATGCGGTGCACGTGCTGCGCGGTGAACGCTTCGACCTGGCCGGAACCGAGGTCAACGCCAAATACGGAAAGCCGCTGTCGTACGCGGCGATCGGCTGACCCGGTCACAGACACGCCGGATTCGCACCCGCCCGGCGTGCCCGCCGGCGCCTGCCAGTCGCCGATTTCCGTGGCCTGTATCGGATCGAGTGGTAGGCGTCGCGGTGCGAAGTCAGCGGGCGGGCATACTTCCCGCAGCGGTGTTGCTTCGGATATCGGACCTGGTCCGAGGATTGCGAGGACGAATTCATGGCTGCTTCCCCCCTCGGTATCGCGTCGGACGCGGCCGCCGCGCCGCAGCTGTACGGCCGGGACGAGGAGCTCGCCGAACTGGCTCGGCGGTGTGCCGCCGCCCGTGACGGCAACGGTTCGGCGCTGGTGCTCTGGGGTGATCCGGGCATCGGCAAATCCGCCCTGCTGGAGGTGGCGCGCGAACGCGCCACCGGATTCCGCGTGCTGAGCTGTCGCGGCACGCTCAGCGGATCGGTGCTGGCATTCGCCGGGCTGCGCGAATTGCTGCGCCCGATCGCCGATCGTATCGACGCCCTGCCAGAACCGCAGGCCCGCGCGCTGCGCGCCGCGCTCGGCATGGATATGCCCTCACCCGGCGATCGCTTTCTGATCGGCGTCGCGGTGCTCACCCTGCTGTCCGATCTGGCGGCCGAACAACCGGTGCTGGTGATCGCCGACGACACCCAGTGGCTGGACGCGCCGTCCGCGCAGAGCCTGTACTTCGTGGCCCGGCGCTGCACCGATGAACCGGTGCTGATGTTGTTCACCGGGCATACCGACCCGGCGGGCGGTCCCGCCGACCATATCCCGGCGCTGCGGTTGCGCGGACTCGACGATGCCAGCGCGGCCGCGCTGCTGCGCCGCGTCGAGCCCGATATCAGCGCCGACCGAGCCGGTGGCGTACTGCGGCTGACGCGCGGAAACCCGCTCGCACTGCGGGAATTGGCGTCGGCCGAGGACGGTGAACCGGGTCCGGCCGCACCGGGACTGATACCGGTCGGCCCGCGCCTGCACCGCGTCATCGACGCCAGGATCGCGGCGCTCACCCCCGCGGCACGCCTGCTGTTGCTGATCGTCGCGGCCGAGGAAAGCGGTGCGGCCCAGGTGATTCGGCGCGCGGCCGCCACCCTGGAACTGCCGGAATCGGCCTGGGACGCGGTGCTGGACACCGACCTGATCCACTCCGAACCCGGCCGGATCACCATGCGGCACCCCATGATTCGCGCCATCGCCTATGAACGGGCGGCCGATGCCGATCGAATAGCGGTGCACCGCGCGCTGGGCGCGGTACTGCGCGGCGCCGACGCGGACCGCTGGGCCTGGCATGTGGCGCGCGCGACCACCGGTCCCAGCGAGACGGTGGCCCTGCTGCTGGAGGAACGGGCCATGCTGGCCTGGGACCGCGGCGGACCGCTGCCCGCCGCCAAAACCCTGGGCCAGGCCGCGGGGCTCTCGCCCGACGGGGAGGCGGCCGGACGTCGCCTCGCGCTCGCGGCGCGCGCCGCCTGGGAGGGCGGTGATGTCGCCGCCGCTCGGGAGTACCTGGCCGAGGCGACCGCGCGGGCGGGCACCGCACTGGTGGTGCACGCCAGCGGGGGACTGGCGGCACGCATCGACCTGAGTTTCGGCAATGCCGCGCACGCGCGCGGTGAACTGCTGCGGGCCGCCGATTTCGCCGATCCGGTCACCGCCGCCGAATTGCGTTACCTCGCAACGCGTGCCGCCTGGGAGTCCGGGCAGCCCGGGCTCGAGGATGAACTGCTCGGCATGCCCGAGGGCGAGGCGCCCGCGCCCTGGCGGGTGCCGTCGGCGACCATGGCGCTGGCCATGGGCCGGATCCGCCCGGTGGCCGAGGCGCTGCGCCGCGCGGTCGCCACGCTGCGGGCGCGCGGTGACGCGGGCTGGCTGTCCTCCATGCTGGCGCACGCGGCGATCACCGAACTCGCATTGGGACGCTGGGACGACGCCGCGGTCGACGCCAGTGAGGCGCTACAGACCTCGCAGGATCTGGGCGGTATCCCCGCCTCCTCGGGGCTGGCGCTCAACACCCTGGCCTGGCTGGCGGCGGTACGCGGTGACGAGGACTCCTCCACCGCGCTGAGTGAGCGATCGCTGACCATCGCGCGCATCCGCAATTCGCGCATCCAAATCGGTTATGTGTACTGGCATCTGGGCGTCAACGCGCTCAGCGCCGGGAAACCCGATGCGGCACTTGGCTTTCTCGCCGCCACCATCGATCCGGACAGCGACGCGTGCCACCCCACCGTCGCCGCCCTGGCCGCCGCCGACGCGGTGGAGGCCGCGGTGCGGATGGGCCGGATCCAGGCCGCCGGGGATCATCTCGCGGTACTGGTCGACTGGGCCGAGAAGACCAGCGTCCCATGGGCGCTCGCCGCGGCGGCGAGCTCGCGTGCGCTGCTGGCGGACGGCCCGGCGGCGGAAGAGCTGTTCCTGACCGCACTCTCGGTGCCCGAGGCCGCCGACCGGCCGTTCCAGCACGCCCGTGCGGAACTGCTGTACGGGGAATGGCTGCGCCGCACTCGCCGCCGCGGCGATGCCCGGGTGCGGCTCACCGCCGCCCGCGAGACCTTCGCCAGACTCGGCGCGACGCCCTGGGAACAGCGCGCGGACAGTGCACTGGTTCTGGTCGGGGACCGCAGGCGCGATCCGGTCCGGCCCTCCGGCGATGAACTGCTCACCCCGCAGGAGCTGCGTGTCGCCCGCCTGGCCGCCGAGGGGCTGACCAATCGGGAGATCGCCGCCCAGCTGTTCATCAGCCCGCGCACGGTCGGGCACCACCTCTCGCAGGTCTTCGCCAAACTGGGCCTGGCCGCGCGCGAGGATCTGGCCGCGATCGACTTCGAACACGGGATGCGGTTGACCCTGTGACCGATCCGATGACCGATATCGCGACCGATCTCCCCGGGTAGCGTTGCAGCTGGGAGGCCGGTCCGCCATCGCCACCGACCTCGAATCCCGCTGTTCCGCAAGCAGTTTCGAGGAGGAATCATGCTACCCATCATCAATCTGGGCTCCGCCGCCATCAATCTCGCCGACACCGTCACCGGCATCGCCTCGAATATCACCTATCTGCTCCAGGCCTGGGGCGTCATCCCGCACTGAACGACGGCCGCAGTGAATTCTTAAGGCCATCGCAAGGCACCGTCGATACCGTGCTGCCGTCCAGGGCGATTGACGGGATGCGCGGTGTGCCGGGCATCGCCGGAGCGAGTGCGGGAGGTGGCGGTGATGCGGGTCGGAATCGTTCCGGCGGCATGTCTGGCAGTGGTGGGGATGCTGGCGCTGGCCGGATGCGGGAGCGCGCGGGATCGGCCCGAATCGCCGGGTGGTTCGGCGGCGGTATCGGTGACCGGCACGCCCCTGGCCGCCTCGCGCACCAGTACGCCACCGGCCCCGGGCAATTCGGCGCCCGTCGGCACCACGGAGCGCAAGGCCGACCCCGACGGTGATCTGCGCCCGTTCACCGCCGCCGCGACGATCTCCGGCACCTCGAACGAACGGGCGTTCTCCGGTGCCCTGCGGCAATCGGTCGGAGCCGGACCCGGCGGGGCGCACACCTGGGACGTCCGGTATTACGAACTCGATGGATCAGACGCTGTGACAACGGCTTTCAACCGGGCATCGCGATCTTCGGCGCAAACCAATCTGCGCTCGAGCGGATTGGTCGAGACCGGCGACGGCTCGTGCGTGGCCCGGGTGGAGCCGCGCCGGATCGAATTCCGCCCCACCGCGATCGGGGAAGTGCTCGCGGGCAATTGGTATTGCGCGCCCGCCGCGCACTACAACAACACCGTCAGCACGATCGTGATCGATTCCCGCACGGCCGAGCCGATCACCCTCGCGGACCTGTTCACCGATGTACAGGCCGGGTTACGGCGGCTGTCCGACCAGGTTGTGGAGCGGGTCGGGGTCCCGGCGACGTTGCCGGGCGTACGTCCCGTCGAGGCGAATTTCGGCAACTGGATTCCCGCCGAGTCCGGAATGGTGTTGTTTTTTCCGGACTATCAACTCGGCGGTTTCGGTATGCGGAGCGTCACCATTCCGTGGTCCGCACTAGCCGATCTGATCGCTCCCGGCCAGCGTGGCTTGATTCCGGGTTGACCACGGTCCGGCGGCCGCGAAATCCGGCTGAACGTTTCCGGCGTCCCGGGCGGTACATTCGGAGGGGCCGTTCGCGTATGGATCCTGTCGCCCATTGGGCTCGGGGCGGGACGAAGAGTGTAGCGGTGCTGAGGGAGAATACGAACGTGAGTTACACGAACAGGAAGAATTTCAGCGACCAGCTCGAGCAGGCGGTGGTGGTGGCGACCGCCGCCGCGACTCCTGTCGGCGGCTAGTTCGATGTCCGAGCAGGAAGGACCGGGACGGGGATCCGTACCCGGACCAGGCACGAACAGGTTCGAAGCGGTGGAACGGCTGCGCCGGAAGCTGGAAAGTCTGAAGGCCGCCGAGACACCCGCGCCCGATGCGGAAGACGACGCCTCCGGGGTCACCCGGCTGCCGCGCCGCCCGCGGCGCATGACCGAGGAACCGGGTGCGCGCCCGGACCAGATCTGGCGTCCCGACGGCGGCACCATCTACGATCCCGCACCGACCCGGCCCGTGCTGCGCTCGGAATTGCAGCGCGAGACCGGTTGGTGGCCGGTCGATCCCGGTCGCATGCCGCAACCCGCGCCGCAGGACGATGCGAATGCCGCCGGCCCGGACGCGAACATCATCGATCTCGACGCATTGCGGCGCAAACGCGCCGGTGACGCGCCCGCGGCCGGTATCCGGCGGGTGGCGCGCCCGCGCCGGATCGGACAGTCGACGGGGGAGCCGACCGGGGTGGATCGCGAGCAGCCGGGCCGGGACGGCGATCCCGATACACCCCCCGACCCACCGGTACGGCGGCACTGAGGTTATCCGCCGTCGGTGGTGATGGGGGATTTACCCGTTGCCGGCAGCAGCGTGTGCAGCACGCGGGTGACCAGGCCCTCGACGAATTCGGCGTCCATCGGTTCGTGGGTGAGGAAGTGCCGGAAGTGAATCGGCGCGATGAGCGATTCGAGGGCGGTGCGGGCATCGGTCCCGGCGGGTAGTTCGCCGCGGGTGACGGCACGGGTGATCATGGCCCGATTGGCTTCATAGCGCTTGTCCCAGAAGGTTTTACGTGCCGCGGCGAGTTCGGGGGATTCGGTGGCGAAGGCGAGGGCGCGCGCCAGACCGTTCCCCAGCGGGGTGTCGAAGTAGGCGATGAGAGCGCGCGCGAACGCGGTGAGGTCCCCGCGCAACTCGCCGGTATCCGGTAGCGGCAGCGTGCGTTCACTGGTGGTGAGCATGACGTCCAGGATCAAATTCTCGCGCGTGCCCCAGCGGCGGTAGATGGAGCTGTCCCGCACGCCCGCGCGCCGACTGATATCGGGTATTCCGACCTTGTCGACGCCGTGTTCGGCGACGGCTGCCAGGACGGCGTGCTGTACGGCTTCGGTGACCTTCGCCGCGCGCCCGCCCGGTCGGCGCTGGGGTGCGGTCTGCTCGGCTTCGGACATATCGCGATTCTAAAGCAGAACTTCTTGCTTTTGGTCCCGCGCGCTGTCTACCCTCGCTAAAGCAGAGACTTCTGCGAATTGCGCTCGCGGCGAGAGGTACGACGATGACGTTGTCGGAGATCGGTAAACGGGTTCGAATCACCGCGCACGCGCTGACCCACACCACCGAACGGGCGGCGCACCGGCTGGGTGTCGCACCGTTCCTGCCCCGATTGTTCGCGGACCGGTTCACCCACCTCGGCGGAATCGAGGCAGGGGAGTTCGGTCGGCAATTGGCCGGATGCCGATCCTTCGAAGACGCGCGCTGGGCCGGATACTGGGGAGCCTTAGCGGGCGAACACCTGACACGCGCCGATGCCGCGCTCGCCCGGCTCGGCGCACCCGCCTCCGGGCAACTGCTCGATCCGGCGGTCGCCACCGATCTGCCCGCCCTCGGCGCACTGCTCGCCCCGGCGGTGACGATTCTGGCCGATCGCGGTGCGGTGGCCGATCCCGATGCGGTGCAACGGTTCCGAGCCGCGCATCCCGAGGCGGCCGATGCCGCCGTCGCGCTGGACGGGTTGATCAAGGCGCTGGTGTACGAGTTCGTCGCCGCCTGGCCGGGCTGGAGTCCGCGGCGGCTGCGGGCCTATGAGCGCTCGCATCGGCTGTGCGAGGTGCTGGTGCTCGCGCTGGCTCCGGCGCTGGGCATGACCGCCGAGGTGGTGCGCATTCCGATCGAGGGGGATGAGGTGCGCGGAATCCTGGTGCTGCCCGGCGATTCCGGCCCCGTTCCGGCGGTGCTGGTCACCAATGGTCTGGAGGGCACCATCGGCGAGGTGCTGTTGCCGCTGCTGGCCCAGCGTGCGGCGGGTCTGGGCATGTTCGTGATGGAGATGCCCGGCACCTACTCCTATCGTGCGCGGCTTTCCGATGCCGCCGAGCGGGCGTATGCGACGGTCATCGATCACCTGTCCGCCGACACGCGCATCGATGCCGGTCGAATCGGCATGCTGGGCTTCAGTTTCGGGGGTTACTGGTCCACCCGGATGGCGGCGGTCGATCCCCGGCTGACGGTGGCGGTATCCAACGGCCCGCTCAGCCATCACAGTTTCGGCGCGCGCAATTCGATCGGGATGCCCGAGATCATGATCTCCACGCTGAGTGCCACCCTCGGTGCCTCGGGAACCCTCGACCTGACCCGCAAGCTCGCGAAACTCTCACTGGCACAACTGTATCGGCGCATCGACTGCCCGCTGCTGGTGATCAACGGCGAACGCGACACGCTGGCCAGCACGCAGGATTCGATCGATATCGCGGTCGGCGCGCCGAACGCGCAATTGGTGCTGTACGCCGAGGACGATCACTGCGCCATGGGCAATGCCGAACACTGGTCTGCGCTGTCGGCGACGTTCCTGCGCGAGCACTTGACCGCCCCGATCGCCGTCGAGGTCGCATGATGGGCGGTATGACGACGACTTCGCCGCCGCGCATCCGCCGTGTGCTCAACCGCGCCGACCATCGCATCGACACCCAGGTCGATACCGGTGAGGGGTGGCGCGCATTCGACGAAAGCGACAGCGCCGGTGGGATTTCCGTGCTCCCACCCGCCTTCTCCGCCGATTTCGAGATCGCCCGCTACGACCTGCTCGGCCTGCCCGACGGCGCCACGGTGCTGCCGGTGTGCCCGGTGTCGTTCCGCGATTTCATGGTCTTCGAGAAGCACGCCGTCGACGCCGCGCGCGGGATGGCCGCACGATTCCTGCCCGCCGCGCACCGGATCGCCACGGCGTACGAGGCGGTGACCCGGCGTACCTTCCCGCCGTTCCGCCCGAACGCGCTGTGGTACCGGGAGCCGATCTACTACATGTCCAACGCGCTGACGGTGGTTCCCTCCGGAACGCCCGTCGCCGCGCCTTCCTACAGTCGCGCACTGGATTTCGAGCTGGAGCTCGGTGTCGTACTCGGTGTCCCGCTGCGCGACGCCACCGTCGCGGAGGCGGCCGCCGCCATCGCCGCCGTGGTGGTGGTCAATGACTTCTCCGCCCGCGACGTCCAATTGGCGGAGATGCGTTCGGGTTTCGGCCCGCAGCGGGCCAAACACTTCGCCACCTCGATGTCGGCGACCGCGGTCACCGGTGCGGCGGTCGCCGACCGCCTCGGCGACCTCACCGCCACCGTGAGCATCAATGGAAATGTCATCTCGCACACCGGAACTCGCACCATGAAGTACTCGATGGCCGAGGCCATAGCGCACGTATCGCGCGGTGAACAGCTCTTCCCGGGCGAGCTGCTGTGCAGTGGTACTCTCCCCGGCGGCAGTGGCATGGAACTGGGGCGGTGGCTCGCTCCCGGTGATGAGCTGCGGCTGGAAATCGACGGCATCGGCGTCATCGAACACCGAATCCCCAACTGAGCGAGGCGTTTGTGAAGATCGACCAGATTTCCGATTCCGTCTACGTGGTGGCCGGAACCAATGTCAACTGGGCCCTGGTCACCGACGGCTCCGGCGTCACCGTCATCGACGGCGGCTATCCCGCCGATGCGTCCGATCTGCTGGACTCGGTCCGGCAGATCGGCCACAAACTCCCCGATGTCGCCGCGGTCCTGATCACCCACGCTCACCTCGACCACATCGGCGGCATCCCCGCCCTGGTCGAACAGGTGGGCATGCCGGTCTACACGGGCGCGGAGGAAGTCCGCCACGCCAAACGCGAATATCTCCAGCAGATCACCCCCGTGGAAATGGTGAAACGCCTGGGCACCGCCCGCGGCCGCCGCTGGGTGGCGCACACCGCCCGCGCCTGCTTCGGCCACATCAATATGTCCATCCCCTCGGCCACCACCGCGGACCCCGCCACCCTCGCGGCCCTGCCCGGCGGCATCATCGCCATCCCCACCCCCGGTCACACCGACGGTCACACCGCCTACCTGCACCCCGCCGAAGGCGTTCTGTTCTCCGGCGACACCTTGGTCACCGGCCACCCCCTGCTGCTGAGCACCGGTCTGCAACTACTCCCGGGCTTCTTCAACCACAACGAGTCCGGCACCCGCGCCAGCGCCCTGTCGCTGGCCGACCAGCCCGCCAAGATCCTGGTCCCCGGCCACGGCCTCCCGACGAACTTCGACCCCGAAGCAGTGCGGCGCGCCTTCGAGTCTTAAGCGGATCCACCGCCGTCCTTTAAGGCCCCGCCCCTACGGTCGAGCCGCAGCGTTCAGACGTGGGGGAGGGTCCGTGGATACCGATGTGATGGGTGCGCCCGAGGAACGCTGGCATCCGTTGACTCGGATCGGGTTCCGGTTCGGGTTCTGTTATTTCGGATTGTTCGGGCTGGCGGGTGTGCTCGGGTTGATACCGATCCTGTTGGCGGGGATGGGGGTTGATGCGGGGTGGGCGTCGGTGCTGGGGGTGCTGCATTGGGTGCGGCCGCCGATCGAGTGGACCGCCTCGCATGTGCTGGGGTTGCGGGTGGTCAGTACGCAGGTGGGGAGTGACAGCGCTTTTCAGTGGGCCGCGCTGTTCTTGATGGTGGTGGTCGCGGGCCTGGCGACGGCGGTGTGGTCGGTGCTGGATCGGCGCAGGGGGTGGTATCCGCGGTTGTTCGCGTGGTCGCGGGTGTATTTGCGGCTGGTGCTGGCGTTGGCGATGTTCTATTTCGGGATGGCCAAGGCGATTCCGACGCAGATGCCGTTCGTATTGAATCGGCTGGTGGAGCCCTATGGGAATTTCAGTCCGGAGGGGGTGCTCTGGTCGCAGGTCGGTGTGTCGCAGCCGTATGAGATCGCGCTCGGCGCAGCCGAATTGCTGGCGGGGCTGCTCTTGCTGGTGCCGCGCGCGACCGCGGCGGGGGCGCTGTTGTGCGCGGTGGATATGACGCAGGTGTTCCTGCTGAATATGACCTATGACATTCGGCTCAAGACGGTGTCGTCGCAGTTTCTGCTGTTGAGCCTGTTTCTGCTGGCGCCGTACGCGCGGCGGCTGTTCGCGGTGTTGTTCACCGACCGGGTGCCGCCCGCGATCCGGTCGGTGCCGCTGTTCGAATCGTTGCGGGCCAACCGGATCGCGCTGGTGGCGCAGGTGGTGGTGGGGCTGCTCCTGCTCGCGGTGATCGGGGTGCAGAGCTGGCGGCAGTGGCAGACGCCCACACCGGAGCTGTACGGGATATACCGGGTGGACGGGTTCTCCTCCGAGGGGTATGCCCGTGATCCGCTGCTGACCGACGAATTACGTTGGCGCAGGGTGGTTGTCGACCGGCCGTTCCATGTCTCGGATCCGCTGGTGCTGACAATTCAGCATATGGACGATTCCTTCGAGATCTACGGCGGCACAATAGATCCCAGGAAGCATCACATCGATCTGGCGCATCGGATCGCACTGGGCACCTATGCCGAGACCCCGGTCCGGGTCCGGCTCACCTACTGGTGGCCCGGTCCCGGTCGCCTGGTCATCGATGCCGACGATTACGCCGGACATCGCATCCACGCCTGGTTCACCCAACTCGACCCGAAATCGTTCCCGCTCTTGGAACGTGGGTTCAGCTGGGTGCGGGAGGAGCCGTATAACCGGTAGCGGTCCGGATCAGCGCGCGGCGAGCCGCGGCAGGGCGGCTTCGGCCTCGGCGCGGTTGACCGGGCGGCCCAGTGCGCCGAATTCGTGCAGGTCGCCGAAGACCTCGAGGCGGATGGACGCGTCGATGCCACCGGCGTGCACCGGATCGAATCCGGCGGCCGAAATCAGCTGTGCCACGGCACTACCCGCGCCCTCGTCATCGGTGGCGTAGAAGCCCACCGCGAGTTCCGGGGTGCGGCGGGCGGCCGTATCGAGGGATTCGGCCGAGAGCGTGCCGAAGGCCTTGACCAGGCGTGCGCCCTCGGGCAGCAGGGCCGCGAGCAATTCGCCGGAGGATTCGTCCGGGCCGATGGTCTTGACGAAGCCGCCCTGACCATCGGGGGCGATGGGATTGGAGGGGTCGACGATGATCTTGCCGACCAGTCGATCACCATAGGTGGCCACCAGCTCGCGAATGGTGTCGAACCAGACGGCCAGGATGAGGATATCGGCCCGCTCGATCGCCTCGTCGACGGTGACGGCGGTGGCGTGCGCGCCCAGTTCCACTGCTTGCGAACGGGTTTCATCCAGATCGCGCCCGGCGAGCAGGATATCCACGCCGCCCTCGGTGAGGTGCGAGGCGAGGCGGCGGCCGATATTGCCGGTGCCGATGATGGCCAGGGTCATGATGTGCTCCTTCGGTGAAATCGGGTTATCGGATGCGGCGGCGTCGGGCCGCCGCGTAGATGGCGGATCGGTCCGCGGCGAGTCGATCGCGCGGAGCGGTCATACCGGTGGGCAGGCGCAGCGGATCGAAATCCAGGTCGTGGTCGTCGATGACGCGGTCCAGGCGTAAGCGGCCCAGTCGCAACAATCGCGGCGGATCCGCCCAGAGCGCGGTCGGATCGTGCACCGCGTCCCCATCGACCGCCAGGCGCGCGTACAGCCCGAAATGCGCGGGGAGCCGCCGGGCGAGATCCCGCGCCAGGTAGTCGGCCGGAAGACGGCCCGCCGCAACGGGATCCAGTCCGGTCAGGCCCACCTCCGGATGCCATTCCAGGCGCGCCCAGCTCTGCGTGCCGTCGTGCGCGATGAAGCCGAAGGCGTGAATCGCGTGGTACCGCTGCGATACATAGCTGGCGGGTGCGAGACCGGATCCCGCCGCGAGCGCGGCGGCGGCCTCCGGATGCCGATCGGTGAAATCGGTCATCGCTTCCGGTTTCGGTGCCCCGGTACCGGGATCCGGTGCGATGGCGGCGAAGAACTCGAGCATGTCCGCACCGCTGCGCACGAAGAACACCGGCAGCGTGAACGCGGTCAGATCGACGACCGGCTCGCCCGGTAGCGCGAACCGCACCGACAATCCCTGATCGCCGGTGTGCGCGTCATGCCCGTGCGCATCGCCGCGGGTGCCCGAGAAGCGCCCGACCACCGGTACCGGCCCGCCCGCGAATATCGCGGCCGTACTCAGTTCGGCGGCGGTGGCCTCGGCATGGAAGACCCCGGTTACCGCCGTGCCGCGACTGTGCAGCAGCCGCGTATGCGGTTCGGCGGGTAGCAGTTCGGCCATGCGCTCGGCCGATTCCCCTGCGGTGAAATCTTTTTCAGTGGTCATGGTGGCGTACTTCGTTCGCGGGACGGGAGTGCGGGGCGAGCCAGGCGCGCAACAGGCCGCTGACGGCCGGAAGCGCCGCGAAGGTCATGAGCACGCTGAACAGCGCGGTGAACACCAAGGTGCGCAACACCAGTGGCGCACCGGCCAGCAGCGGACCCAGGACGGCATTGCCGAGCAACGAGATCGGGAAGATCGCCAGGCCCGAGGCCACCGCCTGTTTCCAGCGCGGCGGCCGCGGGCACGCACAGGTGCTGATCATCCCCGGGGCGCGGGGTGGACCATATGCTTGATCTCCTGGAATTCGCCGAGCCCGCGCAGCCCGTTGAGGCGGCCCATACCGCTCTGCTTGAACCCGCCCTCCTCGAACTGATCGACCACGACCGCCCAGGTATTGGTCCACACCGTTCCGGCCTGGAGTTCGCGCCCGACCCGTAGCGGGCGATCCACATCGCGGGTCCAAATGCTCGCCGCGAGACCGTATTCCGTGGCATTGGCGCGTTCGATGGCCTGGGCCTCATCGTCGAAGCGCTCGAAGGTCGCGACCGGCCCGAACACCTCGTGCTGCACGATGGGGGAGTTCAGATCCTCGACCTCGATCAGGCTGGGGTGGTAGTAGGCGTCGGGGCCGCTGGTCAGCAATCCGCCGCGCTCCACGATGGTGGCGTATTCGGCCGCCTCGGCGACCGTGCGATCCACCCGCTCGGCATTGGCGCGATCGATCATCGGACCCATCTCGCTGGCGGGATCGTCGCCGGGGCCGACCCGCACCGCCGCAAGGGATTTCGCCATCCGGTCGCGCAACTCGTCGGCGATACCGCGCTGGGCCAGAATGCGGCTGCCGGTCATACAGAACTGCCCGGTGAAGGTGGTGATCGCCTTGGTGAGCACCGGCACCACGACATCGAGATCGGCATCGTCGAACACCAGCATCGGGCTCTTACCGCCCAATTCCAGCGAGAGCGGCTTGAGCGTATCGGCGGCATTGCGCATGATGACGCGCCCGACCACGGTGCTCCCGGTGTAGCTGACGACATCGACCTCGGGTGAGGAAACCAGCAGTGGCGCACCGTCATTGCCGGATTCGGTGAAACAGTTCATCACCCCGGCCGGCAGCGATGCGGTGGCCGCGATGATCTCGTACAGCAGGCCGTTGACCAATCCGGTCTGACCGGGCAGCTTCATCGCGACCGTGCAACCCGCCGCCAGCGCCGGGGCGAAGGACCGCACCGCCAGCACCACCGGCGAATTCCACGGTGCGATCACCGCGGCGACACCGGCGGCCTCGGTCAGCGTCATCGAGTACAGACCGGGCTTGACCTCGGCGGCGCGCCCGGATTCGGCCAGCGCCAGCGCACCGTAGTAGCGCAGCTTGGGAATGCTGAGATCCACCTCGAAGGCGGCCTCCGCCAGGATCTTTCCATTCTCCCGGGCCAGCAGGGCGACGAGTTCGTCGCGGCGTTCGGCCATACGATCGGCCATCTCGAACAGTGCGCGGGCGCGCAATTCCCGGTCCCGGGACCAGGTTCCGGTGCGGAAGGCGCGGCGCGCGGCGGTGATCGCGGCCTGTGCCTCGGCCGCACCGCCTTCGGCGAAGGTACCCACCGGCTGTCCCGTCGCGGGGCTGTACGAGGTGCCGGTGCCGGTGCCCTCGTACCAGGCTCCGTCGATCCAGTTGCGGGCGTGCGGAAGTCGGTCGTTTGTCACTGATTCTCCTGAATATTCCTGCCGGGCAGGTGATTACAGTTGGGCGGCGATATGTTCGGCGGCCATGATCACGGTGGCGTTGGTGGCCGCGGAGACGGCGTCGGGCAGGATGGACGCGTCCACCACGCGCAGGTTCGCCACCCCGCGCACCGCGCCCAGTCGATCCACCACGGCGTTCGGGTCATCGGGCCCGCCCATCGGCGCGGTCGAGCTCGGATGGTGGTAGGTGTCCAGCGTGGCCAGCATCGCGGCCTCGACCTCGGATTCGCTGAGTGCCGTTGCGCCCGGGGCCATTTCGTGATCGATGAGATCGGACAGTGGTGCGGTCGCCCCGATCCGGCGACTCAGTGCGATGCCCTCCAGCAGTCGCTTGCGATCGGCGGGTTCGGCCAGGAAATTCAGGTCGATACGCGGCGCGTCCAGTGGATCGCGGCTGCGCAGGGTCAGCGATCCGCGCGAATGCGGCCGGGTCAGGGCGACCGCCAGCACGAACGCCGCACCGGTCGGACTCAGGCTCTGATCGATCAGGTGGGTGGCGGTGATGTGCAGATCCAATTCGCCCGCGGCGGCATCGGAACTCGCGGTCCAGACCTTGGCCCCGATGACCGGATGCGCATCGCCGATCCGATCGGCATGGGCGGCGTAGGCGTTGTAGTAGAACGGGTGGTCATAGAGCGTGCGCCCGACCGGAAGATCGGCGACGACCGGGATTTGCAGTGCGGCAAGGTCTTCCGCCGGACCGATACCGGAGCGCAGCAGAATGGCGGCGGAACCGTACGCGCCCGCGCTCAGGATCACCTCGCCGGCGCGGAGTTCGGAGCCATCGGCCAGCCGCACCCCGTGGGCACCGGCGTCACCTTGCGCGAACAGCACGCGATCCACGAGCGTGTCCGCCCGGATCTCCAGATTCGGCCGGGCGCGCACGGCATCGGTGAGGTAGGCCATGCCGGTATTGACGCGCACCCCGTCCACCACATTCATGGCGTACGGCGCGACACCGTAGGGCTGCGGACCATTGAAGTCCTCGGTCGCCGGAATGCCGCAGGACAGCGCCGCGTCGACGAAAGCCCTTTGCATATCGCTCAATTCGGCGCGGCTCAGCTGATGCACCGGCAGCGGTCCGGTGCGTCCGTGCCAGTGCTCGTCACCCGCATCGGTGCGCTCGAGTGCGCGGAAGCTGGGCAACACCTCCTCGAATGACCAGCCGGTCAGACCGCGCGCGGCCCAGCGGTCGAAATCGGCGGGTAGGGCACGGGCCACGACCGACCCGTTGACGGCGGAACTACCGCCCAGCACCTTGCCCCGGTACGCCTGCACCGGATGGCCGATGACGCCGGGTTCGGAGGCGTAACCCCAATCGTGTCCGGTATATCCGCCCAGCATGTCGCTGGCGGCAACAGATTCCGGATAGCCCGTCGCGGGGTACGCGGGTCCGGCCTCCAGCAGCAGTACCCGGCGCTCGGGATTCTCGCTGAGCCGGGCGGCGAGCACCGCACCGGCGGAACCGCCACCGACAATGAGGATGTCGGGGGTGTGAGACATGGCTGTCCTTTCGGGAATATCAGGGTGTGAGAACGGCTTTGACGGTTGTCCCGGCGCGCACGTCCGCGACGGCGCTGTTGATCTGCTCCAGCGGATAGGTGCGCACCATGCGGCCGATCGGGAATCGGCCCGCCTGGAAGAGGTTGAGCAGGCGCGGGATCAGTACCGCCGGGGCCTGATGGCCCATCACCGATCCGGTGACGGTGCGGCCCTTGAGTAGTTCGAAGACATTGGCGCGCATGGCCGCATCCGGCGCGGTGACGCCGAGAATGGCGGCGGATCCGAGCGGCGCGAGGACTTCGACGGCGGTATTCATCACCTGCACTACGCCGGTCGACTCCACCGCGAAGTCGACTCCGCGTCCGCGGGTGAGTTCACGAATCGCGGCGGCCGGATCCTCGACATCGGCGTCGATGGTGTCGGTCGCACCCAGATCCGTTGCGAGGCCGAGCCGTTCGACATTGCGGTCGACGACGATGATGCGCGCCGCCCCGGCGACCTCGGCCGCCATCAGGGCGCTGAGCCCGACCGCGCCCGCACCGAAAATGGCTACCGTGCTGCCCGCTCGCACGCGCAGCGAGTTCAGCACCGCGCCCGCGCCGGTGATGACACCGCACCCCATGGGCGCGAGCACCTCCAGGGGCAGATCCGGATCGACCTTCACCGCACCGCGCGGATGCACCAATCCGTAGGTGGCATGCGAGGACTGCTCGAAGAAGTGATCGTGCACCGCCGCGCCGTCGGCATCGCGCAGCCCCACCGACCCGTCCGAGCGCACCGCGTGGAAGTTGAGCGGAATATGCCGAACGCAGTACGCGGGCTGCCCGGCCAGGCAATTCCCGCACAGGCCACAGGAATCCAGGCTCAACAGCACCCGATCGCCGGGCCGGAAACCGGTGACCGCCGATCCGACGGCCACCACCTCCCCGGCTCCCTCATGCCCGAGCACCACCGGTCGCGGTGTCGGCACGGTGCCGCGTGCCGCCTCCAGATCGGTATGGCACAGACCCGAGGCGATATAGCGGACCAGCATTTCCTCCGGTCGCGGATCCTGGAGTTCGAGCCGCTCCACGCTGAATTCGGCCGCGTTCTCGCGCGCGACCGACGCGGTGATCATCAGGCTCATGCGGCGGTCCGGCCGAGGATGAGATCGGCGGCCTTCTCGGCGATCATGATGGTGGGGCCGTTGGTGTTTCCGCTGGGCAGTGCGGGCATCACCGATGCGTCGACCACTCGCAGACCGTGCACGCCGTGCACGCGCAGCTCCGGATCGACGACCGACAACGCGTCCAGACCCATACGCGCGGTGCCGATCTGGTGGTGTCCGCTGACCACGGTCGCGCGGGCGTGATCGCGTAACTGCTCCCGGGTGCGCACGGTAGGTCCGGGTACCGCCTCGCCGTCGGTCCACTCGCGCAGCGTGTCCTGGGCGGCGATCTCGCGTAGCAGTTCGAGATTGTCCACCAGCGTCTCCAGATCGCGCGGATCGGAGAACACCTTCGGGTCGTAGCTCGGTGCGACCGTGGGATCGGCTGAGCGCAAACGCATTTCGCCGCGACTGTACGGATGCAGCAGCTGGGCGACCGCCGAGAATCCGTGTTCGGGCAGTGCCCGATCGGGCAGCGGGTAGACCCAGGACAGGAACAGCGGCTGGATATCCGGTGCGATCAATCCGGGGCGTGTGCCGGTGAACAGGTGCGCTTCCAGGCCCTGCGCGGACCAGGCGGGGGTGGGTCCGGTGGCGCGCCAGATGAGCGGGCTGGACCAGTGATCCTGGAGGTTTCGCCCGACACCGGGCAGATCGGCGCGCACTCGCAGTCCGAACGATCGGAGTTGTTCGGCCGGGCCGAGACCCGAGAGCAGCAGCAGTTGCGGCGATCCCAGTACACCGGCGGACAGCACCACTTCGGCGTCCGCGTACGCGGTGTGCGCGATACCGTCCACCAGGTATTCCACGCCGACCGCGCGCTCCTGCTCGAACAGCACGCGGGTGGCGTGCGCGCCGGTGACCACCGTCAGGTTCGGGTTTCCGGCGATGGGTTGCCCGTAGGCCACCCAGGTGCTCTGCCGCCGATGATCGCGAATGGTGTGCTGGGTGTAGCTGACACCGGTGATATCGCCGCTGTTGTAGTCCTCGTTGAACGGCAGACCGTACTGTCCCGCGGCCTCCACCCAGGCTTTGACCAGTGCGTTCGGTCCCGGATTGCGCTGCACCCAGAGCGGGCCGCCGACACCGCGCCCGCCGTCCGCGCCGCCCTCGAAATGTTCGAGCCGCCGGAAGTAGGGCTCCACGTTCCGCCAATCCCAGCCCGCCGCACCCTGATACGCCCAGGCGTCATAGTCCGCGGCGATACCGCGCACATAGATCATGCCGTTGAAGGCGCTGCTGCCGCCGAGCGTCTTACCGCGCGGCCAGGGCAGCCGCCGTCCATCGGCGTGCGTCTGCGGTTCGGTGCGCAAGCCCCAATCCACCGCGCTGCCCCACAGTTCGATCGACCGGACCGGATCGTGGATGGCCGGATTCGTATCGGCCGGACCGGCTTCCAGCAGCAGCACCCGGTGACCGGCGTCGACCAGCCGCCGGGCCAGCACCACACCCGCCGAACCGGCGCCGACGACGATGTAGTCGTGGTTCATGGACCGCAGCCCTTCTCGTATCGCGAACGCGCCGGGGTCCCGGCACCGGGCAAACCATGTTCTCGGTCACTGAAAAACCTCTGGACGGATTCAGAATGGCCAGGTCAGCGGCGTGCGAGCGGATTCAGTGCGCGGTGGGGTGCGATCTGGCCGGGTAGATGACCGACTACGCTGCGCGAGTTCGAGAATCGGCGGAGTCACGCAGGAAGGAAGCCCCGGCCGGGCGCAAGACGCACGACAATGGCGACAATTCGCATCAACCTGCTCAATGGCGTCGAGGTGCTCCGCGACGGGCAACCCGTACGCCCGGGTCCGCCGCAACGCTGTGCGCTGCTGGCCGCGCTGGCCCTGCGCCGCGGGCGCTGGATCCCCGCGACCGTCCTACTGGATGGCCTCTACGACGCCGACGTCCCCGCCAGCGGCACCGGCCTGGTCCAGACGCATATCTCCGCCCTGCGCCGCGTGCTCGAACCGGACCGCGCACCTCGCGCCGAACCGCGAGTGCTGCTGTCCGGACACGGCGGATACCAATTGCGGATCACCGACGACCAGGTCGACGCCGGAATCTTCGACGCGCTGGTCGCACGAGCGGAAAGCGCTCGCGCCCAAGGGAATTGGCAAGTCGCCGACCAGCTCTACACTCGCGCGCTACCGCTGTGTTCCGGCGAACCGCTGGCCGGACTGCCCGGCCCGGCGGCATCCGCCCAGCGCGCGGTGCTCTGCGAGCGCTACCTCTCCGCCCTGGAGGAAAGCCTCTTCGTAGCCTCCATGCTCGGCCGCACCGACCAGGTCCTGGACCGCCTGCGCCCCCTGGTCGGTGAACACCCGCTCCGCGAACGCGCCGCCGAACTCCTCATGCGCGCCCTGGTCCGCCAGGGCCGCCGCTCCGAAGCCCTCGAGGTCTACACCCGCACCCGCCGCGCCCTGATCGACACCCTCGGCGTCGAACCGGGCAACGACCTGCGCGCCCTGCAAACCAACATCCTCGCCGGACAACCGATCCCGGACCCCATCCGCCATCCGTCGCCGCCGGACACCTTCCCGGCTGTGCTGTCTCGTCGGCCCAATGACGGTGCGGCGGGAGTTACCGCGTCCCCGCTTCCCTCGACCGTTGCATCGAGAGATGAAAGTGCGCGGTATCGATCCTCCACCTCCGAGGCGATCGACCTACGGGAATCCCCGGCGCCGCCGACCATTCGACCGGGCGCACTGAATGCCGCCGAAATCGCGGCGCTGGCCGAGCGGGTGCCGGGAATCCCCGGCGGCCGGTTCGCGCTTGATATCCATCGGGCCACCGGAGGCGCTCCGATGCTTGTCACCGCGCTGCTGAAAGACCTTGCCCTGCTGGATGATCCGCCGTGCGTTCCGAAATATCTCCCGAACGGAAACTATGCGCGCGCGGTTCGCCGGCAACTCGATCATCTTGGACCGGCCGCGGCCCGCGCGCTCCGTGCGATCGCGGTGCTCAACGAGTACGACGCCCCGCCGGAGGTGGTGGCCGCCGCCTGCGGCCAGTCCGACAGCGAATTCCGGGACTGTTGCGCCACACTGACGGCTCACGGCATTACGGCCCCGCCCCAGCCGGACCACGGCACCGCGGTCGACGGGGGCGTAGGTGATCCGGTGCCCGTGCCCGGTGGTGCGCCGGAGCTGTCTCGGCTGCGACATGCGTTGCTCGCCAATACCTTGCGCCGATTGTGCCCGCGCGACGAGGTGCAGGGCATGTTGGTGGCGGCGGCGCGGCGTGCGGCGGCGGTGACCGAGGACACTCGGGTGGCGGCGGGGTATCTGCGGGAGTTGTCGGGGGAGCGGTGGGCGGAGTGGGTGCCTACGTTGGTGGACGCGGGGGCGGAAGCTGTTCGGGCGCTGGAGCTTCCGGAGGCGATCGGGTATCTCGAAGTGGCGCAGCGGGTGTGCGCGCCGGAACAGCGCGATGAGATCGGAGTGCGGCTCGGGCTGGTGAAGCAGTGGACCGATCCGGTGGCGGCGCGGGCGTATTTCGAGCGGGCGCTGGCGGGGCAGCGGGCCGCGAAAGTCGCTCCGACGGCGCTCATTCCGCTCGCGTGGACGCTGGTCACCTCGGGTCAGGCGCAGGATGCCGAGGCGCTGCTGGACGAGGTGATCACCGAGACCGCCGCCCATGACCCGGAGGCCGCGCGGACGCTGCGAGCCTCGCGCTGGATGGTCACCGGGCTGACCTCGGGGGCCTGGAACGCGTACCTCGCGCGCACCCGCGCCGAGGCGTCGCCCGATGCGGTGACCGTGGCCGTGCGCACCATTGACGACCTGGTGGCCGTGCGTATTTCGGCAGCCGAGGCGCGCACCCGATTCGAGGCGGCGGCGGGCGGTGCGACGGGGGAACGCGTCCCGCCCGAATTGCTCGGCATCGAGGCACATATCGCGCTGTGGACCGATGACCTCACCCCGGCCCATCGGCTCACCGGTCAGGGCGAGGACAGGTACTTCGGCATGCTCGACACCTATCGGCTCATGCTGCACACCGAAGTGCTGCTGCGCCAGGCCCGTTACGCCGAGGCGGCGCGGACCTGCGCGCTGGTGGCCGTGCCCGCCCCCGCGTCGGTGCGGCGTCCGGCCGGGCTGGTCGCCCTGTACGCCGCCGCCCTGCTCGGGGCCGGGCGTATCGAGGAGGCCGACCGCTGGCTCGAACCCGCCCGCATCCACGCCAATTCCGAGTCCTGGGAATGGATTACGGTCACCTACGTGCGCGCCATGCTGTGCGCCGCGCAGGGCCGCTCCCGTGCGGCCGCCGGACATTTTCTGGACTGCGGGCGTCGTCTCGCATCCTGGCATCAACACAACCCCTCACATCTGCCGTGGCGCAGTTCGGCGGCGCTGCAACTCATTTCAGTGGCTGGTGAGGCCGACCAGGCCCGCCGTCTCGCGGCCGAGGAACTCGAACTGGCTGTTCGCCTGAACACCCCAGTCGCCCTGGGCCGCGCGTGGCGGGCGGTCGCGCGGACCGCGGCCGATGACACCACACCCGAATTGCTCCGCCGGGCTGTCGCATACCTGGAACGCGGTGATTCCACCGCCGAGTTGCTGGCGGCCCGGATCGATCTCGCCGCCGCCTATTCGAGCGACGATCTGATCGAGCTCGCACGAACCACCTTGCTGGAGGCGCGAACCCTGGCCGATTCCAGGAACGCCCATATCGTGCTCGCACTGATCGACCAGCGCCTGGACCTGCTTCCTGCTGTTCCCGGGCCGAACGCCCGCGATCGATCGCGCTCGGACGCCGCGACCTTCCAGTCGGCGATTCGTGCGGCACCCCGGGGCGCGTCGCGCCATCCGAGGGAGGTCGGGCGCTCGTAACCGCGGCCGCGTCGTGGGTTAGGTTCACGGCGAGGGTAACCATCGCCGCGTGGCCACCGGGGTTCTAGCGTCGAGGGAATGGGCGATTCGCGGCGGCTGCTGAAAACGGTTACGGGAGTTAGCGGTTCGGCGGATGTGTATGCCGCCGCGCTGGATCCGGGGCGATCGACGCTGGAATCGTCGATCGAGATCGCGAAGCTGGCGGAGGCCCACGGGTTCGACGCGCTGTTCGCGGCGGATCTGCTGAGTTTCGGTGCGCAGGGCGCGATCGGTGCGCAGGAGCCGCTGATCTTCCTCGCCGCGTTGAGCGCGGTCACCGAGCATGTCGGGTTGATCGCCACGGTGACCACCACGTTCCACCATCCCTATAACCTCGCGCGCCTGTTCGGCACCCTCGATCACGTCAGCAATGGGCGCGCGGCCTGGAACGCGGTCACTTCCTCTCTCGGAGAGGAGAACTACGGCTCGGGTGACCTGCCGAGCCCGGAGGATCGCTACCGCCGTGCGGGGGAGTCCCTGGAAGTGGTCAACGCGCTGTTCGACAGCTGGCGACCGGGCGCGCTGACGCCGGACGGGCACGGCGGCGCGGTGCTGAACGCCGAATTGGTCGAGCCGATCGACTACGCGGGCGAATTCTTCACCGTGCGCGGGCCGTTGAACATTCCACCGCTGCCGCAGCGGCGTCCGGTGCAATTCCAGGCCGGGCAGTCCGAGGCGGGCGTCGAACTGGGCGCACGGTTCGCCGAGGTCGTCTTCACCTCACTGCCCACCCTCGAGGATGCGGTCACCTACACCAAGAAGATCCGTTCGCGCGCTGCGGAATTGGGCCGGGCCGACGGATTACCGCTGATCATGAGCTCCTTCCACGCCACCTACGGCGCATCGGAAGAAGAAGTGCGGCGGCTGGTGCGCGAGCGCGATGAGGCCACCGATTTCGACTCGGGACGGCTCGCGCTCGCCGATATGCTCGGCGGCGGCGTCGACCTGTCCGAGCTGCCCCTGGACCAGCCCATTCCCGAACAGCTGCTCCCCGATGCGCGTTCGGTGCATCGTCGTCGCGGCCGGGTGGAGATCTTCAATAACTTCGCCCGATCGGGAAAGACGCTGCGGGAGTTGATCATCGCGGCCAAGGACACCGGCCACTGGGCCGCCGCGGGCACCCCCGAACAGCTCGCCGACGTCATCGCCGAGCGCTACGACGCGGGCGTGCTCGATGTCATCTCACTCGGCGGTCTGGCCGATCCGCGCACCCGCGACTTCCTGCTGAACGGCCTGCTGCCCGAACTCCGCCGCCGCGGCATCGTCGGAACCGGTTACACCGGAACGACTTTCCGCGAGAACCTGGAACTGCCGCCGCTGCCGAACTGATCGGCTACCCGGCCGCGCCCGCACCGGGCGCGGCCCGCAGACCATCGATGGTGACCGCGATGAGCCGTTCGGCCGCATCCGGCACCGTCTCGCAGGCGATGCCGATACCGTGCCCGAGCCGCACCAGATCCCGGGGTTCGATATCCCCGCGCACCGCGCCCGCCTGCTGCGCGGCCTCGAGCAGTGCGTTCGCCGCATCGTTGATCGCCGAGCGGCACAGCGTGAATGTCGGTGAATTGTGGTCCATTCCGGCCTTGAGCGTGGTCGCCAGACTGCGATTGGCCATCACCCACCGCACCTGTTCGCGCAGCCAGTATTCGAAAGCCGTCGCGCCCGAATGCTCTTCGAGTAGCTCATAGGCGCGTCCGCTCAACCGCTCGATATTGGACCGGTAGACGGCCTCGATGAGCGCTTCGCGATTGGGGAAGTGCCGGTACAGCGTCCCGATGCCGACACCCGTGCGCCGTGCGATCTCCTCCAGCGCGGCATCGGGCCCGAGTTCGGCGAATGCCTCCCGGGCGACCGTCAGGATGCGCTCGTAATTGCGGCGTGCGTCGGCGCGCATCGGCTTATCCGTCGGCGGTGCTCCCACGAACCCTCCACTAGAAAACGGATGGACCCTCCGGATACACTTGCGCAAGTGGAGGGCTCCTCCATATGATAGCTCTATCGGAAACGGAGGATGCCTCCGTTTGATTCCGAGTCATATCTTCCTTTCGATGGAGCGATCCTTGTCGACCACCCTTTCTTCGAATGCCGCTGTCGCGGGTACCCGAGCTCCCGCGACCGAACCTCGCCGGATCCGCTCCGGCATCGTGCTGGCCACCCTGCTGACCTGCCAATTGATGATCGTCCTGGATATCACCGTGATGAATGTGGCGCTGCCGCGCATTCAGGCGGATCTGCATTTCAGCCCGACCGGTCTGTCCTGGGTGATGAACGCGTACACCCTGGTCTTCGGCGGATTGCTGCTGCTCGGCGGCCGGGCCGGGGACCTCTTCGGCCGCCGCAACCTCTTCATCGCCGGTGCGGCCCTGTTCACCCTGGCCTCGCTCGCGGGCGGTTTCGCGCCCTCGGCGACCTGGCTGCTCATCGCGCGAGTGGTGCAGGGGATCGGCGCGGCCATGGCCGGACCCAGCACCCTCGCGCTACTGACCACTACCTTCTCCGATCCCAAGGCCCGAATTCGGGTGCTGGCCTTGTTTTCCGGCATGTCCAGCGCGGGGTTCGCGATCGGCCTGATCGTGGGCGGACTGCTCACCGAATGGCTGAGCTGGCGCTCGGTGCTGTTCATCAATGTGCCGTTCGGGCTGGCGGTCGTGGTGCTCGCACTGCGCTATCTGCCGCGCGCGCAACGGCAACCGGCGCATCTGGATCTGCCCGGCGCGATCACCGCGACCGGTGGTGTGGCCGCGCTGGTGTACGGCTTCATCAATGCCGCCGCGCACGGCTGGGGTAAGCCCGAGACCGATATCTCGCTGGCGACGGGCGTCATTCTCATCGCCGCGTTCCTGGTGATCGAATCCCGCACCGCGCAACCGCTGTTGCCGCTGCGGCTGTTCGCCGACCGCAATCGTGCCGCGGCCTACGCGAGTATGTTCCTCGCGCCCATGGCGGGTATGTCGATGTTCTTCTTCCTCACCCAGTTCCTGCAGGACGTCCTCGGATTGAGTGCGCTGGCAACGGGTTTCGCCTTCCTGCCGACGGCCCTGCTGATGTTCACCATGATTCGCATGATTCCGCGCCTGCTGCCGCGCTTCGGCCCGAAGCCGCTGACCATGATCGGCACCGCGTCGATGGTCACCGGCCTGCTGCTGCTCACCCAGCTCACTGAGCACAGTGGTTACTTCCCGGTACTGTTCGCGGCCATGCTGCTGATGGGATGCGGTATCGGACTGGCGGTTTCACCGCTGAACGTGATCATCATGTCGAATGTGGAACCGCATGAGGCCGGAGCGGCGGGCGGCGCGTTGCAGACATTGCAGCAGACGGGCGCGTCGCTGGGTCTGGCCATCCTGGTGACCGTCTTCGGCACCGCCTCGCGCGGTGCGGGCGGAACCGCCCAGCATGCCCTGGTCGCCGGTATGACCACGGCGTTTGCCGCGGCGGCGGGTATTGCCGCGCTGACCTTCGCCGTGGCCCTCACCTATCGGAACCTGAGCACATCGAAGTGAAAACCGGCGCTCGACACACGCGGAAGGAGATTGCTTCCCGGGTGGATCGCTGATCTCTGCAAGGATGTCGAGCTGGACTGTTCTTTGGCAGCTGCTTCGCCGGATACCACCGTAGGGGGCGGCGAAGCAGCCGAGGATCCGGAGGCTTCTCTGTGGATGTCCGAAATTCAGCGCAAGGCCACCGCACTCTGGTAGACGTGCTGTCGGCGCGAGTCCTCGAGACTCCGCGCCGCATCGCATTCACCTTCGCGGGCCATCGCACTGACTCGGAAAGCGTTGATTACGGCCAGCTCTGGGACCGGGTTTCCGGATTGTCCAGGCTGGTGCGCGAAGTGACCGCGCCGGGCGATCGGGTGGTGCTACTGTGCCCGCCCGGAAGGGATTTCGCCTGCGCGTTCTTCGCCTGCCTAGCGGTCGGCCGCATCGCGGTCGCCGTGCACCTACCGTCCTCGGCGCAGCAGTTCTCGACGCTGGCCGAGATCATTCGGGACAGCGGTGCGGTGGCGGCCGTCGCGCCGCTCTCGGTCATACCGGTCACCGGCGAACAGCTCGGTGCGGGCATCACGATTATCGACAGCGATTCGGCCGGACCGGGATTCGATATCGCGGCGGGTCTGGACGCGGCTCCCGGACCGGACGATATCGCCTTCCTGCAGTACACCTCCGGGTCGACCGGATCGCCCAAGGGCGTCGCGGTGCTGCACCGGAACCTCATGCACAACCTGGGGCTGCTGGCGTCGAGATATGAACTGGGACAGGACAGCTCGATCGTCTCCTGGCTGCCCCCGTTCCATGACATGGGCTTGATCCAGGGCTTGCTGCTGCCGGTGCACAGCGGATTTCCCAGCACGCTCATGTCTCCCATGACATTTCTGCGCGATCCGCTCACCTGGTTGCGGGAGATAGCCCGGAATTCGGCGGTCACCGCGGGCGGGCCGAACCTGGCCTACGGCCTGTGCGTGAAGCGGGTATCACCGGAGCAGGCCGCGCAATTGGACTTGAGCGGCTGGCGCATCGCCTTCGTCGGCGCGGAGCCGATCGATCCGAACGCACTGCGCCGCTTCGCCGAACTGTTCGAGGTCAGCGGTTTTCGTCCGGAGAGTTTCACCCCGATGTACGGTCTGGCCGAATCCACGCTGTTCGTCGCCGGCGCGGCACTCGGAAGCGGTGCGCGCGCACGCCGATTCGCGGTCGCCGAACTCGAGCGCGGTACCGCGCTGGAGGATGCCGACGGCCGGGAATTGCCGAGTCTGGGTCCGGCCGAACCGGATTCGATCGCCATCGTCGATCCCGAGACCCGGATGCGCTGTCCGGAGGGGACCATCGGTGAGATCTGGCTGCGCGGTCCGAGTGTCGCGGCCGGTTACTGGCATAAGCCGGTCGAGACCGAACGCGCCTTCCACGCCCGGATCGCCGATACCGACGGACCGGAGTTCCTGCGCAGCGGTGATCTCGGATTCGTCTGTGCCGGAGAGCTTTACGTCTCGGGTCGGATCAAGGAACTGATGATCGTGCACGGCCGCAATATCTTTCCGCAGGACATCGAGCGCACCATCGTCACCACCCATCCGGTGCTGCGCCCGGGTGGCTGCGCCGTCTTCGCGGCCAGCATCGATGATGAGGACCGGGTGATGGTCGTGCAGGAGCTGGCTGATTTACTCGAGCCCGAAAACGCCGAGGTATTGGCGGGTTCGATCCGTGAGATCGTCAGCCGGGTGCATGCGATCAGCGTGCACCGGGTGGTATTCGTCGGTAAGGGCGAGGTACCCAAGACGACGAGCGGAAAAGTACAGCGTCAGCGTTTGCGGGAGCATTACTCATGTTCGGCGACTTTCCAGGAGAGTGCGTTATGAGTGAATCGGCGACAACCACGGCCGTGCTCGGATATTTCGTGGAATGGGCCGCCTCGCGGCTCGGCAGGGAAACGGTGGACGCCGATGCGCCCCTCACCCAACTGGGTTTGGATTCGGTGCATGCGGCGGAATTGATGACGATCCTGGAGGATCGCTATCAGACGGAGATCGCCGCGGAGGATATTTTCGACGGACTTACCCTGGCGGATGTGGCGCGCCGCGTGAACGCGCAGCAGGTGGGCGCACCGCGTGGGTAATCCGAAATTCAGTCTGCTGTTCTTCTCCAGTGACGCACAGCAGCAGGGCGGGCGGCGCTATCAATTGTTGCTCGACAGCGCCCGTTTCGCCGATGCGCACGATTTCGAGGCGGTGTGGGTTCCGGAGCGGCATTTCCACTCCTTCGGCGGGCTGTATCCCAACCCGGCGGTGCTCGGCGCGGCATTGGCCGCCACCACCTCGCGCGTGCGGATTCGCGCGGGCAGTGTGGTGCTGCCGCTGCACAATCCGGTGCGGGTGGCCGAGGACTGGTCGGTGGTGGACAACCTGTCCGGCGGTCGCGTCGATCTGGCCTTCGCCACCGGCTGGAATGTGGACGATTTCGTGCTGGCCGGGCACAACTACGACGATCGGGTCGAGATCACCCGCGCCGGTATGGATACCGTGCGCCGACTCTGGGGCGGGGACTCGATCACCCTGCCCAATGGCGTCGGCGAAGACCGTGCGGTGCGCATCTTCCCGGCGCCGGTGCAGCCGGAACTGCCGGTCTGGCTCACCTGTAGCGGCAGCATCGAGCGTTTCGAGATGGCGGGCGCGCTCGGGGTGAACATCCTGACCGCGCTGCTGTTCCAGGAGGTGGACGAGCTGGCGGACAAGCTCGCCGCCTACCGGAAGGCGCGGGCGCGCCACGGGCACGGTATCGAGCAGGGCACCGTCACCGTCATGCTGCACACCTTCGTCGGCACCAGCGACGCCCAGGTGCGCAAGACGGTCGGACCGCCCTTCAAGCGGTATCTCGAGGATTCCGTTGATCTCTGGCGGCGCGGTTCGGACGCACTGGACCGGCTGGACGAGAAATCGCGGGCCAAGGTATTGGATTTCGCATTCGAACGCTATTACCGAAATAACGGCCTGTTCGGCACACCGGAATCCGCACTGCCGATGGTCACGCGATTGCGTGAGATCGGCGTGGATGAGATCGCCTGCCTGATCGACTTCGGCATTCCGGATACGGATGTGCTTTCCGGACTGGAATCGCTTGCCGCGCTGAAGAATTCCCTCTCGACCGAATAGCAGATCTGCCGAATATCGCATATCGCAAAGGCTTTCGAGACCCAGGAGCATAATGTCCGGCGACCGTTCACGTCCTTTTCCGCTCTCTGCCGCTCAGCAGGGAATCTGGTACGCGCAACAGTTGACCGGTTCGACACCCATTACCAATGCCCTGAATATCGATTTGCGAGGTGCGCTCGACGTCGAATTGCTGATGGCCTCGTTCTGGCGCGCGGCGGGCGAATGCGAGGCCGCCCTCCTGCGCCTGATCGAGGCCGACGGCACGGTGTCACAGGTGCTGGATCGGCGGCTGGACGAGCCGATCCGGCTGCTCGATCTGCGGGCGGAGGCGGATCCGGTCGCCGCCGCCCGGGAATGGATGCGCGAGGAGTACAGCGGGTCCGTTGACCTGCAACGGGATCGGCTCATCGCCACGGCCGTGCTGCGTGTCGATGACGATCGCTGGTGCTGGTACGTGCGCGCGCATCACATCGCCATGGACGGGGTGGCGGCGATGACCCTGCTGACCCGCGTCGGTGAGCTGTATACCGCCGCGGTGCGGGGTCGCGAGCCCGCCCGGGTGCGATCGCGCGGCCTGGCCGAACTGGTCGCGGCCGACGAAGAGTACCGGGGCTCAGCGCGTTTCGAGGCCGACGGCGAGTTCTGGCGGGAGCGGCTGCGCGATCTGCCCGCTCCCGTCAGCCTCGCGGGCCGCGGCGCGCAGGCGGACGCGCACCCGATCTCGGTGCAGGGCGTACTTCCCGAAGGCACCGGCGCGCTGCTCGACCAGGTCGTGAAATCGACGGAGACCAATACCGCCGCGCTGATTCTGGCGGCGTTCGGGGTCTTCCTCGGCCGCATGACCGACAGCGCCGATATCGTTCTGAGCCTGCCGGTTTCGGCCCGCGTCACCGCGGCCGCCCTGCGCTCGGGCGGCATGCTGGCCAATACCGTCCCCTTCCGGGTGAGGACCGGTGCGCACGACACGGTGCGGGACGTGCTGACCGCCACTCGGCGCCAGCTCATCGACGCGCTGCGCCATCAGCGCTACCGCCAGGAGGACATGTTCCGCGATATCGGGCGGCTGACCCCGCAGACCCAGGTCTTCGGGCCGTACGTGGATCTGATGCTGTTCGATACCGAGATCACCCTGGGTTCGATCACCGGGCGCTGGCAGGTGCTGACCCCGGGCCTGGTCTCGGATCTGTCGGTGAGTGTCTATTCCGCGGCGGGCTCCGGGGCCACCTGCGTGGACTTCGTCGCGAACCGCACGCTGTACACGCCCGAGGATCTCGCCGGACAGCACCGCCGGTTCCTGGACTTCTTCCACGAGTTCCTGCGGGCGGCGGCCACCGACGCGGCCGCGCTCGTGCGCGATATCGCCCTACTCGCACCCGATGAGCGAAACCTGGTGCTGCGCGGCTGGAATGACACCGCCGCACCGATCGACGCGGCGGACACCCTGGTGGATATGTTCGATCGCCAGGCCGCGGCCACCCCGGACGGCATCGCGATCGTGGCCGGCGACCGCCGAATCACCTACCGGGAGTTGGATACTCGGTCCCGGCGACTGACGACCGTGCTGGCCGAGCGCGGCGCGGGACCGGAAGTCATTGTTGCGGTGGCACTTCCGAAGGGCATCGAACTGCTCACCGCGATGCTCGCGATCCTGCGCACCGGTGCGGCATACCTGCCACTGGACCCCGGGTCACCGTCCGAGCGACTCGATTACATCCTCGCCGACGCGCGGCCCACCCTGGTGATCGTCGATGACGGCACCGCCGAAGTGGCGGTCGCCGTGCCCCGGCTGCGCATGGACCGACTGCCCGAGCCGACGATCGACCTCACCCCGCGCGCGCCGCGCCCGGACAATATCGCGTACCTCATCTACACCTCCGGCACCACCGGAAACCCCAAGGGTGTGGCGGTAACCCACGCGAACGCGGTATCGCTGTTCGCGGGCACGCTGCCCTGGTGCGAGTTCGGCCCGGTTGATGTGTGGACCTGGTGCCACTCCCAGGCTTTCGACTTCTCGGTGTGGGAGATCTGGGGTGCGCTGCTGCACGGCGGGCGCGTGGTCGTGGTGCCCCGCGAGATCGCCTACGCGCCCGCGGAACTGTGGCGACTGGTCGTCGAGCAGGGCGTGACGATCCTGAACCAAACCCCCTCGGCCTTCTACACTTTGATCGAATCCCAGCGGACGGCCGATACCGCCGAGTCGGACCTGCGGATGGTCATCTTCGGCGGTGAAGCGCTGGACCCCAGCCGTTTGCGGCACTGGCGTCCGCTCGCCGGACCGAATCCACCGGCGCTGGTGAATATGTACGGGATCACCGAGACCACCGTGCACGTGACGAAACAGCCGCTCACCCCCGAGCGGTTGCGGGGCGAGCACGGTGCGAGTCCGATCGGCGCGCCGTTGGCGAATCTTCGCGTGTACGTGCTGGATTCGTTGCTGCGCCCGGTGCCGCCCGGCGTGGCGGGGGAGTTGTACGTGGCCGGAAATCAGGTCGGCCGGGGCTATCACGCTCGGCCGGGGCTGACGGCCACGCGGTTCCTCGCCGACCCGTTCGATGGGAACGGCGGCGGACGGCTGTATCGCAGTGGCGATATCGTGCGCTGGACGGCGGCGGGCGTCCTCGAATACGTGGGCCGCGGCGACGAACAGGTCAAGATCCGCGGCTTCCGCATCGAACTCGGCGAGATCGAGGCGACCCTGGCCGCCGCGCCCGCCGTGGCCCAGGCCGTCGTCACCACCTACCTCGCACCCCCGGTCACCCCGGACGCCGCCCCGGACACCCAGCTGGTGGCCTATCTGGTCCCGGACCCGCTGCACGCGCCGGTCGCCGCCAAATACCTGGAGCTGCAACGCGATCGGACTGTTCCGCCGGAATGGCTGCACGAGCTGCCGAACGGTATGCCGATGGTGGGCCGCAATCGCTCGAATATCGAATTCCTGTACCAGGAGATCTTCGAGCAGCAGGAGTACTGCCGCACCGGCATGAGCATTCCGGCCACCGGCTACATCGTCGATATCGGCGCGCACGTAGGGATGTTCTCGCTCTATGCCAAGCGCACCTCGCCCGCGGTGCGGATCTTCGCGGTGGAGCCGATGCCCGAACTGCGGCGCATGTACGCGGCCAATTCGGCACTGCACGACCTCGGTTCGACGCTGATCCCGTACGCGATCGGCGCGGAAGCCGCGACCGACACCTTCACCTACTACCCGGAGATGTCGGTGCTGTCCGGGCGCGGCACCGACAGCCGGGTACAGCATCAGATCCTGGAATCGTTCATACACAACGAATTCCAGGCCGAGAGCCAGGATCTGGGCGAGGGCCTGGTCGATCAGCTGATCGCGGACCGCCTGGATTTCGTGCGCGTCGAAGTACCCGTCCGCACGCTGTCGCACATCATCGGCGAATACGACATCCCACGCATCGATCTGCTCAAGATCGATGTGGAGGGCAGCGAGCTCGACGCGCTGCGCGGTATCGAACCGCGGCACTGGCCGCTCATCGACCGCATGGTCATCGAGGTGCACGATGTGCAGGATCGGCTCGCGGCGGTGGAGAAGATGCTGTGCGAGCACGGTTTCCACGTGCAGGCGCAGGTGTCCCCGAATGTCATCGGCACCGATCTGCACATCGTCTACGCGGCGCGCGGCACGGTCCAGCTCGGCTCGACCACCGGGCCGGACGGCAAGTCCGCGGATCTGCTCGCCCGCGACGAGAAGTGGAGCGCCCCCGGCCTGCTCGGCACACTCATGCGGGAACGCCTGAGCGAGCGGTTGCCCGCCTACCTGGTGCCGGATGTGGTCATGGTGCTGGACGCGCTGCCGCTGACGGTGAACGGCAAGGTGGACCGGGCCGCGCTGCCGGATCCGGTGGTGGCGCGCGCGTGCTATCGGGCACCGGCCACGCCGGTCCAGCAGATCGTGGCCGAGGTGTTCGCCGAGGTGCTGGGAATCGAGCAGATCGGTCTCGACGACGATTTCTTCGCGCTCGGCGGAAACTCGTTGTCCGCCACCAGGTTGTCGGCCCGGCTGTCCGAGGGCGTCGGCGTCGCGGTGGCGGTGCGCGATGTCTTCGACGCCTCGGCGGTGGGCGCGCTGGCGCAGCTGCTGACAGCGCGGGTACCCGAGGCGTGGAATCCGGTCGGGGGTGCGCGATTGCGGCGCTGGGAGCGGCCCGATCGGGTGCCGCTGTCCCATGCCCAGCGGCGCATGTGGTTCGTGAATCGGTTCGCGCCGGAATCGGTGGCGTACAACATTCCCGCCGTGCTGCGCCTGCGCGGAGCCGTGGACACCGCCGCGCTGGCGGAGGCGGTGTGGGATCTGCTGGATCGGCACGAGGTGCTGCGCACCAGGTATCCGGACGCGGACGGCGTGCCCTTCCAGCTGGTGGTGCCGACGGCGGAAGTGGCGGCGCTGGCCGATCTGGATCTCGCGCCGCTGCCGGTGCGCGCGCACGAGGTCGCGGCGGCCATCGACACCGTCGCCGGGACCGGATTCGATGTGGCGCAGCGGGTTCCATTGCGGGTGCGGTTGCTCGCGGTCGGACCGCGGGAGTTCGTGCTGTTGCTGATCATGCATCACATCAATGCCGACGGCTTCTCCATGGCCCCGCTCGCACGGGATCTGGGCGCCGCCTACGCCGCACGGTGCGCCGGGCGGCGACCGGAATGGTCTGCGCTGCCGGTGCAGTACGCGGATTACGCACTGTGGCAGCGCGAATCGCTGGGAACACCGGACGATCCCGACTCGGTGCTCGCCCGCCAGCTCGGTTACTGGACCGCACAACTGCTGGACCTTCCCGAGGTGCTCGAACTCCCCTCCGATCGGCCGCGCCCGGCCATCGCCTCGCATCGCGGCGGCACACAGCGTTTCGTCATCGACGCCGGGGTGACCGCCGAGCTGCGCGCCTTGGCGCGGGCGCGCGGGGTGACGGTGTTCATGGTGTTCCACGCGGCGCTGGCGGTGACGCTGTCGCGGTTGTCGGGCAGTGCGGATATCGCGATCGGCTCACCGGTCTCGGGCCGCGGCGCGGCCGAATTGGATGAGCTGATCGGCATGTTCGTCAATACCGTGGTGCTGCGCACCCGGGTGGACGAATCGATCTCGTTCACCGAATTTCTGGCCCGGGTGCGCGGTGTGGATCTGGACGCGTTCGCGCACGCCGAGGTCCCCTTCGAACAGGTGGTAGAGGCGCTCGATCCGCCGCGCGGTCAGGCGCGGCATCCGCTGTTCCAGGTCATGCTGGCATTCCACAATCTCGATCAGGTCGAGTTGGAGCTGCCGGGGGTGGCGGTGACCGCCACCGGCGCGGATACCGGCGTCGAGCGCTTCGACCTGACCTTCACCATGACCGACGCGGCCGCCGCCGACGGTACCCTCGCGGTCGAACTCGGCTATGCCACGGATCTTTTCGATCAGCCCACGATCCTCGCACTGGTCGAACGGCTGTGCCGCGTGCTGCGCGCGGTCGCCGGTGATCCGGCGATCGTGGTGCGCGATATCGATGCCCTCTCGGCGGACGAGCATCGCGTGCTGGTTCCCGAGTGGGGGCTCGGCAACCGTGCCGCCGCTGTCGAACGGGTGACCCTGCCGGGCCTGCTGGCCGCGGCCGTCGCCGCGAATCCGGCCGGTGTGGCGCTGTGGGACGGGCAGGGGCAGCTGAGCTATCGCGATCTCGACGAACGGTCGAATCGACTGGCGCGGTGGCTGATCGGCCGGGGCGCGGGTCCGGAATCGGTGGTCGCGATCGGGGTGCCGCGATCGCCTGAATGGGTGCTGGCGGTCTGGGCGATCGCCAAGACCGGGGCGGCCTTCGTCTCGGTCGATCCCGCGCATCCCCTCGAACGGAATCGGTACGTCTGCGCCGATTCCGTTGTGCGCCTCGGGATTACCTCGGTCGCGCACCGCGCTGCGATGCCGGCCGCAGATGTGTCGTGGATGGCGCTGGACGATCCGATCGTGCGGGCCGAGCTGGACGGGTATGCGAGCGGCGCGGTGACCGACGCGGATCGGCGTGCGGCGGTGCGCATGAGCAATACCGCCTACGTCATCTACACCTCGGGCACGACCGGCCGTCCCAAGGGCGTCGAGATCACCCATGCCGGACTGGCCGCGCTGGTGGCAGATCACCGGCGGCGCTGCGCGGTCGACGTGGACTCGCGGGTGCTGGCTGTCGCCGCGCGGACCTTCGACGCCGCGATTCTGGAATTGCTGCTGGCGGTATCGGGAGCGGGCGCGCTGGTGGTGGCTCCGCCGGATGTCTATGGCGGGCAACCGCTTCGGGACTTGCTGAGCGATCTCGATATCACCCACGCGTTCCTGACACCCGCGGTGGCCCTGTCCCTGGAACCGGCCGGACTCGACGCGCTACGGGTACTCGCGACCGGCGGCGATCAGTCTGGGCCGCAGCTGGTTTCGCGCTGGTCCGGCACGGCCGGGGCGGGACGGCGGCGGGTGCACAACCTGTACGGCCCGGCCGAGGCGACGATCTGGGTGACCGGTGCCGAACTCGTACCGGACGCGCCGATCACGATGGGTTCGCCCATCCCCGGAATGGGCGCGGTGGTGCTGGACGCCTGGTTGCGTCCGGTCCCGGCGGGGGTGATCGGCGAGCTGTACGTCTCGGGTTCGGGTGTGGCACGCGGCTATCGGGGCCGCACGGGTCCGACGGCCGCGTCGTTCGTCGCCGATCCGTTCGGGGGGTCGGGCGGGCGGATGTATCGGACCGGCGATCTGGTGCGCTGGACGATCCCGCGTGAATCCGATTCGGGGACCGGCGCACTCGAATTCATCGGCCGCGCCGATCATCAGGTCAAGGTGCGCGGGCAGCGCCTGGAGCTGGGTGAGGTCGAAGCCGCGCTGACCGCGCTGCCGCAGATCGCGCAGGCCGTCGTGATCGTGCACGTTCCGGCGGACGGCACCGGCGCTCGGCTGGCGGCATACGTGGTGCCCGCGGGCGACGTGGTGCCCGCGAGCGATTGTGCGGTCGATCCGGAGCGAATCGTGCAGGCGCTGGCCGAGCGCCTGCCGGGATACATGGTGCCCGAGGTGGTGACGGTCCTGCCGGAGCTGCCGCTGACCGGCAGCGGCAAGGTCGACCGGCGGGCGCTGCCGGAACCGGTGTTCGCGGTGCGCGAGTTCCGCGCGCCCGCCTCGCGGACCGAGGAATTGGTGGCCGGGGTGTTCGCCGAGGTGCTCGGCCTGGACCGGGTCGGGGTCGACGATGACTTCTTCGCGCTCGGCGGCGATTCGATCGTCTCGATCCAGGTGGTGGCCAAGGCGCGGGCGCTGGGTGTGGTGTTCGGTCCGCGCGATGTGTTCGATCAGCGGACCGCCGCGCGCTTGGCGGTGATCGCCCGGACGGCCGATCCGGATACCGGCGCGAGCGCCCACGAACCGGTCGGCGGCGGTATCGGAACGGTGCCGCTGTTGCCGGTGGCGCAGTGGATGGTGGAGTGGGGCAGGGGTTTCGACCGTTTCGATCAGCACGTGGTGCTGCGCCTGCCCGTCGGGGTGACCGAACCCGCGGTGGTCACGGCGGTGCGGGAGTTGCTGGATCGGCACGACATGCTGCGGTCCCGGCTGCGGCGCGGCGATGACGGCGAGTGGTCGCTGGAGGTGACGGAGCCGGGCAGCGTGGACGCGGCCGCGCTGGTGCGGCGGCAAGGACTCGATTCCGGTGACGAGGGCGCCGCGAGCGCCACCTCCGCGTGGAAATCCGCTGTGCGCGAACTGAATCCGTTCGAAGGTTCGATGGTGCGGTTCGTCTGGCTCGACGCCGGTACCGACGTTCCGGGCAGGCTGGCCATTGCCGCGCACCACCTGGTGGTCGACGGCGTGTCCTGGCGCGTGCTCGCGCCGGATCTGCTGTCGGCGCTGGAGCAGGCGGCCAATGGCGTGCACACACCCGCACTCGCGCCGGTGGGCACCTCCATGCGCCACTGGGCGCGCGCACTGACCGCGGCGGCCGCCGCGCCCGCTCGGGTGGCCGAATTGCCGCTGTGGCAGCGAATGGTCAGTGGTGCCGATCCGCTGTGGGGCGGGCGTGAGCTCGACCCGGAAATCGATACCGCCGCAACGCTGGAACAGGTCGGTCTCCGCCTGCCCGCAGCGCTCACGCGCACCTTGCTGACGCGTGTCCCGGCGGTCTTCCACGGCCGGGCCGAGGACGGGCTGCTCGCCGGGCTCACCGTCGCGGTGCGGGTGTGGCGGGCGCGGCGCGGAATTCCGGCGTCGTCGGTCCTGGTGCGCATGGAGGGGCACGGCCGCGAGGAACAGCTCGTCGAGGGTGCGGACCTCGCCCGCACGGTGGGCTGGTTCACCAGTATGTTCCCGGTCCGCTTCGACCTGTCCGGTATCGATCTCGACGCCGTGCTCGCCGGTGACGATGCGGTGGCGACGGTGCTGCGCGCGGTGAAGGAGACGCTGAACTCGCTGCCGGACAAGGGAATCGGCTACGGACTGCTGCGCTACCGCAATGCCGAGACCGCGATCGAGCTGCCCGATCGAATGCCGGGCCGGATCGGGTTCAACTATCTGGGCCGGGTATCGGGCGTCGATGTCGGTGTCGAGGTGGGCGCGCCGGACGCGGCGCTGAATCCCGAACTGCCGGTGACGGTGGCACTGGATATCAGCGCGATCGTCATCGAGGATCAGCTGCGCGCCGAGGTGCGATTCCCCGGCACCCTGCTCGACCGCACCGATATCGAGGAACTGGTCGACCTGTGGTCGCGGGCGCTGACCGCGATCGCCGATCATGCCGAAACCCCGGGCGCGGGTGGACATTCCCCGTCGGACTTCGAACTCCTCGCGCTGACCCAGCCCGATATCACCGCGCTCGACCGCGACTATCCCGCCCTGACCGATGTGTGGCCGCTGACCGCGTTGCAGGACGGACTGCTGTTCCACACGCGGCTGGCCGAGGCCGACAACGCGACCGATACCTATGTCGCGCAATTGGTGCTGCGCCTGACCGGGGGCCTGGACCCGGATCGCCTGCACGCGGCCGCCCGCGACCTGGTGGAGCGGCACCGAGGTCTGCGGACCGCGTTCACCGCCACCGAGAGCGGCAGCAGTGTGGCCGTGGTGTGCGAGGAAATCGAATTGCCTTGGCAGGTAGTCGATCTCACGAGCCACGCCGACCCGGATCGAGCACTGGCCGAACTGGTGGCCACGGATAGGGCCCGGCGTTTCGACCCGGCGCGGGCACCGCTGCTGCGCTTCACCGTCGCCGAGCTCGGCGTCGACCGGTGGGCGCTGATCCTGACCAACCATCACCTGATCCTCGATGGCTGGTCCTACCCGCTGTTGGTCACCGACCTGCTCACCCGCTACGGCGGGGGCGCGGTCCCGGCCGCCGGATCGTATCGGGACTTCCTGTCCTGGCAGGGAACTCGTGATCGTGCGGCCGGGCTGACGGCCTGGGCGCGTGCGCTCGCGGGTCTGGAACCGACCCTGGTCGCCGACCGGCCGGGCACCGGCGCGGTCATGCAGCAATGGCTGGAGATCGACGCGGCGGGCGCACAGGATCTCGCGGCGGCCGCCGCCGTCGCCGGGGTCACGGTGAGCACGGTGTTGCAATCGGCCTGGGCCATGGTGCTGGCGGGATTGAGCGGGCGCACCGATATCGCCTTCGGTATGACGGTCTCCGGACGTCCCGCCGAAGTGCCCGCCGCCGATCGCACCATCGGCCTGTTCGTGAACACCATTCCGGCGCGCGTGCGCATGCGGCCGAACGAGACCGCCACCGAACTCTGGAAGCGATTGCACCGCGAGCAGGCGGCGCTGCTGGATCATCATCACATCGCGCTCACCGATATCCACGCGCGACAGCGCACCGACCGGCTCTTCGACACCGTCCTGGTGGTCGAGTCCTATCCCCTTGATATGCGCCGGATTCGGGGGATCGCCGGTAGCGCCGGCCTCGAGGTCACGGACGTGGACGCGACCGATTCCACGCACTATCCGCTCACGTGCAGTGTCACCGTGCAGGACGGTCTGCGCCTGCGCCTGCAATACCGATCCGATGTCTTCGATCCGGCGGCCGTCGCGGCGATCGCCGAGCGGCTGCGCGCGATCGTGTGCGCGATGAGCGTCGATCCATCGATCCCGGTGCGCGAGGTCGGTGCGCTGTCCGGCTCCGAATGTCATCGGCTGCTGGAACGCGGGCGCGGTGATTCCGGCGCGCCCGCCCTGACCCTGCCGCAGGTGCTCGCCGCGGCGGTGGCCGCCACCCCGGAGGGCGTCGCCGTGATGGACGGCGAGCGCCGAATCGGCTATCGCGAACTCGACGAGCGATCGAACCGGCTGGCCCGGCAACTCATCGAGCACGGCGCGGGACCGGAAACGGTTGTCGCGGTGGGTGTGCCGCGGTCACTGGAATGGGTGACCGCGGTGTGGGCGATCGCGAAGGCCGGGGCGGGATTCCTGTCCCTGGATCCCGGGCATCCGGTCGAGCGCAACGGCTTCATGTGCGCGGATTCCGGTGTCCGGCTGGGCCTGACGATGTCCCGGTATCAGGGGCTGTTGCCGCGCGAGGATATGTCGTGGCTGGTGGTCGACGATGCGGCCGTGGCCGCGAGCATCGAGCAGCGCGCGAGCGGCCCGGTGACCGATGCCGACCGCCACGCGCCGGTGCGGCCGGCGAGTACCGCGTATGTCGTCTACACCTCCGGATCGACGGGTCGCCCGAAGGGTGTGCAGGTCACGCACGCCGGACTGGCGGGTGTCTGCGGCGCACAGCGGCGGCGCTTCGCGGTGCGCCCGGATTCCCGGGTGCTGAGCGTGGCGGCGCGCACCTTCGACGCGGCGGTGTTCGAACTGCTGCTGGCGGTATCCGGTTGTGCCGCACTGGTTATCGCGCCGCCCGAGGTGTTCGGCGCGGAACCTCTGGCCGATCTGCTGCGCGAGCGGCGCGTCACGCACGCCGTGCTCACCCCGAGTGTGGCGGCCGGGCTGGACCCGGCGGGCCTGGACGAGCTGGCGGTGCTGATCACCGCCGGTGAAACCTGCCCGCCCGCACTGGTTTCGCGGTGGTCGCGCACCGATCGCGCGGGCCATCGCCGGGTACACAATCTGTACGGCCCGGCCGAGGCGACCATCTGGGTGACCGGAAGTCCGGATTTGCGGGCGGGTGATCCGGTCACCCTGGGCTCGGCCATCGACGGTATGGGCGCGGTGGTGCTGGACGCGTGGCTGCGCCCGGTTCCGGCCGGTGTCGAAGGCGAGCTCTATGTCTCGGGTTCCGGTGTGGCACGGGGTTATCGGGGCCGCGCCGATCTCACGGCGGCGCGATTCATCGCCGATCCATTCGGCCGACCGGGCGATCGGCTGTACCGCACCGGAGATCTGGTGCGCTGGGCGACGGTGGACGGGGCGGCCGAATTCGACAGCGGGCCGGGCATATTGGAATTCGTCGGCCGTGCCGACTGCCAGGTGAAGGTGCGCGGGCAGCGGCTGGAGCTCGGCGAGGTCGAGGCCGCGCTCACCGATCTGGACGATATCGCGCAGGCTGTCGTCATTGTGCACGGTCACGATGCCACCGCACGGCTGGCGGGGTACGTCGTGCCCGCGCCCGAGCGGGCAGCGGACCCCGCTCATATTCGACGGGCATTGGGCGCGCGGTTGCCCGGATTCATGGTTCCGGATGTGCTCACCGTGCTCGACGCACTGCCTCTGACCGTGAACGGCAAGGTGGACAAGGCGGCGCTGCCGGATCCGGTGCTCCCGCGCGCGACCTACCGCGCCCCGGCCTCGGCGACCGAACAGCTCGTGGCGGGGGTCTTCGCCGAACTGCTGACCCTCGATCGGGCCGGGCTGGACGATGACTTCTTCGCACTCGGCGGCAATTCGCTCTCGGCGACCCGGCTGGCCACCCGGCTGGCGGCGGCGGCCGGTGTCGCGGTCACCGTGCGCGATATCTTCACGGCTCCGGCGGTCGGCGAACTGGCGGCCCTGCTGTCCGCCCGCGAATCGGGTGCCGACGGCGTGCGGCTGGCACGGCGGGCGCGCCCCGAGCGGGTGCCGCTGTCGTTCGCGCAGCGGCGCATGTGGTTCGTGAATCGCTTCGCCCCCGAATCGGCCGCGTACAGCATTCCGCTGGTGTTGCGCATGTCCGGTGCGCTGGATGTGGCGGCGCTGACGGCCGCGGTCCGCGATGTGGTCGTCCGGCACGAGGTGCTGCGCACCAGGTACCCGGACGTGGACGGGGTGCCGCACCAGGTCGTGGTCCCGGTCGCCGAACTGGCGGACGCGGTGGACGTGGAGCTGACCCCGCTACCGGTCTCCGAAACCGAGTTGACCGCCGCCATCGCTGCCATCGTCTCGGCGGGCTTCGATGTGGCGCAGCGGATTCCGGTGCGCTGCCGCCTACTGACCACCGGGCCGGAGGACTTCGCGCTGGTGCTGGTGATCCACCACATCGGCGCCGACGGTTTTTCGATGCACCCGCTGGCACGGGATCTGGCCGAGGCCTACCGCGCCAGCAGCGCCGGGCGGCAACCGGAATGGGCCGAACTGCCGGTGCAGTACGCGGATTACGCACTGTGGCAACGTGAATCGCTGGGATCGCAGGACGATCCGGCATCGCCGCTGTCCCGTCAGCTCGGGTACTGGACCGGGCAGCTGCGGGAGCTGCCCGAGGTGCTCGAACTGCCTTCCGATCGGCCGCGACCGGCCGTCGCCTCGCATCGCGGTGCGGCACAGAGCTTCACGCTCGAGCCCGACGTGGTCGCCGGACTGCACGGCATTGCCCGCGCCGAGGGCGCGACGGTATTCATGGTCTTCCACACCGCGCTGGCGATCGTGCTGTCGCGCCTTTCGCACAGTGCCGATATCGCGATCGGCACACCGGTCGCCGGGCGCGGTTCGGCACTACTGGACGATCTGGTCGGGATGTTCGTCAATACGGTCGTGCTCCGGACCCGCATCGACGAGACGCTGAGCTTCACCGAAGCGCTGGCCCGGGTGCGCGGCATCGATCTGGATGCCTTCGCGCACGCGGAGATTCCGTTCGAGCAGGTGGTCGAGGCGCTCGATCCGGTGCGTGGTCAGGCGCACAATCCGCTGTTCCAGGTGCTGCTGGCCTTCCACAATCTCGATCCCGCCGCCATCACCCTGCCCGGGCTCGTGGTCACCCCGTCCAGCGCGGCGACCGGTGTCGAACGCTTCGATCTGACCGTGACCCTGACCGACGCGCCCGACCCCGACGGGACGATCCCGGTCCACCTCAGCTATGCCACTGACCTTTTCGACGCCGCGACGATCGCGGTGCTCGCCGAGCGACTGCACCGGGTGCTGCGGGCGATCACCGTCGCACCCGGCGGCGTCGTGCGTGCGATCGATATGCTCTCGGGCGCGGAACACGCGCTGCTGCGGGAGTGGGGCGAGGTGGGCGCGTTCGAGCTCATCGGCGGCACCGATCCGATGACGTTGCCGCAGTTGCTCAGCGCGGCGGTGGCCGCGCATCCGACCGGCGACGCCGTCATCGACGGTGAGCGCCGAATCTCCTACCGCGAGCTCGACGAGCAGTCGAATCAATTGGCGCGCTATCTCATCGGGCACGGGGCCGGACCGGATTCGGTCCTCGCCATCGCCCTGCCGCGCTCGCTGGAATGGGTGCTCGCGGTGTGGGCGATCAGCAAGGCGGGCGCGGCGTTCCTGTCGCTGGATCCGGCGCATCCGGCCGACCGCAACCGCTTCATGTGCGGCGACTCCGGTGTGCTGGAGGGCATTACGCTCGAATGCCACGCGGCGCGGCTGCCCCGCGATGAGGTCTCCTGGCTGCTCCTCGACGATCCCACCGTCACCGCGCGCGTCCGGCAGCATTCGAAATCTCCGGTCACCGATGTCGATCGCCCTGCCGCGCTGCGGCTGGGCAATACCGCCTACATCGTCTACACCTCGGGCTCGACCGGGCAGCCCAAGGGCGTGGAGAGCACCCATGCCGGGCTGGCCGCCGTGGCCGCGGCGCAACTGCGGCAGTACACGGTCGACGCCGAATCCCGGGTATTGGCGGTGGCCGCACGCACTTTCGATGCCGCACTGCTCGAACTGCTGCTCGCCGTTCCGGCGGGGGCCGCACTGGTCATCGCGCCCGACGACAGCTACGGCGGCCCGCTGCTGGCCGACCTGATGCGCGCACAGCGCATCACGCACGCGTTCCTGACGCCCGCGGTGGCGGCATCGGTCGACCCGATCGGCCTGGACGCGCTGCGAGTGGTGACGGTCGGCGGTGAACGCTTTGCCGCGCAACTGATTTCGCGCTGGTCCCGGACCGATGCGGCGGGCGCGCGCGAATTCTTCAACACCTACGGTCCCTCCGAGACCACGATCATCACGATGATCAGCCGGGAGCTGCGCGCGGGCGAGTCCATCACCATGGGCCCGGGCATCGACGGTATCGGCGCACACGTGCTGGACGCGTGGCTGCGGCCCGTGCCGGTGGGTGTGGTGGGCGAGCTGTATCTCTCGGGTGCTGGTGTGGCGCGCGGCTATCGGGGCCGCGCGGGCCTGACCGCCGGACGCTTCGTCGCCGATCCGTTCGGTGCGCCGGGATGGCGGCTGTATCGCACCGGCGATCTGGTGCGCTGGATCATCGACGAATCCGGAACGGGCGCCGGGACTCTGGAGTTCGTGGGCCGCGCCGACTTCCAGGTGAAGGTGCGCGGCCAGCGCCTGGAACTCGGCGAGGTGGAGGCCGCGCTCTGCGCGCTCGACGATATCGCGCAGGCGGTGGTGCTGGTGCACACCGCGGGCGAAAGTGAGTCCGCCGGTGCCCGTTTGGCGGCCTACGTGGTCGCCGAATCGGGCCGCGCGGTCGATCCGATCACGATCGTGCGGGCGGTGGGTGAGCGGCTGCCCGGATATATGACGCCCGATGTGGTGACGGTGCTCGACGAGTTGCCGTTGACCGCCAGCGGCAAGGTGGACCGGCGGGCACTGCCGGAACCGGTGTTCCCGGAGCGTGAGTTCCGGGCGCCCTCCTCGCGCGTCGAGGAAGTGGTGGCCGGGGTGTTCGCGCAGGTCCTGGGTCTCGACGAGGTCGGCGCCGATGACGATTTCTTCACCCTCGGCGGTGACTCCATCGTCTCGATTCAGGTGGTGGCCAAGGCGCGCGCCCTGGGTGTGGTGTTCGGTCCGCGCGATGTGTTCGAACAGCGCACCGCCGCCCGGCTCGCGGCGATCGCCACGAGCGCGGCGGTCGGCGGTCTGGCCGAGTTGCCGGGTGCGGGCGTAGGCGAGTTTCCGCTGCTGCCCGTCGCGCAGTGGATGGTCGAATGGGGCCGCGGTTTCAACCGTTTCGAACAGCACGTGGTGCTGCGATTGCCCGCCGGTGTCGACGAGGCGGCGCTGAGCGTGGCGGCTACCGCGCTGCTGGACCGGCACGACATGCTGCGGTCGCGCCTGCTGCGCGATGCGAACGACGACTGGTCGCTGACCGTGCGGCCCGTGGGCGGTGTGCGCCCGATCGTGCACCGGCAACCGCTCGAACCCGGTGCCGATGTGACGGCAGCAGCTGCGGCGCAATTGGATTCGGCTCTGGATCGGCTGAATCCGTCGGACGGCAGGATGACGCAGTTCGTCTGGCTCGATCCCGCCGCGGGCGAACCCGGCTGGCTGATACTGGTCGCACATCATCTCGTGGTCGACGGCGTCTCCTGGCGAATCCTGCTGCCGGACTTGATATCCGCCCTCGATCAGGCCGTATCCGGTGCGATTCCGGAATTGCCGCCGGTCGGCACCTCGATGCGCCGCTGGGCGCACGCACTCACCGACGCGGCCGTCGAACCGGCGCGCGTGCGTGAGCTCGAACTGTGGCAGCGCATGGCCGTCGGCCCGGACCCGTACTGGGGTGGGCGCGAACTCGATCCGGCGATCGATACGGCCGCCACCCTCGAACAGCTCGAGGTGCGGCTACCGGAATCGGTGACGCGCACCCTGCTCGCGCGGGTTCCGGAGATCTTCCACGGCGGGGTGAATGACGGCCTGCTCGCGGGTCTGGCCGTGGCCGTGCGGTTGTGGCGGTCCCGGCGCGGTATCGACGAACCGTCGGTGCTGGTGCGATTGGAGGGCCACGGGCGCGAGGAACGGATCGCACTCGGTGCGGAGCTGTCGCGCACCGTGGGCTGGTTCACCTCAATGTTCCCGGTCCGCTTCGATCTGTCCGATATCGACGCCGAAGCCGTGGCGGCGGGTGACGCGGCGGTGGCCGCGGCCGTACTCACGGTTAAGGAGACCCTGAACACGTTGCCGGACAAGGGGATCGGCTACGGCCTGCTGCGATACCGCAATCCCGAGACCTCGGCGCTGCTGCCCGGCGCGATGCCCGGGCGCATCGGGTTCAACTATCTCGGGCAGATCGGCGCGGTCGATACCGACGGGCTGGGCGGCGTACACGGCGGGCTCGGTGAGCTGAGTGCCGCACCGGATCCGGATATGCCGGTGACGGTCGCGGTGGATATCTCGGCCGTCGTGGTCGAGGACGGTTTGCGTGCGAGCTTCCGGTTCCCCGGCACCCTGCTCCGACACGACGAGGTCCGCGAGCTGGCCGAATTGTGGACGGTGGTGCTGTCCGCGGTCGCCGCATATGCCGAAACACCTGGCGCGGGCGGACATTCGCCGTCGGACTTCGGCGCGGTCGAGGTGGCCCAGTCCGAGGTCACCGCGCTCGAACGGGCCTACCCGGCGCTGTCCGATGTGTGGCCGGTGACGCCGTTGCAGGCGGGACTGCTCTTCCACGCGCATCTCGCCGACGCGCACGCCGAAACCGATGCCTATGTCGCGCAATTGATTCTGCATCTGTCCGGAGACCTCGATCCCGAACGGCTGCGCACGGCCGCGACGGCGGTACTGCGCCGGCATCACGGACTGCGCACGGCGTTCACCACCGTAGCCGGGATCGATATCGCGGTGGTCTGCGATGACATCGAATTGCCTTGGGAGGTGGTCGATCTCAGGAGATATGCCGAGTCCGAGCGGGCGCTGGACGAACTGGCGGCGCGGGAGCTGGCCCGCCCCTTCGACCTCGCCGTCCCGCCACTGCTGCGCTTGACCGTGGCGCGCCTGACCGCGAACCACTGGGCGCTGATCCTGACCAATCATCACGTCATCCTGGACGGCTGGTCCTATCCGCTGCTGGTGACCGAACTGCTGGCCAGCTATATGGGCGAGGCCCCCACCGTCGCACCCGGTTCGTATCGAGACTTCCTGGGGTGGTTGGGAACTCGTGATCAGGATGCCGCGCTGGCCGCCTGGGGCGAAGCGCTCGCCGGTGCCGAACCGACGCTGATCGCCGGGACCTCCGGTCCGGGCGGCGACGCGGCGGCCGTGGCGGATCAATCCTTCACCATCGAGAGCACCGCCACCCAGGAGCTGGCCGCCGCCGCGGCCGCGGCCGGGGTGACGGTCAATACGGTGCTGCAATCGGCGTGGGCGATCATGCTGGCCGGGCTCACCGGCCGCACCGATATCGTGTTCGGCGCGACCGTCTCCGGGCGGCCCGGTGAACTTCCCGCCGCCGACCGCACCATCGGCCTGTTCATCAATACGATTCCGGCCCGGGTGCGGCTGGCCCCCGCCGAGACCGTCGCCGAGCTCTGGGCGCGCATCCACACCGAGCAGGCGGCACTGCTGGACCATCACCACCTCGGACTGCGCGAAATCCACACGCGCACCGGATATGACAGCCTGTTCGACACCATCATGGTGCTCGAGTCCTACCCCGTCGATATGCGCGATATCGAACGGGCGGCGGGGCACGGCGATCTCGAACTGCTCGGTGTGACCGCCGCGGACTCCACCCACTACCCGCTGACCTGCACCGCGGTACTCCAGGACATCCTGCGCATCCGGTTGCAATACCGTTCGGAACTGTTCGACGCTGCCACCATCGCGGTCTTCGCCGAACGGCTGCGCGAGGTGCTCTCGATGATCGCGGCCGAACCCGCGGCGACCGTGCGCGAGATCGGGGTGCTGCCCGCACCGCAGCAGCAGCGACTGCTGTACGAGTGGGGCCGCACCGATCTGGCCGACCTGGATCTGGCCATGCTCGAGGACGGCGAGATGATCTCGGCCGGTATGACGCTGCCGGGTGTGCTGGCGGCGGCCGTGGCCGCCAACCCGGACGGCGACGCGGTCGTCGACGGCGCCCGGCGGATGTCGTACCGGAAGCTGGACGCCGATTCGAATCGCTTGGCGCGCTTGCTGATCGAACGCGGCATCGGGGTCGAATCGGTGGTCGCCGTCGGCGTGCCGCGCTCGCTGGAATGGGTGCTCGCGGTCTGGGCGGTCGCCAAGACCGGGGCGGCGTTCGTCTCGGTGGATCCGGCGCATCCGCTCGAGCGGAACCGGTACCTCTGCGCGGATTCCGGTGCACGGCTGGGCATTACGATCGACGCGCAGACCGACGGGCTGCCCTGGGAAAGCCTGCCGTGGCTGGTGCTGGACGATCCGGCCGTAACCCTGCGGATGCGGCGGCTCGCGCACGATCCGGTCACCGACGCGGTGCCGCGCGCGAGCAATACCGCCTACCTCATCCACACCTCGGGTTCCACCGGCCGGCCCAAGGGCGTCGAGGTCACCCATGCCGGATTGACGGCGCTGCTGGCGGATCACGTGCGGCGCTGCGGGGTCGACGCGGAGTCGCGGGTGCTGGGCGTGGCCGCGCGCACCTTCGACGCGGCCATCCTGGAACTGCTGCTGGCGGCCTCCGGCGGCGGCGCCCTGGTGCTCGCGCCCGCGCAGGTGTACGGCGGGCACCCGCTGTGGGAATTGCTGCGCGATGAGCGGATCACGCACGCGTTCCTGACGCCGTCGGTGGCCATGTCGATGGAACCGGCCGGGCTCGACGCCCTGCGGGTGGTGCTGACCGGTGGCGATCGCTGTGGGCCGCAACTGGTTTCGCGCTGGTCCGATGCCGCGAACGGGCGCGAACTGCACAACCTGTACGGCCCGGCCGAGGCGACCATCTGGGTGACCGCCGCCGCGCTGCTGCCCGGCCGCCCGGTGGTGATCGGCGGTCCGATCGCCGGTGCGGGAGTCGTGGTGCTGGACGCGTGGATGCGCCCGGTGCCCCTGGGCGTGACGGGTGAGCTGTACGTCTCGGGATCGGGTGTGGCACGGGGCTATCGGGGCCGGGCGGGCCTGACCGCCACGCGTTTCGTGGCCGATCCATTCGGCGGGCCGGGGGATCGGCTGTACCGGACCGGCGATCTGGTGCGCTGGGTGCCGGGCGAATCCGGTTCGGGCACCGGTGTATTGGAGTTCGCCGGACGTGCGGACTTCCAGCTGAAGGTGCGCGGTCAGCGTCTGGAACCGGGTGAGGTCGAGGCCGCGCTGATCGCCGTGGACGGTATCGATCAGGCGGTGGTGACCGTGCACGCGCCCGATAACGGCGCGGCGCGGCTGGTCGGTTACGTTGTCGCCGAACCGGATCGGACCGTGGACCCCGCGCGGGTGCGCGAATCGGTGGCCGACCGGCTGCCCGCCTATATGGTGCCGGATCTGGTGCTGGTCCTGGATGAACTGCCGTTGACCGTCAGCGGCAAGATCGATCGGCGGGCACTGCCCGAACCGGAATTCCCGGAGCGGGCGTACCGCGCGCCGTCGACGCCGTTCGAGCGGGTGATCACCGAGGCGTTCGGCGCGGCACTGGGACTGGACCGGGTCGGCGCGGATGACGACTTCTTCGGCCTGGGCGGCGATTCGATCGTCTCCATCCAGGTGGTCGCCAGGGCGCGGGCGCTCGGGGTGGTCTTCGGCCCCCGCGATGTCTTCGAACAGCGCACCGCGGCCCGGCTGGCGCTGATCGCGCACGCCGTGGACACCGACGAATCCGGAGCGGTGCCGGAACTGGCGGGCGGCGGGGTCGGGGAGCAGCCGCTGCTGCCGGTGGCGCGCTGGATGGTGGAGTGGGGCGGGGGATTCCGCCGGTTCGAACAGCATGTGGTGGTGCGCCTGCCCGAGGGCATCGACGAGGCGGGGTTGAACACCTGCGTGGCCGTCCTGCTGGACCGGCACGACCTGCTGCGTTCGCGGCTGCGCGGTGATGGTGCGGCGCTGGTGGTGACACCGCCCGGCAGCGTGGCCGCCGCGGCGGTGGTGCGGCGCGTGGACCTCGACGCGGACGCCGATGCCACGGCTGTGGCTACGCTGCACCTGAATTCGGCGATCGACCGGCTGGACCCCGCCGCCGGGGTGATGGTCCAATTCACCTGGCTCGATCCCCGGGATGGGGTGCCGGGCTGGTTGCTGATCGCCGCCCACCACCTGGTCGTCGATGGCGTGTCCTGGCGAATCCTGGTGCCCGACTTGGTATCGGCCTTCGAACAGGTGCGGGCCGGTGTGGTTCCGGAGCTCGCTCCGGCGGGTACCTCGATGCGGCGCTGGGCGTACGGGCTGACAACGGCGGCCGGGGAACCCGCGCGGGTGGCCGAACTCGCGCTGTGGCAGCGCATCGTCTCCGGCGCCGAACCGCGCTGGGGCGGGCGCGAACTCGATCCGGTGATCGATACCGCGGCCACCCTCGAACGGGTCGGATTCCAACTGTCCGAAACGGTGACGCGCGCCCTGACCGGACGGGTTCCGGCGATCTTCCACGGCGGCGTGAACGCCGGGCTGCTCGCGGGACTGGCTGTGGCCGTGCGGATCTGGCGGGCGCGCCGGGGGCTGTCCGAATCGTCGGTGCTGATCCGCATGGAGGGACACGGCCGCGAGGAACAGGTGATCGGCGGGGCCGAACTGTCCCGCACCGTGGGCTGGTTCACCACCGTGTTCCCCGTGCGTTTCGACCTGTCCGGTATCGATGCCGACGCGGTCGTCGCGGGCGGCGCCGCGGTGCGCGATGCCGTGCTGTCGATCAAAGAGACCTTGAACTCGCTGCCGGACAAGGGCATCGGCTACGGGATGCTGCGCTATCTGAATCCCGATACCGCGGCCGCGTTGCCGGACCGGATGCCGGGGCAGATCGGATTCAACTATCTGGGCCGGGTGTCCGGGACCGGCGTCGACGGCGGGCTGGGCGAACTCGAGGTGGCGGTGGATCCCGAGACCCCGGTGACCGTCGCCCTCGATATCTCCGCGATCGTCATCGACGACAGCCTGCTGGCCAGTGTGCGATTCCCGACCACTCTGCTGGACCGCGTCGAGATGGCGGAATTGGCCGGACTGTGGTCACAGGCGCTGACCGCCATTGCCGACTACGCCGAAATGCCCGGCGCGGGTGGGCATTCCCCGTCCGACTTCGATCTGGTGCGACTGCCGCAATCCGATATCACCGCGCTCGAACGCGCCTACCCGGCGCTGACCGATGTGCATCCGCTGACCCCGTTGCAGGCGGGACTGCTCTTCCACACCGCGTTGCTCGGCAGTGCGGAGACCGATGTGTATGCCGCGCAGGTGGTGCTGCGCCTGCGGGGTCCGCTGGATCCGGGACGACTGCACCGGGCCGTCACCGCCGTGGTTGACCGGCACGAGAGCCTGCGCACGGCATTCACCACCACCGGTGGCGGGACCACCGTCGCGGTGGTCTCGGAGCACGCCGAATTGCCTTGGCATATAGCGGATCTGACCGAGAGCACCGATCCGGTGCGGGCGCTGGAGCAATTGGCGGCGGCCGAGAAGGCGCGCCGCTTCCACCTCGCCGCCGCACCGCTGCTGCGCTGCACGGTGGCGCGCCTGGGTGCGGGGGAGTGGGCGGTCGTGCTGACCGATCACCACCTCATCCTGGACGGCTGGTCCTGGCCGGTGCTGGTCACCGAGATATTCACGCAGTACGGCGGGGAGCCCGGCCCGCCCGCCGGTTCGTACCGGGATTTCCTGGCCTGGTTGGCGACTCGGGATCGGCCCGCGGCGTTGGCGGCCTGGTCCGAGGCGCTCGCCGGGGCCGAACCGACCCTGATCGCGGGGCCCGGTGTGCCAGCCGCCACCGCCGGAGCGGTACTGGATCGGTCGATCGAACTCGACGATGCGACCACCCGCGCACTGTCCGCTGTCGCGGCGGCGGCCGGGGTGACGGTGAACACCGTGCTGCAATCGGTGTGGGCGCTGCTGGTCGGGCACGCCTGCGGCCGTCGTGACGTGGTGTTCGGCACCACCGTCTCGGGCCGTCCGGCCGATGTGCCCGGCGCGGATCGCACCATCGGATTGTTCGTGAACACCATCGCGACCCGGGTCCGCTTCGATCCCGCCGAAACCGTGACCGAACTGTGGACGCGCGTACAGCGTGAGCAATCCCGGTTGCTGGACCACCATCACCTCGGCCTGACCGATATCCACGCGGTCGCCGACGGTGACAATCTGTTCGACACCCTGATGGTGTTCGAGTCGTATCCCGTTGACGTGCACAATCTTCGGCAGGTCACCGGGCTGGGGGAACTCGAACTCACGGCCGTGGCGGGTACGGACTCCACGCACTATCCACTGTCCTGCACCGTCATCCTCGGGGAGACGCTGCGCATCCGCCTGCAATATCGGGACGACGTATTCGATACCGCCCGCATCGACGCACTCGGCGCCCAGCTGTGCTCGGCACTGGACTCGATCACGGCGAATCCCACCGCGCGCGTACGGGATATCGCGCTGCTGTCGCAGTCCGAACGAATCCGGCTGGACGACTGGGGCCGACCGCGCGAGATCGAGCCGTTCCTGGGTATCGAGTCCGCGGCCGCGATGACCCTGCCGGATCTGCTGGCGGCCGCGGTTTCCCGCAATCCCGAGGGTGACGCGGTGATCGACGGCGACCGTCACATCTCCTACCGGGAACTCGACGAACGCTCGAATCGCCTGGCGCGGTACCTGATCGCGCACGGCGCGGGTCCGGAGTCCGTGCTGGCGATAGCGGTGCCGCGGTCGCTGGAGTGGGCGCTCGCGGTATGGGCGATCACCAAATCCGGTGCGGCCTTCCTGCCCGTGGACCCGGCTCATCCGCTGGACCGCAATCGCTTCGTGTGCGCGGATTCCGGTGCGCGAGTGGGAATTACGCTGGGTCGTCACCAAGCCGCGCTGCCGGGCGCGGGCATGTCCTGGATATCCCTGGATGATCCGGGCGTAGCGGCGCGAATCGAGGGGCTGTCGTCCGCCCCGGTGACCGACGCCGACCGCTCCCGGATACTGCGGGTGCGGAATACCGCGTACATCATCTACACCTCCGGCTCGACCGGTCTGCCCAAGGGCGTCGAGGTGACGCACACCGGTCTGCTCGCGGTCGCCGCGGCGCAATCACGTTGCTACGGAGTCGATTCCGAGTCCCGAGTACTGGGCGCGGCCTCGCGCACCTTCGACTTCGCACTGCTCGAACTGCTGCTCGCGATTCCGGCGGGCGCGGCGCTGGTGCTGGCTCCCGATGATGTGTACGGCGGGCCGCGCCTGGCCCAGCTGATGCGCGAGCAACGCATCAGCCATGCCGGCATGACACCCAGCGTGGCCGCCATGCTGGATCCGGCCGGGCTCGACGATCTGCGGGTGCTGCTCGCCGGTGGCGAGGCGTGCCCGCCCGCACTGGTGGCGCGGTGGTCGCGCACCGACGCGGCCGGTGCGCGACGGTTCCACAACACCTACGGCCCCACCGAGATCTCCATCATCACCTCGATCAGTCCCGAACTGCGCGCGGGGGATCCGGTCACCATCGGCGCTCCGATGCCCGGAACGGGCGCGGTCGTGCTGGACCCGTGGCTGCGGCCGGTGGCGGCCGGGGTGACGGGCGAGCTCTACGTGTCGGGTTCCGGTGTGGCACGCGGTTATCGGGGCCGGGCGGGTCTGACCGCCGCGCGTTTCGTGGCCGATCCATTCGGTGCTCCCGGCGACCGGCTCTACCGGACCGGGGACCTGGTGTGCCGGCAGCCGGGCGAATCCGATTCCGGCACCGGTGTACTGACCTATATCGGCCGCTCGGACTTCCAGGTGAAGATGCGTGGCCAGCGGCTGGAACCGGGCGAGATCGAAGCCGCCCTCACCGATCTGCCGGGGATCGAGCACGCCGTGGTGGTGATGCGGCAGCTGGACACCGGCGCTCGCCTGGTCGGCTATATCGTGGCCGCTTCCGGACATGCGGTCGATCCGGCCGCGATCCGGCGAGCACTCGGGGAGCGACTGCCCGGATACCTGGTGCCCGATGTGCTCATGCCGCTCGATGCGCTGCCATTGACCAGTAGCGGCAAGGTGAATCGCGGAGCACTGCCCGACCCGGAGCACAGTCGCGCGGGCTATCGCGCGCCCTCGACCCGGACCGAGCGACTGGTGGCGGAGGTGTTCGCCGAGGTGCTCGGGGCGGACCGGGCAGGCCTCGATGACGATTTCTTCGGCATGGGCGGAAACTCCCTGTCCGCCACGCGCTTCGCGGCCCGGTTGGCGGACGGGGCGGGCACGGCGGTCGGTGTGCGCGATGTCTTCGACCAGCCGACGGTCGCGGGGCTCGCGGCGTGGCTGGCGACGCGGACGCCGGAATCCGGTGTCGCGGAGACCGAACCCCGGCTCGCGGCCCGGGTGCGACCCGAGCGGGTGCCGCTGTCGTTCGCGCAGCAGCGCATGTGGTTCGTGAACCGGCTCGCGCCGGGGTCGATGGCATACAGCATTCCGCTGGTGCTGCGGCTGTCCGGTGCGCTCGAGGTATCCGCTCTCACCGCGGCGATGTGGGATGTGCTCGCCCGGCACGAGGTATTGCGCACCCGGTACCCGGATGTGGACGGGGTGCCGTATCAGCTCGTGCTGCCGGTGGCCGAACTCGCCGCCGCCGTGGACGTGGATCTGACCCCGGAACCCGTGGCCGAATCCGCGCTGCACGCCGCCGTCGCCGCCGTGGTGGCACTGGGATTCGATGTGACACAGCGGGTTCCGGTGCGCGCTCGGCTGCTGACCACGGGACCGGATGAGTTCGTGCTGGTCTTCGTGGTGCATCACATCGCCGCCGACGGCTTCTCGATGGCCCCGCTGTCGCGAGACCTGGCGGCGGCCTACCGCGCCGAAAGCGCCGGGCGACAACCGGACTGGGCCGAGCTGACCGTGCAGTACGCGGATTACGCGCTGTGGCAACGGGAATCGCTCGGATCGGCGGCAGACCCGGATTCGGTGCTCGCCTGTCAGCTCGGGTACTGGACCGAGCGATTGCGGGAGCTGCCCGAGGCGCTGGAACTCCCCGTGGATCGCCCGCGCCCGCCGGTCGCCTCACATCGCGGGGCGCGGTACGAGTTCGCGGTGGATCCCGCAACCGTCACCGGCTTGCGCGAGATCGCCCGCGCCCGGGGTGCGACGGTGTTCATGGTCGTGCATACCGCCCTGTCGATCGTGCTGTCGCGCTGGTCGGGCAGCACCGATATCGCCGTCGGCACCCCGGTGGCCGGGCGCGGGTCGGCGCTGCTGGACGAGCTGGTCGGCATGTTCGTCAATACCGTGGTGCTGCGCACCCGCATCGATGAATCGCTGCCGTTCACCGAGTTGCTCGCCGGTGTGCGCGGGACGGACCTGGAAGCGTTCGCGCACGCGGAGATTCCGTTCGAGCAGGTGGTCGAGGCGGTGGATCCGGCCCGCAGCCGGGCGCGGCATCCGCTGTTCCAGGTGATGCTGGCCTTCCACAACCTCGAGGCGGCCGGATTCGCGCTGCCCGGAATCGAGGTGACCACCCTCGGGGCCGATATCGGGGTCGAACGGTTCGATCTGAGCCTGACGTTGACCGACGCCCCCGATGCGACCGGTGCGATGCCGATCGGCGTCAGCTATGCCGCGGAGCTCTTCGACCCGAACACGATCGCCGCGTTCGCCGAGCGCCTTCGGATCGTGCTGGCCGCGGTGGCCGCCGATCCCGGTGTGCGAGTGCGCGATATCGCGACCGTTTCCGGTTCGGAGCGGCTGCGCGTGCTCGATGACTGGGGTACCGGTCGCGGTATCGAGTCCGGAACCGGTATCGATGCGGTGAGCCTGCCGGATCTGCTGGCGGCCGCGGCGGCCGCGAATCCGGACGGTGACGCGGTGGTCGACGGACAGCTCCGGATGACCTATCGGCAGCTGGATGCCGACTCGAATCGACTGGCGCGCTTGCTGATTGCGCGGGGCGCGGGGGCGGAATCGGTGGTCGTGGTGGGTCTGCCGCGATCCGCGGCCTGGGTGACGGCGGTGTGGGCGATCGCCAAGACCGGTGCCGCGTTCGTCTCGGTCGATCCGGCGCATCCGCTGGATCGGAATCGGTTCGTCTGTGCTGATTCCGGTGCACGAGTGGGTATTACCGATCCGCGGTATCGAGATGTGCTGCCGGGTGAGCCGATGTGCTGGCTGACGTCCGACGATGTGGATGGGGCAGCGACGGCGGGCGACGATGTAATGTCCGCCGTCGATCGGCGGCATCCCGTTCGCATCGGCAATACCGCCTACGTGGTGTACACCTCGGGGTCGACCGGAGAGCCCAAGGGGGTCGAGGTCACGCACGCCGGTCTGGCGGCGATCGTCGCCGATGGTCGGCGGCGCGGTGCCCTCGATCGCGATTCCCGGATGCTCGGGGTGGCGGCGCGGACCTTCGACGCCGCGATGCTGGAGCTGCTGCTGGCCACCGACGCCGGTGGCGCGCTGGTCGTCGCGCCGCCGGATGTCTATGGCGGACAACCGCTTCGGGAGCTGATGCACGCGCAGCGCGTCACGCACGCGTTCCTGACCCCGTCGGTGGCGGTATCGCTGGACGTCGAGGGACTCGACTCGCTGCGGGTGGTGCTGACCGGTGGTGATCGGTGCACACCGCACCTGGTATCGCGCTGGTCCGGCACCGATGCGGCGGGGCTGCGGCGGGTGCACAACCTGTACGGTCCGGCCGAGGCGACGATCTGGGTCACCGGTTCCGAACTGACACCGGGCCCGGCGGCGGGTATCGGGGGTCCGATCGCCGATGTTCGTGTGGCGGTGCTGGATTCGTGGATGCGCCCGGTACCCGCGGGCGTCGTCGGCGAGCTCTATATCTCGGGTTCCGCTGTGGCACGCGGATATCGGGGCCGTGCCGGTCTCACCGCATCGCGGTTCGTGGCCGATCCGCTCGGCGCACCCGGCGATCGGCTCTATCGCACCGGTGATCTGGTGCGCTGGGTCGTGATCGGCGATGCTGCGGAATCCGCTTCCGGCGCGGCCACTCTCGCGTTCGTCGGCCGGTCGGACTTCCAGATCAAGGTGCGCGGGCAGCGGCTGGAGCTGGGCGAGGTCGAGACCGCACTGTGCGATCTGCCCGAGATCGAACAGGCGATCGTGGTGGCGCACACCCCGGCGGGCGGTGCGGAATCCGATGTCCGGCTGGTCGCCTACGCGGTGGCCGCGGCGGGCCGATCGGTGGACCCGGCGCAGACCAGAAGCGCTGTGGCACAGCGCCTGCCGGGATATATGGTGCCCGATCTGGTGCTGGTGCTCGACGCGTTCCCGCTCACCGCGACCGGGAAGATCGATCGGCGGCGACTGCCGGAACCGGTCTTCCCGGTGCGGACCTTCCGTGCGCCGTCGACCCCGGCCGAGGAGCTGGTGGCGCGGGTGTTCGCCGAGGTGCTCGGCACCGCCCGGGTGGGTGCGGACGACGACTTCTTCGCCCTGGGCGGTAATTCGCTCAGTGCGGTACAGGTCGTTTCACTGGTGCACGCGCGCACCGGCAGGCAGCTGCAACCCAGCAGGCTGTTCTCCGATGCGACTCCCGCGGCGCTGGCCCGCGATCTGGAGAGCGCGGACGAGATGAACATCTCGCTGGGTGTATTGACCCCGCTGCGGTCCGCGGGCACGCGTGCGCCGCTGTTGTGCGTCCATCCCGGCGGCGGTCTGGCCTGGGTGTACGGCTCGCTACTGGGTCATCTGGACCCCGACCGCCCGGTCTACGGATTGCAGGACCCGTACATCGTGGCGGGTGAGGCCCGGCTGGAATCGGTGGGCGCGTACGCCGATCGATACGTCCGCGAGCTTCTGGAGTTCTTCCCGGATACCACCTACCACCTGGTGGGCTGGTCCCTCGGCGGTCAGATCGCACATGCCATGGCGGTGCGCCTGCGCGAGCTGGGACATGAGGTCGGACTGCTGGCCCTGGTCGACGCCAGTCCGGAATCGGGTGCGGGCGAGACCGCCGAACCCGAACAGCATGAGGTGGCCGAGGCGGTCGCCCGCATTCTGGGCGGCTGGCGCGATGTGCTGAAACTGGACGAGGTGCCCGAGATCGGGAATCTGGAGGAGTTCTACGCCCTGCTCTCGGACCGGATCAGCGCCGCGGGCATCCTTGCACCGGAACAGGTGCGACGGGTACTGGAGTCGTTCTCGAAACCGCTTCCGTATCAACCCGGTTGCTTCGCGGGCGACGCACTGCTGCTCACCTCCGCGCGGGAGGCCGGACGGGACCGATTCCCGGAGATCTGGCGCGCGCACATCACCGGGCGCATCGATCAGATCGCGATCGACGCCTGGCATACCGGAATGCTGCACGCGGACAAGGCCGCCGAGATCGGTCCGATCCTGGAATCGCGCCTTACCCGGGCGAGGTGGTGAAGAGGTTGAGTTTGTAGGTGGTGACCGGGGCCGTTCGGCCCAGCAGTTTGGCCGCCAAGCGGTACTGGAGCGGCCAGGTACGGACGACCGAAGGTTGCGGCTGCGCGAAAGTTCGGGATTCGCGCAGCCGTAAACCGCACTGCTCCAGGGTCTTCGGATCATCGCAGATCCATTCCATCCGGGCGGTGACGGCCTTGAACACGGGATTGCGGTCCTGACTGCGCATCATGAACGCGCCGCCGGTGTCGAAAGCCAAAGGTGTGGAAGGGAACTGCTTCGCGATTCGGCTCAGGGTGGCCCGCACCCGTTCGGCGGGGAAGTAGAGCAGCACGGCCTCGCTCAGCAGGAATACCGGGCCGGGTCGTTCGGTCACAGCGCTGAACCAGTCGGTATCGAAGATCGATCCGGTGATCATGGTGTATCGCTCGGAATCCTCGAAGTACTTGCGCCGCAACGCCATGGTGTCCTCGACATCGAGGTCGATCCAGTGCACAAGGCCGTTGTCGAGCCGATCGAACCGGGTCGACAGGCCACAGCCCAGATCCACCACGGTGCCCGCCGGATGTTCGCGCAGGAACTCGCGAACATACTCGTCGAAGATGGAGGCGCGCAGCACCGAACCGCCCAGCGACGGGCCGCGGAATTTGCTGAAGTCGTAGTCGATGGTTTCGGTGAGTTCGATCGCCTTGCGATCGGAGAGCACACTCTTTCCCCGCCGCGCGTCCTGCGCCCGGCCGTAGAGCGGAATCAACAGCGTTTCCTGGATCGCGCCGAGCGATACCTGTTCACTCATGAGTGCACCCTAACTTAGGGTGCACTAACTGGCTAGGGGTTTGCCTGGTCGCCGCACGTGAATCGTGTTGTGCCGCGCACCCGGTCGAAATGCCCGATATGGTCGGACGGGTGGCCAGTAAGTCCGCCTCTCCGGCCTTGGAACTGACGGTCGGCGAGCATACGGTGCGCATCTCGAATCCGGATCGGGTGTATTTCCCCGAGACCGGGGCGACCAAACTCGACCTGGCGCGGTACTACCTGAGCGTGGGCGACGGCATCGTCAACGCCCTGCGCGATCGCCCGTGCATGCTGCACCGCTTCCCCAAAGGATTGCCCGGCGGCAAGGTGCATCAGAAGCGGGTCCCCGCCGGTGCTCCGGACTGGATTCCGACCGTGCAGCTGTACTTCCCGCGCTACGGCCGCACCGCCGATGAACTCTGCGTCGAGAAGCTCGCCGATGTCATCTGGGCGGTGCAGATGTCCACGGTCGAATTCCACCCCTGGAACTCGCGCCGCTCCGATACCGAACTCCCCGACGAATGGCGTATCGACCTCGATCCCATGCCCGACTGTCCGTGGTCGCGGGTACAGCGGGTGGCCGGGGTCGTGCACGAGGTGCTCGACGAACTCGGCGCGGTCGGCTGGCCGAAGACCTCCGGCGGCAAGGGATTACACATCTACGTCCGCACCACCCCGAACTACGGCTTCCAGGAGGTGCGGCGCGCCGCGCTGGCATTCGCCCGCGAAGTGGAACGCCGCGCTCCCGCGGACGTCACCACCGCGTGGTGGCGCAAGGACCGCGACCCGCACCACCTCTTCGTCGACTACAATCAGAACGCCCGCGATCACACCATCGCCGCCGCCTATTCGGTGCGCGGTGTTCCCGAGGCGACGGTATCCACCCCGGTCCGCTGGGATGAGATACCGGATCTGCACCCGCGCGATTTCACCATGACCACCGTGCCCGCCCGCTATGCCGAACTGGGCGATCTGCACGCCGGAATCGATGCCGCGGTATTCGACCTGGAACCCCTGCTGGAATGGGCGGACCGGGACCAGGTCGACGTGGTCGATCTCGACGAGGACTAGTGCGGATTCGTTGCCTGCGTGGGGAAATCGCGATCCGGGGTGACGGTGTGATCGTCCGCGCCGAGCGTGAGCGTGACGGTCACCGGACCGCCCGAGGGGCAGCAGCTGGGATCGGTATCGGACAGCCAGCGATACTGCACCTGGACGCTGCGATCGGAGGAACCAACCACCGTGGTGTATGCCGTCCAATGTTTGGTGGCGGTGCCCAGATATCGGGAGTGGTTGAAGAACAACACATGCCAGGGTGAGCTCGCGGTGCCGCGCGGCGTGCCCGCGAGCACCCACAGCAGGGCGGGGCAGGAGCCGAGCACGGCGGGAGTTCCGCTGTCCGCGTAGAAACCGTCACCGCCGACATTCGGGCCGAGCGTGCCCAGCGCCGCGGTGACCACCGGAGAATTCAGGTCCACGCATTTGCCGTTCCCGGCGGTCGCGGGCGCGGTGCCGCCGGGTTTGGTTGTGCCCGTTGGCTGCTGCGGATTCGGCGTCGACTCCGCGACGGTCGGTTGGGTGACCTGCGGTGCGGTGGTTCCCGAATCCGTGGTGACGGTCGACGCCGTCGGCGACCCGCCCGCGGGCGTCGTCCCGTCGTCCTGACAGGCCGCGGACAGGGCCACCGCGGTGACCGCGACGAGGATTCCGATTACCCGTTTCATCCGGCACCTTCTCTTCGGCAATATCGAGTACTTCGTGTCCCGGGCGCATAGCGTTGCACCTCGGGTCCCGTGGGCATACCCTCACCACGCCCCCGACCTACTCGAACACACCGAGGAGGATTCGATGCCGCCCGTGATCTATTCGATGAGCGTGTCGCTGGACGGTTTCGTCTCCGCGCCCGGCGACGACCTCGGCTGGTCCGTCCCCGACGCGGAGAAGATGGATCTGCACATCGAGCAGACCCGCGATGTCGCCGTCCATCTGTGCGGCCGCCGCCTGTACGAGACCATGCTGGTGTGGGAGACCGCCGAGCAGACCATGACGGACCCGCAGGAATTGGAGTTCGCCCGGATCTGGTGTCCGATCCCGAAGGTGGTCTTCTCGCACACCCTGGACGCGGTCACCGGCACTGCCCGCCTGGCCACCGCCGACCTCGCCACCGAGATCGCCCGCCTGCGTGCGCAACCCGGTGACGGCGTGATCGCGATCGGCGGGGCGACCCTGGCCGCCGCCGCCATGGCCGCGGATCTGATCGATGAATATCACCAGTTCGTCATCCCGATCATCCTCGGCGACGGCGCACCCTACTTCCCGCCGCTCGCCGAGCGGCTCGAACTGAGCCTGATCGAATCCCGGGTACTGGGCTCGGGCGCCGTCTACCTCCGCTACCGGCGCGACCGCTGAGACCGGACGCGTCAACCTGCCAGGGCGAGCTGGGTGAAGGCGGCGAGGGCGTGGTCGATGGGGTGGGGTTGCGGTCTGCCGGTGGCGTCGAGGTCGTGCCAGCGTTGCAGGTTCACCGCCACGGACAGTTGACGGGTGCCGTCGGCGCTGGTCATGGACAGCGCGCCGCCGCCCCAGACGGAACCGTCATGGCCCCAATGGATTCCGTGTCCGGGGACCGTCGTCTTGTGCAGGCCCAGGCCGTAGTCGATGGTCTTGCCCTCGAACGAGATGACCGGGACGGTCTGCTGCATCTGCGTCAGCGCCGCCGGACTGATGATCTCCCCGGCCAGTAGCAGCGCGAAGAAGCGGTTCAGATCCGCGACCGTCGAGATCAGGGACGCCGCCGGACCCACCCAGGACATGTTGTAGACGCTGTAATCGCGTGGCGGGTCGATCATTCCGAACCAGGACTCGTAGTGCTTCGCATGCGGACCGTTGACGGTCAGACCCAGCGGAAGTTCGGTATCGCGCAGCCCGGCGCGCTCGATGACGGTGCGGGTGATGAGTTTCTCCGCCGAGGTGCCGGTAATCGATTCCAGGAGTTGGCACAGCAGTAGGTAATTGGTGTTGGAGTAGACGCCCGGCGGGATACCGGGCCGTCCGGTGGCGGGTGCGGCCACCCCCATCGCGATCAGGTCGGTCGCGTGAAATCTGGTGAACCGGTTGTCGTCCAGGCTCACCGGGGTCGTCTGCGCCAGGTTCGGGAAGGCCGCGAGGGAGGGATAGGCATACGGAAGGTATTCGGCGAGACCGCTGGTGTGATTGATCAACATCCGGACGGTGATCGCCGCACCGCGCTCACCGGGGACCAGGTCCGGCAGGTAGTGGCCGATGGCCGTATCCAGGTCGATCTCGCCGTCGTCCACCAATTGCAGTACGGCGGCCGCGGTGAAGGTCTTGGTAATACTGCCGACGCGATGCCGCATATCCGCGGTGACCGGCTTGCCGGTGACGAGATCGGCGACTCCCGCTGCCCCGCACCAGCTTCGGTCACCATCGCGCACCTGCGCGAATACTCCGGGCATTCCCGCGTCATGAATGGCGGTCAGCGCGCTCTGTAGCTTCTCGGGCTCGAATGTTCTGCTCACGCACCGACTATGGGCCGAGCGGCCCCGCCCGGTCTTGGACGAATCTTCCCCACGCCCGATAGCGCTGCTCGGCGATCGCGGGCAGATAGTCCACCGCGAGCGATCCGGGCGTGCGGTCGGCGAACATCGACACATCCCGGCACAGATGCGCCTGATCGACGTATCCGCACGCCGCCGCGACCTCGGCGGCCGCCCGGCCCGCCAGCAGTCCGTCCACCGCCGCCCGGAACCGCACCAGCATCGCGGCCCGCTTGGGTGTCAGCCCGATCTGTGATTCGAACCGCCCCCACAAGCGCTTATAACTCCACCCCACCGATTCCGCGAGCGCGCCCACCCGCACCTGGCCGCCGGATCCCAGTATTCGATCCCACCCCGCGAGCACCTCCGGATCGGGCCGCCGCATCGTTCGATCGCCCTGTGCCAGAAACGCTTTCGTCACCTCGAAGCGCTCCTCCCAGCTCGCCCCGGCCGCCAGCTCCTCGCGCAGCCGCCGCGCCCGGTCGCCCCAAAGCTCCTCCATATCGACAACTTCGCGGCCCAGCTCGCCGGGGGCGACGCCCAGCATCGAATACGCCCGCACCGGCGACAACCGAACTTCGACGCAGTGCACGCCGTCACCGCCGACCCGCATGGCGTCCATGCCGAGCCCGGCGACGAATCCGCCGAGCCCGCGCGGTCCGGCGGAACCGTCGATACTCAGTCCGCCGCCGCCGAATTCGACGACCAGGGTGATCGCGGCCGTGCCCGCGACCCGCAGATCCATCGCGCCACCGCGCAGATCCCGATAGCCGATCATCGCCGCTCCCGCAGACCGGCCCGCGCGGGCGAAGTCCCACCCCGAATCAGCGCCGCCGCCATCGACGTTCATCGTTCCCACCCGTCCAGGCTAGCCGCCCGGCCCGGTCGCGGAGCGGTGCAGACCGGGCGGTATCGGATCATTTCGGTACGGCCTACGAAAATGGGTGCGAGGTAACTGTTTCGGCAGAAATCAAGAACGCCAGCAACTTCTGGGTACATAGGGATCAAGCCGGGCCGGACCCGGAGAACTCGATATGTGAAGAAGTACGATCATGCGTAGAGCAACGGCGCTCTTCGCCGCATTATTGTTGGCAGTCCTCTTTTCCATTACCTATGTTACGACTCCGCGGGCGAATGCCGATGAGTGCCTTGGCGACTGGGCCATCGGCATCGGCGGACTCGGTGACAACTCCTCGTCGGTATTCGCCCCATTCGTGAATCAGCCCGTGGGCTACAACTCCGCCGACCCGATGTCGGGGTTGAACGAACTCGACCGGCTGTTCTGGCAGCATCGCAATCAGTGTCCCGGAGACCACATTCGGATCATCGGGCACAGCGAGGGCGCGGGCCTGGTCCACGCCTGGGTCACCGCGCATCAGGGCGTCGACAATGCCAATGCAATTCTGCTGGCGGATCCCAAGCGCGCTCCGGGACCCGGTTGGGGCGGTCTCGCCTCCACGCCCGGCAGCGGAATCATCGGTTATCCACTGGCCGGCGTCGACGATTGGTTCGGCGATTTCCCGACCCTGACCGTCTGCAACCGGGACGACCAGATCTGCGATACCTCGGCCGGTTGGTGGGGTTATCTGTTCGGTGGCGCGCATAGTCGCTACGACTTCAACGTCTGGGACTACGGCGACTGGGATTCCGGCGTCTGGTACCGGTAATCGGTGAATCATGGGGATCAGTAGCCATTGGGCACTGGTCCCCATTGACTGAACCCATGCCCCAGCGAGGTGCAGACGGCGGTGTCGTTGAAGGTGATCTGACAGGTCGCCCCGGCATGGGTGATGGAGTACTGGGGATCGTGGTAGGTGGCGGCGGGCAGGCGCACCAGCGCCGGATTCCCGCCCGGCAGCGTATGGCTGCCATTCGAATTCCATTGCGGGCGAGCCGGTAACGCGGCCGAATCCAGCACAATGGCGGGCACATTGGGCAGCGAGATCTGCGTCCCGAAGTACAGCACGTTCATGGCGGCCGCCGGTGTCGCGAGATCGCAGCCGATGGTGCCGCCCGGATCGATGGAGCAGTTCCAGCCGCCGAGTGCGAAATAGGCGGTGCCGTCGACGATCGCCGGACCGGGGGAGTCGTCGGCCTGTGCGGGGCCCGTGCCGAAGAGGCACGAAACCAACCCTAGAATTCCACCGCATACCCCCGCGGTAGCGACTCGCACAGCCCGTGACACGTTATCTCCCTGAATGTTCCGGTGGCCCGGCGCACGCACAGGCCATAGAGAAAAGCTATCACTTTCCGGTGCGTGAGCCACGGATCTGTCGAGGGGCCTTACATGAATTTTCCCGCCGTGCGGCGTATTTGTTTCGCGGTGCGAAAGATACTTTGCGGTTTGTGTCGAATTCTCATTCCACGACATCATCGGCGAGCGGTTCGACCAGCCGCGCCAGATCGGAACGGGAAATCGGCGCGTCGGTTTTCCCGGGCCCGGGCAACTGTCGAGTTTGCCTGTGGTGCAGTGCCAGCCAGATGCGATCGCGGGTGACCGGGAGTTCGGTGAACCGGATGCCCGTGGCATCGCGCAGGGCGTTCGCCAGGGCCGGGGCGACGGGATTGAAAGGGCTCTCGCTCATGGATTTCGCGCCCAGCGGGCCGATGGCGTCGGAGGTGTCCATGAAGGTGACCTCGGTGCGCGGGACATCGGCGAAGGCGGGCAGGCGATAGCGACGGAACGCGGCGGTGGCGACCTCGCCGCGATCGTCGATCCGCACATTCTCGAAAAGCGTTGCGCCCAGGGCCTGTGCGACGCCGCCCTCGACCTGGCCGCGGCATTGCAGCGGGTTCATCACCTTGCCCGCGTCGGCGGCGTGCACACTGCGCAGGATGCGCAGCTCACCGGAATCGGGGTCGACCGCTATCTGGAACAGCTGGGCGTTGAAGGCGACCGAGCGCGGGGTGCCGCCCCAATGCCCGTCCGCGGCAAGGGTTTCACCGTCGATGGCCGCGACCGCGCACAGCACCGGGATCGAAACCCGGCGCGAGTCCGCGACCACGGCGTGCTCGGTCAATCGGCAGCGCGACGGTTCGACGCCCAGGTGCGCCGCCGCACGCGCGATCAGCACATCGGCGAGGGCGCGCGCCGCGTGCAGCACCGCCTTGCCCGCCACCACGGTGCCCGTGGAACCGAAGGCCCCGGTGTCATGGCGGACCACATCGGTATCGGATTGCCGAATCCGCACCCGATCCACGGTGGTGCCCAACTCCTGCGCGACGATCTGCCGATGCACCGTGGTGGTGCCATTGCCGAATTCGGCGGTGCCGACCGCGAGATCGTAGGTGCCATCGCTCAGCAGGGTGATGCGCGCGTCGGCGAAATGACCGCCGGGCGGGCCGGTCGCGATCATGGACAGCGCGAACCCGGTACCGGTGCGCCAGCCCGGCGGTGCGGGCGGGAACGGGTCCGCCAGCGCGGTGCGGATGATGCCCAGGCATTGATCGAGCCCGTAGCTGGCGATATGCAGATCCTCCTCATGCCCGCCGGGGCTGACCATCGGCTCGCCGGGGCCGATCATATTGCGCTCGCGGAAGACCAGCGGGTCCAGGCCGACGCGGCGGGCCAGCTCATCCATCACCGATTCCATGGCGAACACCGTCTGGCCCAGGCCGTATCCGCGAAACGCGCCCGCCGGAACGGTATTGGTGTAGACGGCATAGCCGTCGACCTTCTTGTTCGGGCAGCGGTAGACCCCGAAGGATTCGCCCGCCGAATGGAAAAGCACCGCGGGGCCGTGGTTTCCGTACGCCCCGGTATTGGAGACGATGCGGGCTTCCAGCGCGCAGAGCGTGCCGTCCCGGCGCGCGCCCGCCTTGACCCGAACGGTGAACGGATGCCGGGTGGTCGCGCCGTAGAACTGTTCCGCCCGAGTGTATTCCAGCTTCACCGGCTGTCGCAGGCGCAGGACCGCCAGCACCACGATGTCCTCGACGAGCATCTCCTGTTTACCGCCGAAACCGCCGCCGACGCGTCCGGCCACCACCCGCACCCGTTCGAGCGGCAGGTCGTACAGGGCGCACAGGGCGCGCCTGGTCAGGAATGGCGTTTGGGTGCTGGAGCGCACCACGAGTCGATCGTCCTCGTCGAACCAGGCCACCGCGCCATGGGTTTCCAGGCTCGCGTGCTGCACGCGCTGGGTGCGGAAGGTCTCCTCGTACACGACCGCGGCCTCGGCGAAACCCTGCGCCACCGAACCGATCTCACCGTGCACCTCGCCCACCACATTCGCCTCGGGCCGGGCGATGCGCGCGAGCTTCGCATCCTTGGCGTGTACCTGTGGAGCGCCGGGGCGCATGGCTTCCTCGGGATCCAGGACATAGGGCAGCACCTCGTAGTCGACCTCGATGCGGCGGCAGCCCTCCTCGGCGGCGGCCTCGCTGTCGGCCACCACCGCCGCCACCCGCTGCCCGACGTAGCGGACCACATCGTCCAGGACGCGGGTGTCGTCCGGATCCTCCTCGGGATGTTCATGGCGCGCACTCGAATACAGCCGCTCCGGGGCATCGTGATGGGTCAGCACCGCGCGCACACCCGGAACGCATTGGGCCGCTTCGGTATCGATGCGCCGGATACGGGCGTGCGGATGCGGGGAGCGCAACAGCTTCATATGCAGCAGTCCGGGAACATCGATATCGAAGGTGTACCTGGCGGTTCCGGTGACCACCTGTGGTCCGGCGGGTGCGCCGAGATTGCGCCCGACCGCCGCGCCGGGCTCGGGGTCCTCGGTATGCCGCACGCCCTTGATGGCATCCTCGATGGCGCGATATCCGGTGCAGCGGCACAGGTTTCCCTTGAGCGCGCGCGGCAGATCCGCCAGCTGTGCCTCGTCGAGCTTGGCCGTGGTCATCAGGAAACCCGCTGTGCAGAAACCACATTGGAAACCCTGCGCGTCCAGGAACCGCTGCTGCACCGGATGCAGTTCGCCGTCGCGCGCGAGACCCTCGACGGTGGTGACGCTGCGACCGTCGGCACGCACCGCCGGATACAGGCAGCTGTGCACGGGCGCACCGTCCACATGCACGGTGCACGCGCCGCAGTCGCCCGCATCGCAGCCCTTCTTCACCCCGAAACAGCCGCGCTCGCGCAGATAGGTGCGCAGGCACTGACCCGGGCGCGGCTGCTCGCCGAAAGTCCGCTCGTTGACCTGGATTTCGAAGCTCATACCAGTTCTCTCCGGATCTGTTCGGCCAGCAGCAGGGTCATCTGCCTGCGCCATCGCGGCAGGCCGTGGATATCGTCGAACCACATGTGTTCGGGTACGGCGTGATCGACGGCCGAACGCAATTCGTCCGCACCGGGCCGATAGTGGAAGCGGATGCGGATCGGCCGGGTGGTCGAGGCGGTGATGGTCAGGCGCAGTACGCCCGCGCGGTCGCGGGTGCCGATGATCAGGACGCCGGAGCGGCCGTGCCCGTACAGCGAGGCTTGCCGGAAGGCGGTGCGGCGATCGAGTGCGGCCGCGGGAAGGGTGATCGAGCGCAGCAGTTCACCGTCGCGCAGCGCGTTCTCGCCCGCGCCCGTGACGAATTCGAGCACCGGCAGCCGCCGTCGCACGCCCGCCGGGGATTGCAGCAGGCAGACGCCGTCCAAGGCGGCGGTCAGCGAGATCATCGGCCCGGCGGGCAGCGCATTGCAGAGGTTGCCGCCGACGGTGGCCATATTCCAGATCTTGAACGACGCCAGGAACGCATGGCAGCACTGCCGGAACAGCTCACGCTCGGTGGATCGGAAGAGTTCGGCCACCGTGCAGGTGGCGGCGATCTCCAATCCGCCGTCGGGCAATCGGCGCAGCGGGGTCCAGCCGATGCGGCTCAGATCGATCAGGCGGCGCAGGTGCGGCTGCGGTTCGGAGAACAGGTAGGTGCCTCCGCCCAGCCAGGCGTCGCCCGGTCGCCACTCGCGGAATTCACGTGCGTCGCACACCTGCGCGATCGTGTTCAGATCCACCCGGCACTCCTCGAAAATCGATGACCCGCCCGATTCAAGCCGGGGTCCGGGCCGTTGCCATCGGCCGCGCATACGAAATTCCGGGGGTGCCGCACCGAATTTCGGTGGATCGAACAAGACATCGCCGACACCGCGCGAAGGCATCTACCATGCGATGTCGGCGGTCGTCGCGGACCGCGCGGAAGGAGCAGCTCATGCGGGTGGATGACCTGCTGCAACTGGAGAACCTGGCCTTGGAGCTGGTGTGGGGCGGTCCCGAACTGCTGCGCCGGGAGATCGGCGGGGTCACCGCGACCGATCTGCTGGACCCCAGCGAATACCTGCGCGCGGGCGAGGTGGTGCTGAGCGGGCTGGTCTGGTGGACCGCGCGCGGCGGTAGGCAGAAGGCCGATCGGTTCGCCGCCGCCCTGCGGAATGCCGGTGCGGTGGCCCTGCTCGCGGGTGTGGTGCGCCATGGCGGGGTGCCCGAGGAAGTGCAGCGCGCCTGCCGTGAACACGGCATCGTGCTGGTGTCGGTGCCCGCCGAGACCACCTTCCGGACCATTACCGATGAGATCTATCTGCGGCGCTGGGGTGCGCTGACCGCCTCACCGCATTCATCGCTGCCCGATCATGTGCGACGCGGATTGGAACGGCTGATCCGGGAACAGGCCGAACCCACCGAGGTGCTGGACCGCATCGCCGTGCACCTGGGCGGATTGCCGTGCGCGCTGGTGACCGCCAGCGGTCGCACCGTCGCTCGATCCTCCGCCGCGCCCGAGGAGCCCGCCGCGACCGTCGCCCGCAGCCTGCGACGCGGTGAGCGCGCCAATCACGCTGTGGGAGAGTCGGATTCGCCCTACGGCAGCTGGTACCTGCGCCTGCCCGGTCCGCTCGCACCGCCGCGCCCGCTGCGCGAGGTCGCCGAAATGCTGCGGCACTACCGCGAACTCGCCGCGCGGGATCAGGATCGGCGAGCCGAGACCGCCGCGACGCTGATCGCACTGCTGGACCGCGGCGATATCGAGAACCCCTTCATCGCAATGACATTGGACAAGGGCGCGGGGCTGTACCGAATTGTCACCGCGGCGGTCATACCGGTGCGGCCCGAGGTCGCGGCGGTCGCACCGGACCGGCCGGGAGCGACGTCGGAACGTTCGGGCGCGACATCGACCGTCGCGCAGGCAGCGGGGACACCGCATCGGACCAATCCGGCCAGATCGGCACCGTCGCAAGGGATTCCGCATCGAGCCGGTGCGGCAACGGGCGCGCCGGCGCAGACGCGAGGGATACCGGTCCTGCCCGTGGTGGCGGTGGCCGCGCTGAGTGAGCTACTGGCACACCGCACGTCGGAGCCGCCGCTGGTCGCCGCGCGCGGGGAGCATGCGGTCGGCATCATTCCCGTATCCGCCGCGGACGATCTGACCGGCCCGTGCGAGCTGGTGCGTTCCTGTGCCCCGGACGTCGCACTGCACTTGGGCTTCGGCTCGGCCGAACCCGTTGCGACGCTGCGGGACAGTCTGATTCGCGCCATCCACGCCTGCCGGGCGGGTGTGCGGTTGGGCCGCACGGTCACCACCGCCGCCGATCTCACTACACTCGCCGAACTTCTTGCCGGAGTGCCGAATCCGGTGCGCGAGACCTTCAGCACCCAGGTGCTGGGCGAGCTGCTCGACGCGGATCCGGCCCGCTCCGAACTGCGCGCCACCCTCACCGCCTTCCTGGACAACAACGGCTCCTGGACCCGCACCGCCGAAGCCCTCTACCTGCACGTCAATACCGTCCACTACCGCATCGAGCGCATCGAGAAGCTCACCGGCCGTGACCTTTCCCGCCTCGACGACCGCATCGACCTGCGCGCCGCCCTGCACGCCCGCACTGCCCCGCCCCACATCCCTCGCGCCTGCTGAGGGCTGCCTGCACCCCGGTTCTCGCCGGAGCTGGGCACGCGTGCGCGCTGCGCGGCGGGCCGAGGTGGTGGTCCGGCTGCCCCGGCCCACGGCCCCGGATCGACTATCGCGCAATACCGAACGATGCAGTGATGTCGGGTCAGAGGCGGCGGATGCGGGCCTGCCAGGCGGCGACATCGACCAGGCCCTCGGGTGAGACGTCGAGGGTGGCGGCCGCTTCGGCTACTCCGGGGGTGACGCGGCCGCGGTAGCGGGTGGGGTGGAGGTCTTCCACTTCCCAGCCCTCGCTGAAGGATTCGCGAATGACGCGGTCGCTGATGCGCGGGCCGAAGCCCGGTTCGGCGTCCGAGAGGGCCAGCAGGTGCAGGACGCCACCGGGCTTCAGGACCGCGTGCAGGTTGCGGACGTAGGCGGTGCGGATTTCGGGTTCGGTGCCGAAGACGTGGAACAGTGCGCTGTCGATGACGGTGTCGAAGGCGGGTGCGGAGCCCGGGGGACTACCGGCGAAGTCGGGGCGTTCGGTGAACTGAAGTGCGTCGGCCACCTCGAACGCCACAGTCGGCATGTCCTGCGCGATGGCGTTGGCGCGCGCGTATTCGATGGCGCTGGAGGACAGGTCGACTCCGAGGATGTCGTAGCCGAGCCGGGTCAGCGCGATGGTGTGTTCACCCGCGCCGCAGCCGGGCTCCAGGATGCGGCCGCCCAGCGCACCCGTGCGTTCCAGGGCCACGATCGCCGGTTGCGGTTCGCCGATCACCCAGGGCGCGGTGTCGTTGTCGTATGCGGCATTCCAGGTTTCTTCGGTTCGGGTCATGACTCCAGGGTGCAACCTCGAGCGTGGTCGAGGTCAAGGCCGGCGCGCGCACCGGTGAGCGGGATGCGGGTTGGACGGTCGCGCGTGTGGCCCGGTAAGCCCGTGTCATGAGTGAATCGATCGGCCCACTGCTGCCCGCCGATGAGGGTTTCCATCATCAGATCGCCGACACCTTCGGAACGGTCGCCAGCAGCGATCTGTCCTGGACCGAGAAGGTGTGCGCGATGGCGGCGGCCCGGGATGGCAGTCTGCAATTGGGATTCGGGCTCGGCAAGTACACCAATCGCAATGTCATGGACGGGTACGCGGGCATCTCGCGCGGTGTCGAACAGGTGACGGTGCGCGCCAATCGTGAACTGCTGCCCGAACCTGATCGCACGGTGATCGGGCCGGTGCGATACGAGGTGGTCGAACCGCTCAAGCAGATCCGATTCATCTTGGAGCCCAACGATATTCAGCCGATCGCGTTCGATTGGCTGTTCACCGCCGAACTGCCCGCGCACCTCGAGGACCGCACCCATATGCGCAGCGGCTACCGGGTTTCGGCGGATCTGGTGCGCTACCACCAGATCGGCGTGGCATCGGGCTGGGTCGAGATCGACGGGCAGCGCACCGAGATCACGCCGCAGGACTGGGTTTCCACCCGCGATCACTCCTGGGGCGTGCGCTACGACGTCGGACAGCCGCGCCCCGATGTGCAGGCGATGGAGTTGCCGCCGGAGGTGTCCTTCCGCATGATCTGGGCCCCGGCGCTGCTGGAACGACCCGATGGCAGTCGATACGGCATCCACCTGCACTATCAGATCGTCGAGGTGACCGGATACTCCTCCAAGACCGTCATGGGCGGCCTGCAATATCCCGACGGCCGCACCGTGCGCTGGCGCGACCTCACCCCGGAACTGCGCTTCGATCCGGACAATCGGCGATTGCTCGGCGGGCGCGTGCACGCCACCGATGTGGAGGGCGGCACCCGCATCCTGGAGATCGAGGTGGTGTCCGATACCGGATTCCATCTCGGCGCGGGCCTCTACCACGGCTTCGAAGGGCGCTATCACGGCGAATGGCAGGGCCCGGGAACACATTTGGACGGTGAGTGGATCGCCGACTGCTCCACCCACGACAATGCCCGCCGCCTGCATCAGATTCGCGACACCGTCGTGCGCATCACCGATCCGGTGGGCGGCGGTGTCGGATACGGCAATTGCCAGCCCATCATCACCGGCGGTGACGACGCGCTCGGCCTGACCAAGGAGAGCACTTTCATGTAGGTGTTCTTCCCAGAATCGGCGAGATAGCCGCGCGTTTGTCGGTGCGCCTGGGTAGGGTGACCTGGTTCCACGTCCGGGGTGTGCGGTGTTCGGCGGGGGGTATGTCGTTCACCGCGTGGAGTTCCGATGTCCGAACCAGATCCCACCCACGCCGTGTCCGTCGATACCGCCGATCCGCGCGTACCCATGTACACCGCCGAATTCGCCGCTGACCCGCATCGGGCCTATCGCGAGATGCGGGCCAGATTCGGTGCTTTGGCCCCGGTCGAACTCGCACCCGGGATACCCGCCACCCTGGTGCTCGAATACCGCACGGCGGTAACGATTCTCAACGATCCCGAACGCTTCCCCGCCGATCCCCGGGTCTGGCAGGACGGCGTGCCCGCCGATTGCCCGGTGCTGCCGATGATGCAGTGGCGGCCCAACGCGCTGCGCAGCGCGGGCAGCGAACACACCCGCTATCGCCAGACCAATACCGCCGGACTGGCCGGGGTCGATCGCTACGGTCTGCAAGCCACGGTGGAGCGCACCGCCGTCTCCCTGATCAACGGTTTCTGCGCCACCGGATCGGTGGATCTGGTGCGCGAGTACGCCTTTCCGCTCGCGTTCGATGTGCTCAACCATCTGCTCGGCTGCCCCGCCGCCATCGCGGCCCAGGCCGCCCAGGGCTTTCGCGCCATCTTCGAGGGCATCGGCGCGGAGAACGGCAACAAACTCCTCGTCGAAGCCCTGCAACGCCTGGCCCTGCACAAACGCGAGTATCCCGGCGACGACGTCACCACCCGGATACTGCATCACCCCGCCGAACTCACCGATACCGAGATGGTGCACCAACTCGCCACCCTCTACGGCGCGGGCATCGAACCCCAGCAGAACCTCATCGTCAACACCCTGCTGGTGATCCTGGCCGACGACCGCTTCGGCGGCAGCGTCCTGGGCGGCAGCCTCTCCACCCGGGACGCCCTCGACGAAGTCCTCTTCAACGACCCCCCGATGGCCAACTTCTGCATCAGCTTCCCCCGCCAGCCCGTACTGGTCGACCGCACCTGGCTCCCGGCCCACCAGCCCGTGGTCATCAGCATGGCCGCCTGCAATACCGATCCGGCCATCACCACCGCCCACCGCTCCGGCAACCGCTCCCACCTGGCCTGGGGCGCGGGCCCGCACTCCTGCCCCGCCAGCCCCCTGGCCTACCTCATCGCCCAGGAAGCCATAGACCAACTCCTGGACGCCCTCCCGGAAATCCGCCTCGCCGTCCCCACCTCCGAATTATCCTGGCGCCCAGGCCCTTTCCACCGAGCCCTGACCGCCCTCCCCGCCACCTTCGACCCCGCACCCCCACTGCCGATCCCCGCCTAGCCGAGCGCCTCGCGACCGCCGGGCGATCGGGCATGGAAGACTCGGGTCGCCGAAGGAGGAGGTTGGGTGGCGTACGTCAAAGCGGCGGAGCGGGAGCGGCAGGTTGTCGCGGCGGCGGTGCGGGTGCTCGGGGCCGTGGGGGTGGCCGGGACCACGTTGCGGGCCGTCGCGGCCGAGGCGGATATCGCGCTGGGGACCATGCAGTACGTGTTTCCAAGTAAGGACAGCTTGCTGCGGGCGGTGGTCGCGGCTGTCACCGAGGATGTCGCCGCCACGCTGCGGGTCGATATCGAGCCCGGGCTGGGGGTGGAGCATGTGCTGCGGCGCAGTGTGGCCAACTTCTGGAGCACGTTGGTCGAGAACGAAATCGGTTTGCAGATAATGCAATACGAGTTGGCGATGCACTCCGCGCGCACCGAGGGATCCCGGGGGCTGGCGCGATTGCAGTACGAGCGGTACACCTCGCTCGTGGCCGAGTTCTGTGAAAAGGCCGCGCTGGCGACGGGGCAGCGGTGTGCAGTTGATTTCGACACGCTGGGCAGGCTGTCGCTGGCGGTGCTGGACGGGCTCATCGTGCAGTACGTGGCGAATCCGGATGCCGAACGGGCGCGGCGGGATCTGGATCTCGCCGTCGATATGGTCATACGTTTCGCTGATCCGCGGCCCGTCGCGGGCGAATTCGGCTAACTCCCCATTGCGCGGGGGCTTGCGGCTGTGGCTTACTGAAAAAAGTCGGTCGGTTGTACGACTTAGTTTCAGCGGTCGCCGTTCGGAAGGAGTCAGGAATGCGCGATGCCACGGTGGTGGTCGTCGGAGCGGGAGTGTCGGGGTTGGTCGCGGCACGGGAACTGCGGCGGCGGGGGATCGAGGTGATCGTGGTCGAGGCGGCCGATCGGGTCGGCGGGCGGACCCTGGCCGAGACGACCGCGCTCGGGTCGCGGGTGGACCTGGGTGGACAGTGGATCGGCCACAACCACCATCGGGTCACCGCGCTGGCCGCCGAGCTCGGTGCCACCCCATTCCCGATGCATACCGGGCGGCTGCCCGTGCTGATCGATCGTTCGCGGCGGCTCTCGGTGCCGGCCCCGTCGACCTTCCTGGCCGTGTTCATCCTGTTGCTCGCGGAAGTGTTGTCCCGCACCGGGATAACGCGGCGGTGGAATGCGGTCACCGTCGCGTCGTGGCTCGCCAAGGTGCCCGGCGCGAGCACCCGGCGACTGCTCGACGTCATCGCCGCCATCTCGTGGACGGCGGATCTGGATCGACTCTCCATTCACGCGGCGGCGCGCATGATCCGGAATCAGGGCGGGCTGTACACGATGCTCTCGACCCACGGCGGCGCGCAGGATTCCCTTCTCGTGGAGGGCATGGGGGCACTGTCCGAACGGATGGCCGATGAGCTCGGTGCGCGAATTCGTCTGGGTCAGCGGGTGCTATCGATCGAGCAGGGTGAATCGGGGGTGATCGTCCGGACGTCGGCGGGTGAGATTCGTGCCGACAAGGTGATCGTCACCGTCCCGCCGCCACTGCTCGACCGGATCTCCTACACGCCCGAATTGCCCTCGGCGCATACCGAACTCGCCTCCGCCGGCTATATGGGTTCGGTGTACAAGGCGATCGCGGTGTACGAGCAGCCGTTCTGGCGCGAGCGCGCGGGCGGTGAATTCCTCATCCTGGACGCTCCCGGGCGAGCGGTGTTCGACACCACGCCTCCCGGTGGCCCGGGCCATCTGTGTGTGCTCGTGGGCGGACCGGCAGCCCGCGACCTGGATCGGCTGGATCCCGCCGGGCGTCGCGACGCGGTGCTCGGCACCCTGGTCCGGCATATCGGCCCCGAGGTGGGCGAGCCGGTCGGCTGGCACGAAAAGTCGTGGAGCGGAGACGAATACGTCGGTGGCGGCTATATGGCGGTGCCCGTGCCCGGGACCACCGCCGGACTGCCGCCGGTCGGATTCGACCCGGTCGGCGCCATCCACTGGGCGGGTACCGAGCGAGCTGCCGATCACGCGGGCTACGTCGAAGGTGCGATCGAATCCGGTGCGCGCGCGGCGCGCGAGGTGATCGCGGCCCTGTGATCGACCGGGCCGCATTGTGACCGATTGGTTCGGCTCGCGCACGGCGAGCCGAACCGTCACGTTCACCAGCCGGAGCCGGAACCACCCGATCCGGTGTTAGCGAGGATGGTGCCGATCACCATCTGCGCGAGTCCGGCGATAGAGCCAAGAAATTCCACGATGTCCTCCGACTTCATTGTCGCCGACGTCCGGCGTAGTCGTGAACTTAGCTCACGACTTTTATGGAAGATGGATGTTTCACAGAATTCGTCCCGGTGAGGATCGCTATCGGTTAGCTCCACGGGTCGAATGATTGACTGTCTCGGACAGGTCTTGCGCAAAGAGTGTGATCGGGCTAACCTCGCAGCCGTGTGAGTCGGTGTGGTCTCACATTGGACCTGGATGGAGTCTGAATGAACCTGCGGACGATGACGTCTCGCCGGTTGGCCGTTATGGGCGTGGCAGTGATCGCCCTGGCGGCAACCGTCACTACCGCGGTGGCCGCCGGTGAACCGGATGGGACAGTGCCGGTGCAGCCCGCGGCCGCGATCCCGATGCCGCCCGAACTCGACCCGGGTTTCTATCAACCCGCACCCGAGATCGTGGCAGCCAAGGCCCCGGGCCAGATCATCGCCGCGCGACAGGTCAATGTCGCCAATGCCGGGTTGATTCCGGTCAATGTCGATGCCTGGCAGGTGTCGTACCGATCGAACAACAGCCGGGACGAACCGATCGCCGCGGTCGCGACCGTGCTCAAACCGCGCGGCTCGGCCCCGGACAAACTGGTGTCGATGCAGATCGCCGAGGACTCCCTCGCCGCCTACTGCTCACCGTCCTACGCGGTCCAGCAGTGGTCGGCCGCGACCTTCGTCGGACAGATCGTCGCCCCACTGGAATTCGTCATCGCGCAGGCCGAATTGCAGCAGGGCTGGGGTGTGGTGATCCCCGATCATCAGGGTCCGAACAATGCCTTCGCCGCGGGTCCGCTCGCCGGTCGGATCACCCTGGACGGCATCCGCGCCGCCCGTGATTTCGAACCGATGCGCCTCACGCCCGATGCCCGCATCGCCATGTACGGCTATTCCGGCGGTGCCATCGCCACCGGGCACGCGGCCGAGCTGAAGCAAAGCTACGCACCGGAACTCAATATCGTCGCCGCCGCCGAGGGCGGTGTGCCCGCCGACTTCGGCCCGGTGCTCGATAACGGCAACGGTCAGGCCTGGTCGGGCATGATCATGGCCGCGGTGCTGGGCATAGGCCGGGAGTACCCCGAATTCGGCGAACTGCTCAACCGCGACCTCGACCCACTGGGGCAGGCGCTCGCGACGGTCAAGGGCGGAATGTGCGTGCAGTACAACACCGCACTGTTCCCATTCCTGAATATGAAGGGTCTGCTGCGCGTCCCGGAAGGCGATCCGATGCGCAACCCCGTGGTTCAGGACACCCTCGCCAAGACCCGGATGGGTAAGGCCACCCCGGCCATGCCGATGTTCATCTGGCAGGGCAATCCGGACGAGTTGATCCCGGTCGGCCCGGTCAACACCTTGGTCGACACCTATTGCAAGGACCCCTCCGCCCAGGTCCAGTACACCCGGGAACACCTCGCCGAACATGTCACCACCGAGGTCTCCGGTTCGGCGACCGCGCTGCTGTGGTTGCGCGACCGCCTCAACGGCGTCCCCGCGGCCCCCGGGTGCAGCACCTCCGACGCGGGTCTGATGGCCCTCAATCCCGCCGGATTGTCTTTGCTCGCACAGACATTCGGCGACACCATCGCGTCGTTCTTCGGCGCGCCGATCGGCGTGAAGTAGCCTCCCCGAGCTCCCCACCGCGCCGGGTGGGGCCCGCTCCCGGTCGGTACCTGACCGGGAGCATGGGGCGGGGGCCGTCGCTCAGGCGGGTGTGCCGCCCTGCTGCCATTGCGGCCACGGGATGCTCCAGTCCCCGTTCTGCCAGATATCCAGGGGATCGCCGCCGGTATTGCGGACCTCCACCACATCGCCGGGGATGACGAAGTCGAAGAACCAGGCCGCGTCATCGGGGGAGATGTTCAGGCAGCCGTGCGAGACATTCGTATTGCCCTGCGCCCACATGCTTTGCGCGAGCGCGTGCACGAAAATCCCGTCGTGGCTGATGCGGACGGCGTGATCGATCTTGGTGCGATAGCCGAGGCCGGAATTGGTCGGCAGTCCGTAACTGGAGGAATCCATCATGACCGGATGCTGGCGATCGAGCACGGTGTAGGTGCCGGGCCGGGTCCAGAACGACAGCAGTCGGCCGCCGACCATCGCGGTGCCGCCCCTGCCCATCGAGGTGGGCATGCTGCGCACCAGGTTTCCGTTCTCGAAGACGTCGATCATCTTGGTGTTGTCATCGGCGATGGCCACGTGCGCGGGGCCGATGAGCACCGATATCCGTTGATCGCGCAGGCCGTATCCGCCGCCGCCGAGATCCGCGCCGTAGAGTTCGGCGGCGATGGTGACCCGGGTGCCGGGGGCGTAGTAGAACTCCGGCCGCCAGTGCGCGTTGCGGTCGTCGAGCCAGTACCAGGCTCCGGGTACCGGGGGTTCGGTGGTGACCTTCATCCGGGCCGCCGCGACCGCGTGGTCGACGGGTTCGGTGAAATGCGCCAGGATGACGAAACCCACTCCGTAGGTGTCGTTTTCGGTGAGATCGACCATATTCGCCGAGCCGAGCGAGAAGTCGATCAGGTGATCGGGGGTGACCGTCGAACAGTTCGCGGCGGCGCTGATCTCACCGGTTGCGCCGTGCGCCACGGCTTTCGCGGTGTAGGTGTGGCCGTAACCGAGCGGTTCGGCACTGATCCAGGTGCGCTTATCGGGTGACGGCGTACCGGGAAGCACCCTGCCGGTCTCGTCGATCCATTCCACGCTGCGCAATTCGCCGTCGGTGACGGTGACCGTGCCGGGCTTGCGCGCGTCGACGTCGCGGGCCTCGGCGACCGGATCGAACCGGATCACGGCGGGTTTCGGTGGGGCGGAAGGGGTTTGCTCACCCGCGCAGGCCGCGAGTGTCAAGCCGCTCGCACCGGCGAATCCGATCAGTAGCTCGCGACGTCGCAATGCCACCGGTGCTCTCCCTTCGCCCTGTCCACGACCGCCAGTCAGCATGCGGCAGCGGCGCCGATTCGGCGCGGCGACAGGCCCTATCGCCACCGATCCGAGGCGGAACCGTCACCGTTCCTCGATCGGAAGGGCGCGATTCAGGTCCGGGAATGGCCGCGAAAACGGTTCGGCACCAGCGTGGCCGGATCGGTGCGCAGCATCGGGCGGCCGGTGAGATAGAGGCTGACGGGACTGCGGCGCAGCACCGCGGTTCCGGCCAGCGAGCCCGCAACGACACCGAGATACAGCACGATCGTCAACCAGAAGCGGCCGATCGAGGATGCCAGCGGAAGCAGTACGGGAGTGAGTAATTCGAGCATGAACGGATGGATCAGGAAGACGCCGAACGAGCGGTCCGCGCCGTAGCGGACGATGCGGGCGAGCCGATCGTGCTGTTGCCGCCGGGCCGCCCAGCGCGTGCCGAGCAGATACAACCCCACCGTGATCGCGACGAACCAGAGCGTGCGTTCGGGCAGGAACACATCCGAGGCCACCCACGCCACCTGGCCGTCGTGCACCGCGAGCTGATACTCCCACTCCGCGGCGACCGCGATGGCCAGCACCGCGGCCACGATCAACCGGGTGTGCTCGCGCAGGAAGGCGTGCACCGCGTCGATATGCCAGGCCGCGAGCGCGCCCAGCAGCGTGAAGAACTGGTACGGCAGGATGGTGGCGTACAGGTGCATCCAGATCTGCGCCGGGAGTCCGCTGGTGAACGGCGGATACGCGAGTGTCCACAGCACGACGAGATGTACTGCGGCACTTGCCGCGAGCAGCCAGCGATGCCGTCCCTCGGTGCGGCGCAACAGTTTCGGCAGCAGCGGGAACAGCAGGTACACCTGCATGGTGACCAGTAGGAAATACAGGTGGTAGTAGGCGGTTCCGAACAGCAGATCCGAACCGAGCCGGCCCAGCAGCCATGTCACCGAACCGCGATTCTGGCCCAGGTGGATGGAATACGCCCAATAGATCACCGACCACAGCACATACGGGATGCCGACCAGCGCGAAACGGCGCGGCCAGAAGGCGCGGGCGCGCAGCGATTCGCTTCCGAACTGGTAGATCAGCACGAACCCGGTCAGCGCGAAGAACGCGTAGCGGGTGAAGTGCAGTAGCGCCAGCGCGCTATTGGCCGCCACGCTGTCCGCATCGTTCGCGCTGCTGATGGTGTGTACCGCGATCACACAGCAGAAGGTGATTATTCGGAACAGATCCACCTGATGCAGATACGGCCGCTTGCGCCGCCCGCCGCCGGTATCGGCGGCAGGCTGCTGAATCTCCGTGGCAGTACTCATATTCCGGCCGATTTCCCGGCTGGACCTCGGCACTCGATCGCCGCACCCATCCTCACATGTTGGCCCCCGGAACTGTGATGCCCGTTCCTGTGCCCTGTGAACCTGCTGTGTGGCGATCGTCGCGCGAACCGCGTCGACTCAGCGGTGGGTGCGGGTCAGTCGGCGCCCCAATGCTGCTGCATCAGAATGCCCTTTCCGGCGAGCCAGGCCACCGGATCGATCTTGGTGCCGTCGGTGTCCCAGATCTCCAGGTGCAGGTGCGGGCCGGTGGATTGGCCGCGATTGCCCACCGAGGCGATGATGTCGCCGACGTTGACATGCTGGCCCGCCTGTACGTACATATCGTTGACGTGGCCGTAGACCGCGATGGTGCCGTCGTCCTGGCGCACCCGGACCCACTGGCCGAAGCCCGAGGCCGGACCCGCCTCCAGCACGGTGCCGCTCATGACCGAGCGAATCGGGGTGCCGATGGGGTCGGCGATATCGACGCCGTAGTGGAATTCGCCCCAGCGATTGCCGAATCCGGAACTGATCTGACCGCCGACCACGGGCAGCACCGTCGGGCTGATCGTGAGCTGCGGTGCCGGGGCGGGTGCGGGCGCGACCGGAATGGACGGTGTCACCGGCAGTGACGCGATCACCTGCTGTTGCACCTGGACCACCTGCTCCTGCACATCCTCCACCTGCTGCTGGGTGTCGACCACCGCCTGCTGTTGCGCGTCGACTACCTGCTGCTGGATATCCCGGATGAACTGTTCGGCCTGCGCGAGCGGCGCGGCGATCTCGGGCGCGAGCCCGACCAGCCCGAACGGTGTGGCGATCGTCGCCGGTGGCGTGACTTGCACTGGGGCGGGGGTGGTTTCGGCTACATCGGCAGGTTCCTCATCGGCGGGCGAGACCGGCGCCGCATTGGCAACGGCGGGCGTCAGATGCGCCCCCGCGGTGAGCAGCGCCCCCGCCGCGACCGCGATCCCGGCCACCGCGCGAAACCGCCCGGTGGTGAATGAGTCCGCGCGATGGCTACTGGGACAGTGGATCTCGGCCACATCAAGCAGATCGGTGACGGAGAGGGAACCGGGAGATACACGGTGGTTCGGCATGGCTCGTCCTCAGGTCGATCGTCGAGGCGTCGCGCCCGCCGATCGCCGGCGAGTCGAGAATCCGAATGCGCGACGTGCCGAAAACTGTACAGACCCGTGATCAATTCCGGACTGAAATCCCGGGCACCGGAATTCCTTGCGCGACAAGACACTCGACGTTCACCGCGAGAATCCCATCGGTCGCGCCGCACCGCCTCCTGCGGCCCGGCCCGCTCGACACGGCCCACGGTTTCCTCCGTGTGAACCGGAGACCACTCTCCGGCGGCTGCATGCGCGAGTATGCGTGGAATGGTCAGGTTTCAATCATCTTCGCTCCGTTCGGGTTAAATCTGGGCTCAGGTCTTGACTAATTTTTTAGTCAGTTTATCGTTTGTCGGCATGACGCAGACCACAGATGAGGGAACGACGTATCGGATGCCGGCCGAGTGGGCGCCGCATGAGCGGTGCTTGATGGGGTGGCCTACCAGGGAGAGTTTGTGGGGGCCGTACTTCGCGGAGGCGAAGGCGGAGTACGCGGCGGTGGCCGATGCCATCGCTCGGTTCGAACCGGTGTTGATGATCGCGAATCCGGGGCAGGGGGATGAGGCTCGGGCGGCGTGCGGTGCCGGGGTCGAGGTGGTCGAGCTGGGGATCGATGATTCCTGGTTGCGGGATTCGGGGCCGCTGATCGTGTTGGACGAGAAGGGGAATCGGGCCGCGGTCGATTTCGGATTCAACTCGTGGGGGGAGCGGTTCCTGCCCTATGACCGGGACGCGACGATCAGTGCGCGGGTGCTGGAGACGCTCGGGATCGAGCGGTTCGCCTCGGACATGATTCTCGAGGGCGGATCGATCACGGTGGATGGGGAGGGCACGCTCATCACCACCGAGCAGTGCCTGCTGCATCCGAACCGGAATCCGGGCATGACCAAGGCGCAGATCGAGGCCGAACTCCAAGCGCGGCTGGGGATTACGAAGATCATCTGGTTGCCGTACGGGCATTTCGACGATGCGCACACCGACGGGCACGTCGACGGCGTGTGTACCTATGTGCGGCCGGGCGTGGTGATCGCGCAGACCTGTGAGGATCCGGCGCTGCCCGACTTCGAGCGGATGGCCGCGAATCTGAAGGTGTTGCGGGAGAGCAGCGATGCGGCGGGACGTCCGTTCGAGATTCTGGAATTGCCGCAGTTCCCGATCAAGACGCTGCCGGACGGCACCGAGACCATGGTCGCGTACGCCAATTTCTATGTCGCCAATGGCGGTGTGGTGGTGCCGATCGGCGAGCACGAGCTCGACGGCGCGGCCCTGGAAGTGCTCGCCAAGGCATTTCCCGAGCATGAAATCGTCGGCGTGCCGGGCAATATCGTCGCCTACGGCGGTGGCGGCGTGCACTGCATCACCCAGCAGATCCCGGCCGCGGGGATCGGCCGATGAGCGACTGCGATCGAATGCCCGTGCAGCACACCGAGGATGACGGACATTTCGTCACTGTGACCGCGGTCGAGGAAACCCTGCCCTCACCCGCGCGTCGCACCCCGGCCAACCGGCCCGCACTGCGCATCGGCGCGGTGCAGACCAGCTGGCACGCCGATCCGGCGGAACACAAAGCCGTACTGGCCGAGGGCATCCGGCGCGCCGCGGAGCTCGGCGCACAGGTGGTCTGCCTCCAGGAACTCACCTTGAGCGCGTACTTCGCCACGGTTCCGGACAGCCCCGACGCCGCCGCGCATCGCGAGCACATCCCGGACGGCCCGACCACGACGTTCGCCCGCGAACAGGCCGTGAAGAACGGTGTGTACGTGCATGCTTCGCTCTACGAGCACAGCGAGACCGGCCGCGGTTTCAACACCGCCATCCTGGTCGGCCCGGACGGCACCCTGCACGCCCGCACCCGCAAGATCCACATCCCCGCCTTCCCCGGCTACCACGAGGACCACTACTTCGAACCCGGCGATACCGGCTACCCGGTAATCTCCGCCGCCGGAGCACAATTCGGCTTCCCCACCTGCTGGGACCAGTGGTTCCCCGAACTCGCCCGCGCCTACTCGCTGGGCGGTGCGGAAATCCTGGTCTACCCCACCGCCATCGGCAGCGAACCCGAACCGGTGGACTTCGACACCGAACCGCTGTGGCACCGCATGATCACCGGAAACGGTTTGGCCAACGCCACTTTCATGGTGGTGGTCAACCGCATCGGCCTCGAGGACGGCCTCACCTTCTACGGTTCGTCCTTCATCTCCGACCCCTACGGCCGCACCCTGGTGCGTGCCCCGCGCGACCGCGACACCGTCCTGGTCGCCGATCTCGATCTCGATCAACGCCGCGACTGGCTCGGGTTCGGCTTCTTCGACACCCGCCGCCCGGACGCGTATGCCGTTCTCACCGCGCCCGTTTCGCCACTGCCCGGAACTCCCTGACACACCCGCCCCACTTCGAAAACAGGTTCCGACCATGCTCACGAACAGTCGAATCCGCGCCACCCTGATCGCCTTATGTGTGGCCATCGTCGTCACCGGCTGCGGCGGGCGGGTGCCGTCCGCCGCCCCGCCCGCCCCGGACGCCGCCACGCTGCTCAACCTCCCGTCCACCACCACCGCCGCGACCAAGGGCGTGGACTCCGCCACCTGGGCGCTGTACCGCGACCCCACCACCGTCGATCCGGCCACCGCCTTCGACTATCCGGAGAACACCGTCGTCGCCACCATGTGCGACGCGCTGCTGCGCCAAAAGCCGGACGGCAGTATCGGTTTCGGCCTGGCCAGTGATTACCGCTATGTCACCCCGACCCAGCTGGCGCTGACCATCCGCCCCGGCGTCACCTTCTGGGATGGCAAACCGCTCACCGCCGAGGACGTGGTCTACAGCCTCGAACGGCATCGCAATCCCGCACTCGGCGGCTTCTACGGCACGGTCTTCGACCGCGTGGACTCGATCACCGCGACCGGTCCGGGCACCGTGACCATCAACCTCACCACACCGGATTACTGGCTGCCGGGCGAACTTTCGGCCATGCCCGGCATCGTGATCCAGAAGGCGTTCGCCGAAAGCGCCGGTGCGAAATTCGGCACCCCGGAGGCCGGCACCATGTGCACCGGGGCGTATCGGCTCACCAAGTGGACCTCGGGCGACACGCTGAAAGTGACGGCGAACCCGAACTATTGGGATAGCACCCTCAAACCCCTGACCAAAGAGGTCACCTTCCGCGGCGTCTCGGACGCGGCGACCCTCACCACCGGCCTCACCACCGGCGAGATCGACGGCAGCTATGTCACCGACACCTCGAACCTGGCCCAACTCCAGCGCACCGCGGGCGTCTCGGTGCATATGGGCCCGACCCTGGAGAGCGAATTCCTCATCCCCGCCAACCTCACCGGCGTCCTCGGCGACGTCCGGGTGCGGCGCGCACTGTCGCTGGCCTTCGATCGGCGCAGCTTCATCAACGCCGTGTACGCCGGTAACGCGCTGGAGCCCAGGCTTTCCGCCAACCCCGGCACCTGGGGTTACGCCAAGGATGTCTTCAGCGCCGCCTGGAATGCCGCACCCGAGGTGAAACGGGATCTGGACGAGGCCAAACGCCTCATTCGCGAGGCGGGCGCGGAGGGCAAGCCGCTGGTGATCGGCACCTCCTCCGGTATGGCGACCGTCGCGACCATGTCCAATGCCTGGCTGGAAGTGGCCAATACCATCGGCCTGAACGCCAAGCTGCTCAATGTCTCCCCGGAGAACTACATCAACTTCTTCACCGATCCCAAAGCTCGGGCCGGTGTGGACGCGTTCAGCACCACCACCTACGGCGATTACGCCGATCCGGCCGCGCTGATCGCGACATATGTACTGCCGCAGGGCAATCAGAACTACTCCGGCTACGAGAACGCCGCCATCACGGACTGGCTCGACAAGGCCCGCGCCGAGGCGGACCCGGCCCGCCGCGCCGCCGATATGGTCGAGGTGGACAAGCTGCTCATGCAGGAGTTGCCCTGGATCCCGGTCGCGCACCCGGTCACCTGCCTGGTACTGAGCGATAAGCTCACCGGCGTCCCGACCTCGTTCGCGTACATGCAATCCCCGGTGCTGGCCATGCTGGGCGCGGGGAGCTGAGATGGCCAGGTTCCTGCTCCGGCGGCTCGCCCTGCTGTGCGCGACCATGTTCGCGGCGAGCATCGCCATCTACGGTGCGCTGTATCTCGCACCGGGAGACCCGATTTCGGTGCTGACCGGCGGCCGCCAGATCACCCCGGAGGCGCGCGCCATCCTGGAGGATCGCTATCGCCTGAACGAGCCACTGCCGCAACGGTATTGGCATTGGCTCGGCTCGGCGCTGCACGGTGACTTCGGCTATTCCACCACCAGCCGCCAGGATGTCGGAACGCTCATCGCCCAGCGTGCGCCCACCAGTATCGAACTGGTGGGGTACGCCTCGCTGATCGTGATCGTGGTTGGCATCGGCGTCGGTATCGTGAGCGCGCTCAAACCCGGCATTGTCGACACCATCGCACTGCTGGTCACCACGGTGCTCGCCGCACTGCCGTCCTTCGTGGCGGCGCTCCTGTTGATCAGCGTGTTCGCCGTCAACCTCGGCTGGTTCCCGGCCCTGGGCGACGGGCACGGCTTCACCGATCAGCTGTGGCATCTCACCTTGCCCGCAATAGCTTTGGCGAGTTCCTCGCTCGCACTGGTGGCCCGGGTGACCCGGGCCTCGGTGCGGGCCGAGGCCAAGAGCGAACGGGTGCAGACCGCGATCAGCCGGGGCATTCCGCGCGGCGCGATCCTGCGCAGGCATGTGCTGCACAATGCCTCGATTCCGATCATGACCGTGACCGGATTGACCATCGCCACCCTGATCGTGCTGGTGTCCATCGTCGAGGAGGCGTTCAGCCTCAACGGTCTGGGCTCGGCACTGGTGAAGGCCGCCGCCAGTAAGGATTTCGCGGTGGTGCAGGCGATCTCGCTGCTCATGGTGGCCGGGTTCGTGATCATCAACGCGCTGGTCGATCTGCTCTTCGCACGGCTCGATCCGCGGGTGGCGCTCGGAACGGCGGCGAGCTGATGACCCTCACCATGAACCGGCCGGGCAGCGCGCTGCTGCGCAGGTTCTCCGGTATCGGCTGGCTCGGCTACGCGAGCGCGGTGGTGATCATCCTGGCCGCCGTGGTGGCGGTATTCGGACCGCTGCTCGCACCCTATCCGGCGAATCAGAGCAATCTCACCAACGCCTTCATCGGACCCGGCGGCGGGCATCTGCTCGGCTTCGATTCCCAAGGGCGCGACCTGTTCTCGCGCGTGCTGGTCGGTGCCCGCTCCTCCATGCTCGGCGCGCTCATCGTCATCGCGCTGGCCATGCTGGCCGGGACCGTACTGGCGATCGTGGCCAGCTGGCGGCACGGCTGGGTCGACAGTGTCATCTCCTCGGGCTCGGATCTGGTGTTCGCGTTCCCGGGACTGCTGCTCGCGGTCCTGGTCGCGGCCATCGCCGGGCCGAGCCAGTGGTCCGCGGCCATCGCGCTGGCCGTGGCGTACACCCCGTACGTGGTGCGGATCGTGCGCGCCGCCGCGCTGCGCGAACGGTCGCTGCCCTATATCGAAGCCCTGGAGGTACAGGGCTGTTCGGCCTGGACCATCTGCGTCCGCCATATCGCCCCCAATATCGCCGCTCTGCTGGTCGCGCAGTCCACCATCCTGTTCGGCTGGGCGGCACTGGATCTGGCCGCCATCTCCTTCCTCGGCCTGGGCGTACAACCGCCGCAGGCGGATTGGGGCGTAATGGCCTCGGAGGGCAAAACCGGTGTGCTCCAGGGCTATCCGGCCGAATCCCTGGTCTCCGGCACCGTGCTGGTGCTGGTGGTGGTGGCCTTCAACATCCTGGGCGAACGCCTCAATGACCGGTACACCAAGGAGCCGCGATGACCGCAGCCAGCCCGCTGCTCACCGTGCGTGAGCTCGGCGTGACCCTGACCACGCAGGGGGAGCAGCGCACCGTCCTGCGCGATATCTCCTTCACCATCGAACGCGGTGAGGCCCTGGGCCTCGTCGGTGAATCCGGTGCGGGAAAATCCATGACCGCCAAGGCGATCGCGCGATTGCTGCCCGAACGCGCGGTGGCCACCGGGGAGATCCGGCTCGGCGACCACGATCTGCTGGCCCTGCGCGGAGAACCGCTGCGCCGGGCGCGCGCGGATCTGGCGGTGATCTTCCAGGACCCGCGCATCGCCATCAATCCGGTGCGCCGGATCGGGGATTTCCTGACCGAACAGCTGCGTTCGGTCGCCCGGGTGGATCGGCGCACCGCGACCCGGCAAGCGCAGGAAGTCCTCACCGCCGTGGGGATCACCGATACCGCGCGACGCATGAAGCAGTATCCCGGCGATCTGTCCGGCGGCATGCTGCAACGCGTCATGATCGCCGCGGCGCTGCTCGGCAAGCCGAAGATGATTCTCGCCGATGAACCCACCACGGCCCTGGACGTCACCACCCAGTCCGAGGTGATGGCGATACTCAATGAGCTGCGCCGGGATTCGGGCGTCGCACTGCTGTTCATCACGCACGACCTGGATCTGGCGGCGGCGGTATGCGATCGGACCGCGGTCATGTATGCCGGTCAGATCGTGGAAACCCAGACATCGCAACGGCTGCACCATGATCCGCTGCATCCCTATACCGCCGCGCTGGCGCGGGCGCGGCCCGATCTCGAACATCCCAGTGCGCGGCTGGCCGTCATTCCCGGACAACCCATCGGCGCGTGGCAGGCCGATCTCAATTGCGGGTTCTCGCACCGCTGTCCGCATCGGCAAGACGACTGCACCGCATCCGGCCCGATCGCATTGCACACCGAACCCACCGGATCGGTGCGCTGCCTGCACAGCACGGAACTGCGGCTCGACCTGAAGAGGACCCCGGCATGACGACATCCGTACTGAGCGTGCGCAATCTGACCAAGCGGTTCGGCACGTTCACCGCCGTCGACGATGTCAGTTTCGAACTGGCGGCCGGCTCATCACTGGGCATAGTCGGCGAATCCGGTTCCGGTAAGACCACGGTCGCGCGCATGGTGATCGGGCTGGAACAGCCCAGTTCGGGCGGTATCAGCTGCTGCGGAAACGATCGCTCACAACCGTCCCGCTCCACCCGCGCCCGGCGCAAACGCGCCGGGGAGGCCCAAATCGTGTTCCAGGACCCGTATTCCAGCCTCGATCCGCGGCACACCATTCGGCAGGCGCTCACCGAAGCGGTCGCACTGCACCACACCGGAACACCCGCGACCGTACGGGCGCGGGTCGGGGAACTCGCGGAGATGGTCGCGCTCGATGAACGACTGCTGGGCTCGCTGCCCGCGCAACTCTCCGGTGGACAGCGGCAGCGGGTCGCCATCGCCCGGGCGCTCGGGGCGAACCCGCGGGTCCTGGTGCTGGACGAGGCCGTCGCCGCGCTCGATGTGTCGATTCAGGCGCAGGTATTGAACCTGCTCGCCGATGTCCGTGCGGCGACCGGCATTTCGTACGTGTTCATCACCCATGATCTGGCCGTGGTGCGGCAGGTGACCGAGTACAGCCTGGTGATGGCGCAGGGGCGGGTGGTGGAACAGGGGCCGACCGATGAACTGCTCGGCAACCCGCGGCATCCGTACACCCGCGCCCTGCTGGAGAGCGTGCCGCGCCCGGGCTGGATACCGAGCCGCCGCACCGTCGCGCCGGCGTCGGTCGCCGGATGAGGGCAGCTCAGTCGGCGGGCCGTCCGGGCAGATCGTGTGTGGAGCAATGGATTCCGCCGCCGCCCGCGGCGATGACATCGATGCGCACCGGGACGATATCGCGCTGCGGGAAATGCTCCTGCAGGATGTCCCGGGCGCGCCGGTCCGCCTTGCGATCGCCGAATTCGGGCAGGAAGACCGCGTCATTGGCGATATAGAAATTGGCGTAGGTGGTGACCATATCGTCGTCATAGGCGCTGACCTTGTACGGATCGGGCTGCGGCAGATCGATGATCCGCAACGGCCGGCCCATCGCATCGGTGGAATTGCTCAGCACCATGCGCGCCTGATCCGCCGCCCGCGACCAGGAATCGGCGGGCATACCCGGAAACGCGGTGTCCAGCAATACGACTCCGGGCGCGACGAAGCGCACCAGGCTGTCCACGTGCGCATCGGTGATGTCCTCGCCGTACACCCCGGCCAGCCAGATCACCTTGGTGACGCCCAGCGTCTGCTTCAGCTCGAATTCGATGCGGTCCCGGTCCTTACCGGGATTGCGATTGGCATTGAACACCGAACTCTCGGTGACCAGCAGCGTGCCCTGACCGTCGGTCTCGAACGAGCCGCCCTCGGCGATCAACGGGGCCTGTTCACCGCGAATCTGGAACTGGTACAGCAGATTCCGGGCGACGTACGCGTCATTGTCATGGACCTGCTTATTGCCCCAGCCGTTGAAATTGAAGTCGACGCCGATCACGATGCCCTGCTGTTCGACGAAAACCGGCACGGTATCGCGCGCCCACAGATCGTCCACCGGCAGCGGCACCACCTCGACCTGGCGTCCGCACGCGCGCTGCGCGGCATCGGCCTGATCCGGGCGCGCCAGCATCACCACGTATTCGTAGTCCGCGATGGCCCGCGCCACCCGCGCGATATCGTCCCGGATATAGCGCAGATCGCGTTTCCAGACCGATTCGAGTGCGGGCCAGGACATGAAGGTGCGGTTATGGCTTTCCCATTCCGCGCCGAGTCGGCGGCCGGTGGGGGACTGGTCGAACATGGGGTCTCCTCTAGCTGGTTGACCAAATATTCAGTCAAGATCGTACGGTAGGCTGTACTGTCGTCCGAGTTCAGAACAGTGGAGAGAGAGCATGTCTCGTCGTCGCACCGAGATAATGGAAGCCGCGGTCCGGGTCGTGGCCCAGCGTGGCATTCGCGGCCTGCGGGTGGAGGAACTCGCCAAGGAGGCCGGGGTCTCGACCGCCCTGATCTACTACCACTTCCAGGACCGCGCCGGTCTGGTCTCCAGCACACTGGATTTCGTCACCGCGCGTGCCGAGCAGTACACCGATGTGGCGGCCGATCCCGAAACCGATCCGCGCGGTCATCTCAGCGAGGCGCTGCTGCGCGAATTGCAGGACTCCTCGGTCGTGGTCGAGAACAGCAGCGCCTGGGGCGAATTGCGGGCCTCGGCGGTCTTCCAGCCCGAACTCCGCGACCAATTGCGCGCCGCGTCGGCCCGCTGGACCGATTTCAACAGCGAACTCATTCGCCGCGCCCAGGCACAGGGCACCATCGGCCCGGAGGTGGCCGCCGATGACGCCGCCGAACGCCTCACCGCGCTGGTCGAGGGGCTCAGCATGCGCTGGCTCAGCGGCACCCTGGAATTGGAGCAGGCCCGCAAGTTGCTGCGCGGTGCGCTGCTCGCCGAACTCGGCGAGTAGGTTCGCGTTCCGGCCACGGTGTCGGCGGCAGCGGTGCGCGTACGCGATTCTCACGGTTTCTCCTGTTCATGGCGAGGTTCGAGGTCACCCACTGCGGGAATCTGACTAAAATTTAGGTCAGATTCCATGAGGTTTTCGTGAGGGCGACGGGTGGGATTCCTCATGGTCCCACGCGGTAGCTGAAGGGGAACTAGGCTTGTTAGCGTGTGAGCTGACCAAAATGTTAGTCAGGTGATTCGACCTGGATAGGGGCAATGATGGCTGAGTTCTCGCGCAGGACGATGTTTCGTTCGAGCGCTCTCGCGGTAGTCGGCGGCGCGGCGCTATTGGCCTGCTCGCCCGAGGACGGGGGATTGCTGTCCTCCGGCTCGGCCACACCGTCCGGTCCGGGCGGGGCCTGGCGCATGCCTCCCGAATCGGCAAGGCACGCACGCACTTTCATGTCCTGGCCGCCACTGGACTCGGTGTGGAAGGGGCAGGACGGTCCGGCGGTGCAGGATGACATCGCCGGAATCGCCCGCGCCATCGCCGAATTCGAGCCGGTGACCATGCTGGCCGAACCCGCCGAGGCCGATGCCGCACAGCAGGCGTGCGGATCCGGGGTGGAGGTCATTCCGATCGCCACCGACGATCTGTGGATTCGCGATACCGGACCCACCTTCGTGCTCGGCGCGGGCGGTCTGGCCGGGGTCGATCTGCACTTCAACGGCTGGGGCAACAAACAGCAGCATCGGCGCGACGCCGCGGTCGCGGGCACGCTGTTGAACCGTCTCGGGTTGCCGCGCGTGGACGCGCCGATCGTGGGTGAGGGCGGTTCCATCGAGATCGACGGTGAGGGCACGCTGATGGCCACCGAGAGCTCGCTGGTCAACTCCAATCGCAATCCCGGCAAATCCCGCAGCGATATCGAGCGCGCGCTCAAGGATCTGTTCGGCGTGTCGAAGGTCATCTGGGTCAAAGGCGTTGCCGGACAGGACATCACCGACTACCACATCGATTCGCTGGCGCGCTTCGCCGATCCGGGCGTGGTGATCATGTCGCAGCCGCCCGAGGGCGATGACGTGTGGGTGCGGGCCTACGATCAGGCCTTCGAGGTGCTGCGCAACGAGACCGACGCCAAGGGGCGCAAACTCGAGATCGTGCAACTGCCCGAGCCGGATCCCGGCAATCTCGGCGATCGCGGGGATTCGTTCCTCAGCTCGTACGTGAACTTCTATGTCGCCAATAACGCGGTCATCATGCCGCGCTTCGGTGATCGCGCGGCCGATGATCACGCCAAGGGCATCGTGGCCGATCTGCATCCCGGTCGCACCGTCGTGCAGGTGGAGATCAATACGGTTGCCGAGGGCGGCGGCGGTATTCACTGCGCCACCCAGCAGCAGCCCGCGGTCTAGAGCAGACGGAAGCCCGCGCCCGTGCCACCGTGCGCGTTGATATCGGCCAGCACGTGGCCGATGCCGGTGGCCAGGTCGGGCTCGTGCACCGGATTCGCGGGATTGGCGCATGAGGGCAAGCGCAGGTTGACGCTGCCGAGCTGGATGGGCTGACCGGAGACGATCATGCCGACCAGCTGATCACCGACCAGCACCGGGGAACCGGAATCGCCGTAGTCCGCGCAGACATGGCTGCTGAATCCCTCGGCCATGGTCTCCCAGACCGGGCCGCAGGTGAATCCGGTGGTGCGGCCGTTCTTACAGACCATTTGCAGCGGGCCGGGTGGTGCGCCGATTCCGGCGACCGTACTCGCGGTGATTTGGCGGACCGGTATTACTTTGGCCGGATCGAATTCGATGACCGCCCAATCCCACCAGTAATCCAGTTCGGCCAGCCTGCCGATATAACCGGTGCCGATCGAATTCTCGGCGAGCACCTGGGCGCCGACCTCACCGCAATGTCCGGCGGTAATTCCCACCAGGCGATTGGCGGCGTCGAAGCCGATCGCGGTCAGTGTGCACAGCGAGAACTCATCGGGTTCGCTGGTGCCGATCGCGATACCCGAGCCCGGACCGAGCACCGCCGGTCCGGCTGCGGTCGCCGTGCCCGAGGGTGTCAGCGCGAGGCCGAAAACCACTGTGGCAGTGACCGATCCGATATACGTGCAGATCTTGCCCAGGGATGCCATGCCGAACCTCTCGCGGGGAGGGACAACAGCAGAAATGCCCGCTCGCGCGGACTGGAACCGGGTGGATCTGGAAAGCGAATAAAACATACCATTCAGGATTTTTTATCTGGAATGTCCCCTTTGTTGGGACTGTGCCACGCTGCCCCGGCCCAGGGTGAGCGGTACCGTGACCGGGTGACTGCGCAGGGGAAACGGTTTCTGGAGGAAGTCGCGGAGCTGTCGCTGCCGCGACGCGCGTCGGCCATTGCCCGGGAGGCGCGCCGATTGGCCGGAACTCCGGAACTGGATCGGATGCTCACCGAGTTGTCCGGCGGGGACCGGTATCAACAATTGACCGCCATCCAGCTGGCCCTGATCGCGGGACATCGGAATCATCTACTGGGGCAATTGGATTCTCCGGACCCCGAATGCGCCGTGCGCGCGCTCACCGCGGTCGTCCGGCTCGGCGTCCCGCCCGAGATGGTGGTGCGCGTACTGCCCAGCCTGTCGCAGCGCGCGCGCCGCGCCCTGGTCCGGGCATTGAGCCGGGGCGAGCGCACGGCACTCGCCGATGCGCTGCTGCCGCCGACGCGATCCGCATTCGGCGATATCGAGGCCGCGCGACTGCTGCCGTACTGCTCACCGGCGCTGGTGGCCGAGATGCTGCCGGAGCTGGCGTACGCGGTGCCGAGTTGGGCGGCGCTGTGTCGCACGCGCATCGGGGTCGTCCTGGACTATGTGGCCGAGCGCGCGCCCGCGGCCGGTCGCGATGAATGGCGGGAACTGTGGCCCGAGCTCACCGCGAGCGTGACCACGGCGGCGCTGTACGACCCGGATCGGCTGCTCGCATTGGCCGCGCTCGCGGTCGATCACGTCTCCATCGTGGCGTTGCACCCGCTGGCGGGCAGGCTGGCCCGGCACGATGCGGCGGCCGTGCGCCGACTGCTGTTGCACCCCAGCGGAAATGGGCGCGGACTCGCCGGACCGGCGCTGTGGCAGGCCATGCGGGAATGCTCCGATGCCGAGCTGGGGGAGTTGTACCTGGCCTGTGCACCCGGACAGCGGTATCGGTTCCTGCGCACGCTGCCGCCGTCCCGTCGCGCGGCCGTCGCGACCCCGGCTCTCATGCGCGCCGGTCTGAATCCGGGGGAAGTCGATCTGCACACCCTCGACGCATTGCCCGGTGCGGCGCGCACCGCCCTCGCCCGGGAGCTGCTGGCCCGGCCGGGCGGCTCCGATGTGCCGGAAGTCGCCGAGCGCCTGTCCGCCCGGCTGCCCTGGGCCGAGGCGAAACCCATACTGGCCGAAGCTATTCGGCGACCCACCGCGCAGGAGCGCGCCACCGCCTACCCGCTGCTGGTGATCGCTGCCGTCGGTAGCCGCGACAGTGCCGTGATCGGTGAGCTCTTCGAGCTGCTGCGGCGACTGCGTAATGAACAGGAACCGGTGCGCCGCAGTGCTTTACAGGCCGTCCGCGCCATTCCCATGTCGTTGCTCGCGCCGGCGCAGCTTCCGGCGCTCGAACAGGTGGCCGCCGATGCCATGCAGGCGCGCGATCGCTCCTATGCCACCTCGGGCGCGATCGGCGAGCTGATGCGGACGCTGTTGAAACGTGGTGCGCAGACCGGTGACAATTCCTATTCCGATGCGGCACTGCGTATTTCGGCGATGCTGGCCGAGACAACGACCTGGCTGAACCTGTACGGGTTGCGCGAGAATCTGCCGCGCGGTGCGGAGCTGCGAGTGTTCGAGGCGCTGCGACCGCGACTGGAAGCCGATGCCGCGCGGGACCGGTGGCAGCTGACCCTCGCGCTGGCGACCGGCCTGGAGCGCCGTGCCTTCGCGGTGCCGGGATTGCAGGATCTGGTGCTGCGCGCGTGCGGGGCATCCGATGATTCGACCGTGCGCGCCGCGGCCCGATTCGCGCTCACCGATCCCGTTCGGCGCGATACGAATCTCGACGATATGCTGCGCCGCGATCGCTCGCTCATCACCGTGCCGGAGGTGGCCGAATTCATTGCCCGGCGCCGCACCGATCTGCTGGACGGTTTGCTGCGCAAGGCTCCCACCGGGCGGTTTCTGTCCTCGAAGACTCACTACGTGCCCATGTTCCACGCGGGATTCGACAATTGGACGACCGCGCACATCGACCGCTACGCCGGGCTGCTGGACGCCTATGCGCAATCGCCGAAAGCCTCGGCCGGTGAGCGTGCGAACGCGATCCGCCAATTGGGGCGGCTGCCGGGGACTTTCGCGCGCGTGCGCGCGTACACCGGGTCCGATGATGTCATCGTGGCCGAGGCGGGACTGACCGCGCTGGGCCGCTGCACCGAACCCGAGCGGGCCATCGCCGTACTGGCCGGATATGTGGGCGATGATCGCGCGCGGGTCGCGGTCAGCTCCATCGCCACCCTGGCCCGCCTGGTGCCGCGCCCGCGGCTCGGCGAAACCCTTGCGCCCCTGCTCGATTCGCCCAAGATCACCTCGGTGAAGGAGGGCGTGCGACTGCTCGCCACCCTGCGCGCACCCGATGCCGCCGCGATCATCGGTGCGGTGAGCGCCCGGCCGGGCGTGCACCGGGATATCCGGCGCGCCATCGTCTTCGCGGCCGCCCGGCTGCTGGACAGCGACGCGTCCTGGCAACTGCTGGCCGAGGCCGCCACCGAGCCCGATGTGGCGGGCGCGGTCCTCGATATCTCCCCGTCGCTGCTGCCGGTCCCGCAGCGCCTTCGATTCGCCGCCTTCCTGCGCGATCTGGCAGCCGGACCCGACCACCGCGTCGCCGTCCAAGCCCTTGATGCCCTGACCCGCTGGTATCGCTGGTCCCCGACCGACACCCGGGACGTCCTGATCGCCCGCCTGACGGACCTGTCCGAGATCGGCCTCTGGACCGCCGCCATGCGCGCGCTGCTCGCCGACGCGGCCGGAACCGGTCACCCCTCGGCGGTCGAGACCGCCGTGGAACAACTCCTCGCGCACACCACCGACACCTTCCCCGACCGCGATCTCCCCGCCCGCCAACGACTTTCGACCCTGCTGCACTGGCTCACCCCGGTCCTGCGGAACAACGACGACGCCCGCCCCCTGGCGGACCGCGTCACCGCGCTGCTCACCCCCGACCCGCTCTGGCACGAACAGGCGATCGACCTGACCGTCGCCGCGCTGCGCTGGACCGAGCCCGACCGGACCGGCGCGGCCCTGGAAGCCCTGTCTCCCTTGGCAATCGGAGCCCTGACCACCTACCCGGCCCGCAGCCTGTCCGCCCGCCTCGGCTCACTCCCCGACGAAATCCCCGCCGCCAGCTGGCAACACATCGCCACCGCCCTGGCGGCCTCCCCGACCGCACCCACCGCCCTGGCGGCAGTCGACCTGATCGCCAAGTGCGGCAACAAGTTCGGCTGGACCCCACCCTGGTCCACCCTCCTGACGACCCTGCGCACCCACCCCGCCCCCGACGTCCGCCGCGCCGCCCACAACACCTTCACCGCGCACGAATAGGAAACCCGCGCGTTGCTTCGACGAGCCGCATCGCTCGGCGAAGCAACGTCATCGCCGAGTGCTGTCGGGTGCTAGCCGCCCAGGGCGCAGTTGCCGTCGCTGGACCAGTAGCAGGTGTTGTGGCCGTTGGCGGGGAACCCGACCACCTGGAGGTTCGGGTTGGAGTGTCCGAAGCCGGTGCCGTTGAGCTGGAGGTAGAAGCCGGAAGCGCCACTGCGGCCGCCGGTGCCCCACAGATAGCCCTGATTGTTGCCGGGGCCGGTGCCCCGGTAGATGACGAAGTTGCCGTCACCCTGCATGATGCCGAAAACCTGGGAGTGGCCGGAGGTTCCGGAACACCAGACGCCGCCCTGGTTGTTGCTCGGGCCGGTGCCACGGTAGACGCAGAAGTTGCCATCGCCCTGCAGGATGGCGAAGGCCCGAGAACCGCTCTGCGGCAGGGTCGTCAGATAATCGCCCTGGGCCAGTACCTGATTCGTGTCGAGCACCGCGCCTCTCGCGCCGGCACTGGCCGGGCCGGTATTCAAGGACACCAGTGCGGCGACCGACATGGCAACGGCAGCAACGTATTTCACGAACTTCATGCGTACTCTCCAAGGGCGAGCCGGGCCCTATCGACCCGGTCTGGCCAGGAGGCTACTGCAAGATCCTTTGCTACCGTTGCCCTTTCGGAATGAAATATTCCAAGTTCACTTTTGGCTCGCGGGAGGTGAGCAGCCACGCGAGCCGCGTTGCCGGCCTCGGTGATCGGTGAACCGGTCACCGATCGGGGGTCGTGGACGGCAGCGTTGCCGTCGTGCGTGGCTCGCGTGCCACCTACCGGGTGAGCTCACCAGCGGCAGTATTTGTTCGGGCGGGATCCGGGTGGTCAGGGCGCCTTGTGCCAGCTGTCGCCGGAGGGGCCCTGAATCTTGTAGGGGATCGACTTCTTGGTGCCGTAGTAGTCGGTCAGCGGCAGATTGTCGCCGAACTCCTTCTTGAGGCTTTTGGCGAACTCGTAGGAATTGCAGGTCGACATGTAGATATCGCCGGTGTAGCTGAGCGGGATGATCTGGGAGATGATCTTGGCCAGGGAGGTCGCGTCGATGGACAGGGTCGGCCCCTCGTCACCGATGACCTTCTTGTTGCCGTGCGCGGTGATGAAGAGATTTTCCTTCTTCTCCAGCCGGATGCCGCCGGGCCATAGCTTGGGAACGTAGGCGTAGGCGATACCCAGTTCGCTGCCCATGTCCTTGTAACCGTCATCCAGAACGTCGATGTCTTTGGCAATGAAGACGAGAATCATGACAATTCGTTTCTTTGTGAATGAAAGCATCCACCCCAACGGAAGATATTGTGTCCGTTAAGCTTTCGATCGATTTGCGCTACGAGCGTAGCACCGGGATTGTCGAGATCACGAGACTTTTCGGACAGTCGACCAGTCGGTTTGCCGCCAAATCGGGCATCCGTCCAGCAAGTGGCGCAGGTCACAGTTTGGTAGAGGTTCGCCCCAATTTCCGCAAACCCTTTCCGGATTCTTTAAAGAGTCTTTACGATTACGCCGTTCTGCCTAGCGTCGTGCTGTCACAGCCTCGCCCGTCGCTCGCTCTCGATGCCAGTACATGTTGACCGATGAACCGGGCGGCTCCCGCCGTACCGGCGAAGGAGAAATATGTCCACCGACACCGAACAGCCTCCCCGGACGTCGCTCCCCGGCCTCGCCGAGTTGGTACGCCATGATCTACCAGCCTCCCTGGTGGTGTTCCTGGTCTCGCTACCGCTTTCCATCGGCATCGCCGTCGCCGCCGGAGCCCCGGTCGCCGCAGGTCTCATCGCCGCGGTAGTGGGAGGGGTGGTAGCCGGACTCATCGGCGGCTCCACACTGCAGGTCAGCGGCCCGACCGCCAGCCTCACCGTGGTGGTCGCCGAATCGATCAACCAATTCGGCTGGGCCGCCACCTGTTTCATCACCGTGCTGGCCGGACTGCTGCAGATAGTCTTCGGGCTCAGTCGCATCGCGCGCGGCGCGCTCGCCATCGCTCCGGTCGTGGTGCACGCCATGCTCGCGGGTATCGGCGTGGTCATCGCGCTTCAGCAGGTGCACGTGCTGCTCGGCGGTAATTCGCTCAGTTCCTCCTGGGACAGCCTGGTCGGCCTGCCGCAGGAATTGCGCTCGGTGCACGGCGGCGACCTCGCGGTCGGTCTGCTGGTCATCGTGATCCTGGTGGGCTGGAAGCGATTACCCGCGCAGCTGCGGGTGGTGCCCGCCCCGCTGGTCGCGGTGGTCGCGGCCACCGCGCTGTCCTTCGTGCTGCCCACCCGCGTCGAGCACATCGTGCTCAACAGCTCACTGCTGGACGAGATTCGGCTGCCGCAGGTGCCGCACGGCGGTTGGGGCACGGTCGCGCTGATGGCGGTGACCATCGCGCTCATCGCCAGCGTGGAAACCCTGCTCTCGGCCGTCGCGGTGGACCGCATCCGCCAGAACTCCGCGCGCCGAACCGATTTGGATCGGGAACTGATCGGTCAGGGCGCGGCCAATATCGTGTCCGGCATGATCGGCGGCCTGCCGGTGGCGGCGGTCATCGTGCGCAGCATCACCAATGTGAAGGCGGGCGCGCGGGGCAAGGCCTCGACCATGCTGTGCGGGTTGTGGATTCTGCTGTTCTCGGTCGCCCTGGTCGGGGTGGTGCGCCAGATTCCCAAGGCCGCGCTGGCCGGACTGCTCATCGTGGTCGGCATCCAGCTCATCAAGCTCGCGCATATCCGGCGCGCCCAGCGCACCGGCGATCTGGTGGTCTACGCGGCCACCATCATCGTGGTGGTGTTCTGGAATCTGTTGCTGGGCATGGTGGTCGGGCTCGCACTGGCTTTCGCGCTGCTGCTGTGGCGGGTGGTCCGGGTCGCGGTGCACGCCACCCAGGTCGACAGCACCCGCTGGCTGGTCACCGTGGACGGCACCTTCACCTTCCTGGCGGTGCCCAAGCTGACGGCCGAACTGGCCAAGGTGCCCACCGGTGCGGACGTCACCCTGGAGATGAGCGTCGACTTCCTCGACCACGCCGCCTACGACGCGGTGCAGGAATGGGTGCAGGAGCACCGATCCGAGGGCGGCACAGTGCAATTCGTGGAAGTGGGCAGCGTGCGCATGGCGGGCGCGACCGACGGCCCGCCCGCGCGCGGACATTCGCGGCACACCCTCAACGAGGTGCTGGGTCCGTGGCGGCGCACCGGGGCAGAGGTCGATCCCATCGTCGCCGGGGTGGCGGCCTACAACCGCAGTCACGCGCATGTGATGCGCCCGCACCTGGGCGTGCTGGCCGATGGGCAGGAACCGGATTCGCTCTTCGTCACCTGTGCGGATTCGCGTGTGGTGCCGAACGTGATCACCAACAGCGGTCCGGGTGATCTGTTCACGGTCCGCAATATCGGCAATCTGATTCCGGCCGATCGGCGGGACGCGTCCATGGAGGCGGCGCTCATCTACGCGCTGGACAAATTGGATGTGCGCTCGGTGGTGGTGTGCGGACATTCGAGTTGCGGCGCGATGGAGGCGTTGCACTCGGAGGCGGTCACCGGTTCGGATCTGGACGGCTGGCTCGCCAACGCGCGCCCGAGTCTGGTGCGCTTCCGGCTCGGGCACCCGGTCGCGGTGGCGGCCGCGGCGGCCGGCTTCGGGCCGGTGGATCAGCTCGGCATGGTGAATGTGGCCGTGCAGTTGGAAACCCTCTACGGGCATCCCGTGGTTCGGCGCGGGGTGCTCGAGCGGGGCGTGGTGCTCTCCGGTCTGTTCTTCGATATCGCCTCCGCCCGAGTGGTGGAGGTCACGATGGACGGGATCGCGGAGATCGGGGATCGCAGAGTGACCGACATCGGTTCGAGAGGTCTTCTGCAAACCGTTGGCGCCGGTCGATCGGCGTAGGCGGCGCACGCCGGGCGTGAATCCGAAAGGGTTCACGCCCGTTTTACATTATGGCCTCGGTTTTCTCAGCTTTTACTAAGTCTTTACTTCTAATCTTACAAACAGCTCGTCCGGTGAGTCTGTGGCCAACGCTGTCCACAGCATCAATTCGATGCCCACAGAACATGTTCGACGCTTTCGGATCGATTCGATCCGGAGAAGGAGCCGAGATGTCTACCGACACCGATTCACCGCCAGGTAGAGCGGACCGCTGGTCCAGCACGCTCCTGCGCCACGATCTACCCGCGTCCATTGTGGTCTTTCTGGTCGCACTACCGCTATCTCTCGGCATCGCCGTCGCCTCCGGCGCTCCGATCGCCGCCGGTCTCATCGCCGCTGTGGTCGGCGGCGTGGTGGTCGGCCTGGTCGGCGGATCCGTATTGCAGGTCAGCGGCCCCGCCGCCGGTCTCACCGTGGTGGTCGCCGAGACCATCAACCAATTCGGCTGGAAGGTCGCGTGTTTCATCACCGTCGCGGCCGGACTGCTACAGATCCTGTTCGGACTCAGCCGCATTGCCCGCGCCGCGCTGGCCATCGCACCCGTGGTGGTGCACGCCATGCTCGCCGGCATCGGCGTGACCATCGCGCTGCAACAGCTGCATGTGCTGCTCGGAGGGGCGTCGCACAGCACCGCGTGGAAGAACCTGGTCGAACTTCCCAATGAACTGCTGAACCTGCACGGTGACGACTTCTTCATCGGCGCCGTGGTCATCGCGATCATGCTGAGCTGGAAGTACGTGCCCGGCAAGCTGCGCGCGCTACCCGGACCGCTGGTCGCCATCGTCATCGCCACCGGGCTGTCCATGGTGGTGCCCGGCAATGTGGAACGAATCGTGTTGAGCGGCTCGCTGTTCGACGCCATCGGACTGCCGGAGATGCCGTCCGGCGGCTGGGGCGCGGTCGCGCTCGCCGCACTGACCATCGCGCTCATCGCCAGTGTGGAATCGCTGCTGTCCGCGGTCGCCGTGGACAAGATGCACACCGGTCCGCGTACCAATTTCGACCGCGAGTTGATGGCGCAGGGCGCGGCCAATATGACCTCCGGTCTGCTCGGCGGTCTGCCGGTCACCGGTGTCATCGTGCGCAGTGCCACCAATGTGCAGGCCGGTGCGCGCAGTCGCGCCTCGGCGTTCCTGCACGGCATCTGGATTCTGGTGTTCTCCGTCGCGCTCGTCGGTGTGGTGCAGCAGATTCCGAAGTCGGCGCTCGCCGGTCTGCTCATCGTGATCGGCATCCAGCTGGTGAAGTTGGCCCATATCCGCCTGGCCCGGCGCACCGGAGACCTGCTGGTCTACGTGGTGACCGTGCTCGCGGTGGTCTTCCTGAACCTGTTGGAGGGCGTGCTCATCGGGCTGCTGCTGGCGTTCGCGCTGCTGCTGTGGCGGGTGGTGCGGGTGAACGTATCCGCCGATCCGGTGATCGGCACCGATCGCTGGATGGTCAGCATCGACGGCACCTGCACCTTCCTGGCGCTGCCGAAGCTCTCGGCGCAGCTGGCGAAGGTGCCCGAGGGCTCCACCGTGCTGGTGGAGATGAGCGTCGACTTCCTCGATCACGCCGCCTACGAGGCCATTCACGACTGGGCCTCGCAGCATGAGAACACCGGCGGCCGAGTGGAATTCGTGGAACTCGGGTCCGCGCCGATGGCCGACGCGCTCACCGGTCCGCCGGTGCGCGGACGGTCCAAGGGGCTGCTCGACGAGGTGCTGCGGCCGTGGCGTGAAGGTGAGGGCAACCCCATCGACAACGGCGTCCGAGCCTTCCACCGCCGCAACGCGCATGTGGTTCGCCCGCACCTGGACGAACTGCGCGACGGACAGAATCCGCACTCGCTCTTCCTGACCTGTGCCGATTCGCGCGTCGTGCCGAACCTGATCACCAATACCGGTCCGGGTGACCTGTTCACCATCCGCAATGTCGGAAACCTGGTGCCGCCCAACGGACAGGACTCCTCGGTCGAAGCCGCGCTGTCCTTCGCCCTGGAGGAGCTGGAAGTGGATCACGTTGTGGTGTGCGGACATTCGTCCTGCGGTGCGATGAAGGCGTTGCTGAGCGGGGTTCCGGAAGGGCCGGGCTTGGGCGACTGGCTCGCCAATGCCGGTTCGAGCGTGGATCGCTGGCATCGCGGCCATTCGGTCGGCCAGGCCGCCGCCGCGGCGGGCTTCGATCGCGCCGATCAGCTGGCCATGGTGAATGTGGCGGTGCAGCTCGAGACGCTGCGCAACCACCCGGTGGTTCGAGATGCCATGCTGCGCCGCGGTGTCGCCGTCTCGGGTCTGTTCTTCGACATCGGCACCGCCCGGGTCATGCAGATCACCGCCAACGGCCTATCGGAGATCACCGACCCCGACCTATCGGTCCTGGCCGCGTCCTCGATGAGCTGATCTGACACCGCACTGTCGGGGGCCGCGCGGCAAACCGGCGCCACGCCAACAGGAAGAGCCACCCCACCGCCGGGGGCGGCCACGACTGCGACAGCAGGTAGCAAGCCACCCCCCAGGACAAATACGGCGGGAACGGCGGCAAAAGACT